>NZ_BAAAXG010000026.1:0-316562 GCF_039535475.1 Streptomyces showdoensis | reverse complement strand
GGTCATGCCCTCACTTTACGGGGGTGCTACACGCCCAGGAGCCAGCGTCCTCCGCCGATCAGGGAGCAGATCGAGACGGCGTGGAAGAAGAGGAGCCACAGCGCGGGCGGCACGTGGGTGAGCCGGCCGAGCTGGTCGGCGTCGGAGTCGGGCGCCCCGCCGTGACGCCGCTTCGCCTGCAGTTCGAAGGCCGGCCGGACCCCGCCGAGCAGCAGGAACCACACCACCGCGTACGCGAAGACCGACTGGACGTCCGGGCCGGTCAGCCAGGACACCAGCAGGAAGACGCCGCCGGTGAGCAGCACGGTGAAGACGCCGTACGCGTTGCGGACCATCACCAGCATCGCCACC
This sequence comes from Streptomyces showdoensis, assembly GCF_039535475.1. Lineage (NCBI taxonomy): Bacteria > Bacillati > Actinomycetota > Actinomycetes > Kitasatosporales > Streptomycetaceae > Streptomyces > Streptomyces showdoensis. Next base: position 316,211 of record NZ_BAAAXG010000026.1, on the reverse strand, counting down.
AGGAGCGCGGTGGCCAGCCACAGCAGCAGGGTGACCCGGCCGCTGCCGAGGAGCGCGGCCCCGCCGAGGCCGAGCAGCGGAGCGGCGGTGTAGCCGGCGGCGGCCGTGAGGATCATGCCGAGCCCGGTGGGCCGTCCGCGCGAGACGGTCAGCCCGCTGGTGTCCGAGTGCAGCCGGATCGACTGCAGCCGCCGTCCGGTGACGAGCGCGGCCAGGCCGTGGCCGCCCTCGTGGGCGATGGTGATCGCGTTGCGGGACAGCCGCCATATCGGGCGGGGCAGGACCGCGGCCAGCGCGGCGACCGCCGTGGCGATCACGATCCACTGCGCGGGCGCGGTCTGTGCGTCGAGTACGCCCTGGGTGAGGCTCATGATGCGAAGAGGCTCCTCGTTCGGGGGCGGGGTCGTGGCAGTGTGGCACTCATGTGCGGACGGTATGCGGCGAGCAGGCGCCCCGAGGACCTGGTGGACGTCTTCGAGGTCGAGAAGTGGGAGCCGGAGGAGACCCTGGCCCCCGACTGGAACGTGGCCCCGACCAAGGAGGTCTACGCGATCCTGGAGCGTCCTCTGAAAGACGCGGAATCACGCCGCCCGGTTCGCCAGATGCGCGCCCTGAAGTGGGGGCTCGTGCCGTCCTGGGCGAAGAGCCCGGAGGGCGCCGCCCGGATGATCAACGCCCGCGCGGAGACCCTGCACGAGAAGCCCTCCTTCAAGAAGGCCTTCGCGGCCCGCCGCTGCATCCTGCCCGCCGACGGCTATTACGAGTGGGTGACCGCCGCGGCCGAGCGGGAGCTGGAGGTCGAGGGGAAGAAGAAGCGGCCCCGCAAGCAGCCGTACTTCGTGACCCCCGCCGACGGCTCGGTCTTCGCGATGGCCGGGCTCTACGAGTTCTGGCGCGACCGCACCCTGCCCGACGACCACCCCTCGGCCTGGTGGGTCACCTGCTCCGTCGTGACCACCGAGGCCGAGACGGGACCGCTGGGCGTCGCCCCGGCCGAGGGGCCCCGCTCGCTCGCCGACATCCACCCCCGGATGCCGCTGATGCTCACCCCCGACCGCTGGGACGCCTGGCTCGACCCGCACCGCACCGGCCTCGACGAGCTGCGCTCGCTGCTCGCCCCGCCGCCCGAGGGCCTGATGCGGGCCTACCCGGTGCCGACGGCGGTCAGCAACGTGCGCAACAACGGGCCCGAGCTGCTGACCGAGCTGGAGGGCCCGGAGGAGGGCACCCTCTTCTGAGCTTCCGGGCCCTCGGGACGGCAGGATGGGGCCGTGACCGAGACCGAGATCGTTCCGACCGAGGCCGGGGACGCCCGGATCACCTGGGCCGCCGCGAAGAAGCCGTGGACCGTCCTCGCCGTGAGCCACGGCGCGGGCGGCGGCATCGAGGCCCGCGACCTGGTGGCCCTGGCCGCCGCGCTGCCCGCGCAGGGCGTGACCGTGGCGCTGGTCGAGCAGCCCTGGCGGGTGGCCGGCAAGAAGCTGGCCCCCGCGCCGAAGACCCTCGACACCGGCTGGCGCGGCCTGTGGCCCGCCCTCGCCGCCCCCGGCCTGCCGGTGATCGCCGGCGGGCGCAGCGCCGGCGCCCGGGTGGCCTGCCGCACCGCCGCCGAGCTGGGCGCCTCGGCGGTGCTCGCGCTCAGCTTCCCGCTGCACCCGCCGGGCCGGCCCGAGAGCTCCCGAGCTGACGAACTCCTCGGCTCCGGCGTCCCCACGCTCGTCGTCCAGGGCGGCAACGACCCCTTCGGCAGGCCGGAGGAGTTCCCGGACGGCCCGTACACGCTCGCGGAGGTGCCCTACGGCGACCACGGCTTCGCCGTCGCCAAGCGCGCCCCGCTCTCGCAGGAGGAGGCCGTCGAGGTGATCGTGCGTGAAGTGTCCGCGTGGATCACGTCACTTCGGTGACCGGGCGGCCCTCCCGGGAATGTGGAGCGCGGGACCACTGTTGTCAGGGACATCGGTGCTCACGAGCAAAGGAAGAGGGAGTCCGTCGCATGGGTTCGACCATCTGCCCCGAGCGTGCGCAGGCCGCTGACCTGGATTGGACGGTGCTGCCGGCGCCCAAGGTCGCGCCTGTTCGGGCGGCGGGCGGGGCGGTTCCTCGTCTATCCTCCGAAGCGAGCGGGTCCGCGTTCGGGTTCGCCGCAGCGCTGGAGGAGGTGGGTCCGGTCACTGGGACCGACACAGGGACCGACGACGGCCCCGAGGAGACGACCGAGGAGCGCAACGCGCGCTTCGAGCGGGACGCCCTCGGCTACCTCGACCAGATGTACTCCGCCGCGCTGCGCATGACGCGCAACCCCGCGGACGCGGAGGACCTGGTGCAGGAGACCTACGCCAAGGCGTACGGATCCTTCCACCAGTTCCGCGAGGGCACCAACCTCAAGGCGTGGCTGTACCGGATCCTCACGAACACGTTCATCAACTCGTACCGCAAGAAGCAGCGCGAGCCCCAGCGCTCCGCCGCCGAGGAGATCGAGGACTGGCAGCTCGCCCGCGCCGAGTCGCACATGTCGACGGGTCTGCGCTCCGCCGAGTCGCAGGCGCTCGACCACCTGCCGGACTCGGACGTGAAGGAAGCGCTCCAGGCGATCCCCGAGGAGTTCCGCATCGCCGTCTACTTGGCCGACGTAGAGGGCTTTGCGTACAAGGAGATCGCGGACATCATGGGTACACCCATCGGTACGGTGATGTCCCGGCTGCACCGGGGCCGCCGCCAGCTGCGCGGCATGCTCGAGGACTACGCTCGCGACCGCGGGCTGGTTCCCGCGGGCGCCGGAGAGTCGCACGATCTGAAAGGCTCGGGCTCATGAGCTGCGGAGATCCGCACGAGACGGACTGCTCAGAGGTCCTGGACCATCTCTACGAGTTCCTCGACAGAGAGATGCCCGACACCGACTGCACCAAGTTCGAGGTGCACTTCGAGGAGTGCTCCCCGTGCCTGGAGAAGTACGGCCTCGAACAGGCGGTGAAGAAGCTCGTCAAGCGCTGCTGCGGCAGCGATGACGTTCCGGTCGACCTGCGCGCCAAGGTGATGGGCCGCATCGACCTCATCCGTTCGGGCCACACGGTGCCCGAGCAGGACGTCGCCGAAGTCGCCGACGCCGCCGACGTCACCGCCGCGCCCCGGGAGCAGTAGCTCCGGAGCGGCCGCACCGCACACACCACGAAGGCCGGGCGAGCGTCTCGCCCGGCCTTCGGTGTGTCCATCGGCTTGTATCACCCGATGGTGCGAATCGCCCGCGGCCGCCCGTCGGCGGCGCCCCGAATCGCTAGCGTGACGGGCGTGATGGGCGTCCAGGTCATTCCGCGAACGGCACGCGCGTACATCGGCTGCGCCCTGCTCGCCGCCGCCGCGGCCGTCCTGCCCGCGCTCCGGCCCGGCGCCGCCACGCCCTGGCGCGCCGTGCTGCTGCTCGCCGCCCTCTACGCGGTGTGCGAGCTGCCCGCCCGCTGCGCGCTCGTCGCCCGCGCGCTGGGGCCCGCCCGGCCCTTCCCGGTCACCGCGGGCTCCTTCTTCCCCGTCCTGATCGCCACCGCGCTGCTCCTGCCGCCCGCCGCCGCCGCGCTCACCGCCCTGCCCGGCGCCGTCCTCGCCCGGGTGGAGCAGCCGCCCGCCGGGGCGCGCCGCGTCTGGCGTGCCGCCCGGCTCGCCCTCGCCGTCTGGGCCGCCTCGCACGCCGCCCGGCTCTTCCACTGCCACGCCGCTCTCGGACTCGGGCCCGACACCCCCGACTTCCCGTACGCGCTGCTCCCCGCCGGCGCCGCCGCGCTCGCCCTCTGCCTCACCCTCACCGCCCTCGACGGCGGCATCCGCGCCACCGTCGAACAGCTCCCGCCCCGGGCCGCCTGGCGCGGACTGCTCGGCCGCTCCCTCGCCCCGCACGCCGTGCACGGACTCGCCGGGCTGATGATGGCCGTGCTCTGGCGCAGCCCGTACGGGCCTGTCGCCGCGCTCTTCGTCCTGCTGCCCGTGTACATCTCCTGCTGGGTCTTCGCCCAGTACCACCGCGAGCGGGCCGCCCACCAGGCCACCATCCGGGCCCTCGTCCAGGCCGTCGACATCAAGGACCGCTACACCCGCGGCCACAGCGAACGGGTCGGCCGCGCCTCCGTCCTGATCGCCCGTGAGCTCGGCATGGCCGAGGACCGCCTGGAGGTCGTGCGCTTCGCCGGCATCCTCCACGACGTCGGCAAACTGGGCGTCCCCACCCGGGTGCTGCGCAAGGACGGGCCGCTCACCCCGGAGGAGCGACGGATCATCGAGCTCCACCCCGAGTACGGGCACGAGATGGTCCGCGGCATCGGCTTCCTGGGCGAGGCCCGCACCGCGATCCTCCACCACCACGAGCGCATGGACGGCAGCGGCTACCCGTACGGGCTCAAGGGCCGCCGGATCCCCGAGTACGCCCGGGTGGTCGCCGTCGCCGACGCCTTCGACGCCATGACCTCCACCCGCTCCTACAGCCGGGCCCGCCCCGTCGCCACCGCCCTGGCCGAGCTGGAGCGCTGCGCGGGCACCCAGTTCGACCCGCGCATGGTCGAGGCGCTGACCCGGGCCCTCGCCCGGGAGGGCTGGCAGACCGAGGTCACGGCCGACGAGGCCACCGCCCCGCTGCCCGTGCCCCGCACCCCGCCGCCCGCCGGGACCCCCGCGGCGGCGCGGGCGGCCCGGACCGCCCAGGAGCACGCGTGAGCACCGGCCGCGCCACCGCCGGGCCCGCCGGGGCCGTCGCGGTCGGGGGAGTCGTCGGGGCCGTCCGCGCGCTCGCCCTGCTGCTGACCCTCGCCGCCCTCGCCGCCACCCTCTGGCGGGGCGTCGACGACCCCCGTGCCGCGCTCGCCTTCGGCGCCCTCATCGCCGTCGGCGAGCTGTCCCGCTGGGGCGCACGGCCGGGGGAGCGGGAACCCGCCCCGCTCGCCGCCGCCGGAGCCCTCGCCTACGCCCTCCTCGGCGAGAACGCCGGCCACACCACCACCCACGGCGTCCTGCAGACCGTCGCCGTCTCCGTCGCGGGCGGCCTCGCCGGGATCGTCCCGCACGTGGCCCGCGGCCGCGGCCCCGACCCCGACCACCTGGCCCGGCGGGTCCTCACCGTCGGCTTCGCCGCCCTCTGCTTCCAGCCGCTCTACAACGCGGGCACCGTCGCCGCCCGCCTCGGCCACGGCCCCTCGTACGCCCTCTTCCTGCTCCTGCTGCTGCTCCTCACCGCCCTCTGCGACGCCGTCCTCGCCGCCCTGCTGCACCGCGCCCGCACCGGCCACCCCTACGGCCCGCTGCTCCGGGAGCAGCTGCGCGCCCTGCCCGGCATCGGCTCCGCCGTCTGCGCCACCGGCACCGTGATGGCCCTCGGCGTGGCCGTGGCGGGCCTCTGGGCGCTGCCGGTCTTCGCCGTGCCGCTGCTGCTCACCCAGGTCTCCTACCGGCGGTACGCGGCCGTGCGTACCACCAACCGGCAGACCATCGCCTCGCTGGCCCGCGCCACCGAGATCGCCGGCTGCACCCCGCCGGGCCACGCCCGCCGGGTCGCCGAGCTCAGCCGGGCCGTCGGCCGTGAGCTGGGCCTCTCCGGCTCCGCGCTGACCGTCCTCGAACACGCGGCGCTCATGCACGACATCGGACAGCTCTCCCTGGTCGACCCCGTCGAGGGCGGCGCCACCGCCCTGCTGCCCGCCGAGGAACAGCGCCGGATCGCCCTGCTGGGCGGGGCCGTGGTCCGCCAGACCGGGGTCCCCGCGGCCGTCGCCGTGGTCGTGGAGCGGCAGGCCGACCCCTACCGGGACCAGCCGCTGCCCGCCCGGATCGTCCGGACCGTCAACGCCTACGACGACCTCGCCGCCACCACCGAGGGCGGCGGCCTCGGAGCCCTGGAGCGGCTCCGGCTCGGCACCGCCCGCGACTACCACCCCGACGTCGTCGAATCCCTCGCCAGGGTGCTCGCCCGCGGCGGTGCCACCAGGGGCATCGCCCCAGTCCCACCGGGGTAACCCATGGGTAATGAGCGCGCGTCCGACCGGGCATGGTTGGATGCGAACAAGAGGGTGAAGCGACCGGCAGGCGGGAATCGTGAGGATCTTCGGGAAGGTACGGCATCGGCCCTCCGCCTCGTGGCGGCAGGCCACCGACCGCGCGTTCACGCTGATCGGCGACGGCCGGTACGAGGACGCGGGCGCGCTGCTGACGCGTGCGGCGGACCTGGAGCCCTGGCTCTCCGAGTCCTGGTTCAACCTGGCCCTGCTGCACAAGTTCCGGCACGACTGGGAACAGGCCCGGGCCGCCGGGCTGCGCGCGGTCGCCCTGCTCGACAAGGAGACCGGCGCCCCCGACTGGTGGAACGTCGGCATCGCCGCCACCGCGCTCCAGGACTGGCCGCTGGCCCGCCGCGCCTGGCAGGCCTACGGGCTGAAGGTCCCCGGCGCCGCAGCCGGCACCGGGGAGCCGGCCGGCATGGAGCTGGGCAGCGCGGCCGTGCGGCTCTCCCCGGAGGGCGAGGCCGAGGTCGTGTGGGGCCGCCGGCTGGACCCGGCCCGGATCGAGGTCCTCTCCATCCCGCTGCCCTCCTCGGGCCGCCGCTGGGGCGAGGTCGTCCTGCACGACGGCGTCCCGAACGGCGAGCGGACCACCAGCGCGGGACCCTCGTACCCGGTCTTCGACGAGATCGAGCTGTGGGCGCCCTCACCGGTGCCGACCTGGGTGGTCCTCCTGGAAGCCGCCACCGAGGCCGACCGGGACGCCCTGGAGCAGCTGGCCGCCGACGCGGGCTTCGCCGCCGAGGACTGGTCCTCCTCCGTACGGCTGCTCTGCCGGGCCTGCTCGGAGTCGACCATGCCCAGCGCCGAGGGCGAGGGCGAGCACCTGGACCCGCACGACCACAGCGAACCCGGGCACCCGGGACCGCTCGGCCACCGCTCGCCCGGCGAGCTGTGGGTGCCGGAGCGCGAGTGCGGCATCGCCGCCCCCGCGGGGCTGGTCCGCGGGCTGCTCGACGGCTGGGTCGCCGACAGTCCGGACAGCCGTGAGTGGCGGGATCTCGAAGAGGTCTGCTGAGACGGCCGTCCCGGGCCCGTAGGCTGTCCCTGACGGAATCGGGTTTTCAGAAGGGCGCGGCCGGACATGGCGCAGCAGGAGACGGACGAGCAGATCGGCGAGCTGAACGACGGCTTCGTCGTGGACACGGAGGACTGCGAGGAGCGCGAGCTCGCGCACCGTGAGCGGGGCACCTCGCGGCCGATCACGGTCGTCGGCAACCCCGTGCTCCACCGGGAGTGCAAGGACGTCACCGAGTTCGGCGACGAGCTGGCGCAGCTGATCGACGACATGTTCGCCAGCCAGAAGACCGCCGAGGGCGTCGGCCTGGCCGCCAACCAGATCGGTGTGGACCAGAAGGTCTTCGTCTACGACTGCATGGACGACGAGGGCGTCCGGCACGTCGGCCACGTGATCAACCCGGTCCTCCAGGAGCTGCCGGCCGACCGCCGCGTCCTCGACGAGTCCAACGAGGGCTGCCTCTCGGTGCCGACCGCCTACGCCGAGCTGGCCCGCCCGGACTACGCCGAGGTGCACGGCCAGGACTCCCAGGGCAACCCGATCAAGGTGCGGGGCACCGGCTACTTCGCCCGTTGCCTGCAGCACGAGACGGACCACCTGTACGGCTTCCTGTACATCGACAAGCTCTCCAAGCGGGACCGCAAGGACGCCCTGCGCCAGATGGCAGAGGGCACCCCGCGCTACCCGGTCGTCGCGAACGACTGACCCGGGCCGCCCCGGACACGCCGAAGGGCCCCGCTCCCCCCGTGGAGCGGGGCCCTTCGGCGTACCGGACGCGGGACCTAGAAGTCCTCGTCCAGGTCCACCGAGCCCTCGACCGCCACCTGGTAGGCGGACGGACGGCGCTCGAAGAAGTTGGTCAGCTCCTGGACGCCCTGGAGCTCCATGAACGCGAACGGGTTCTCCGAGCCGTACACCGGGGCGAAGCCCAGCCGGACGAGACGCTGGTCGGCGACGCACTGGAGGTACTCGCGCATCGACTCGGTGTTCATGCCCGGCAGGCCGTCACCGCACAGGTCGCGGCCGAACTGGAGCTCCGCCTCGACGGCCTCCCGCAGCATCGCGGTGACCTGCTCCTGGAGCGCGTCGTCGAAGAGCTCGGGCTCCTCCTTGCGGACGGTGTCCACGACCTCGAAGGCGAAGTTCATGTGCATCGTCTCGTCGCGGAACACCCAGTTGGTGCCGGTGGCCAGGCCGTGCAGCAGACCGCGGGACCGGAACCAGTACACGTACGCGAAGGCGCCGTAGAAGAACAGGCCCTCGATGCACGCGGCGAAGCAGATCAGGTTGAGCAGGAAGCGCCGGCGGTCGGCCTGCGTCTCCAGGCGGTCGATCTTCTCGACCGAGTCCATCCACTTGAAGCAGAACTGCGCCTTCTCGCGGATGGAGGGGATGTTCTCGACGGCCGCGAAGGCCGCCGCCCGGTCGTCCGGGTCGGGGAGGTAGGTGTCGAGCAGCGTCAGATAGAACTGGACGTGCACGGCCTCCTCGAAGAGCTGGCGCGAGAGGTAGAGCCGCGCCTCGGGGGAGTTGATGTGCTTGTAGAGCGTCAGGACCAGGTTGTTGGCCACGATCGAGTCGCCGGTCGCGAAGAACGCGACCAGACGGCCGATCATGTGCTGCTCACCGGGGGTGAGCTTGGCGAGGTCGGCGACGTCCGAGTGGAGGTCGACCTCCTCCACGGTCCAGGTGTTCTTGATCGCGTCGCGGTAGCGCTCGTAGAAGTCCGGGTAGCGCATCGGGCGGAGCGTGAGCTCGAAGCCCGGGTCCAGGAGGTTCTTCTGTTCGGTGGAGCTCATTACTGGCAGGCCTCGCAGGACTCGGGGTTCTCAAGGGAGCAGGCGACGGCGTCGGGGTCGGCGACCTGCTGGACGGGGATGGGGGCGGCGGCCTGGGCGGCGCGGGCGATCCGGGTGGCCGGGCGCGAGCGCAGGTAGTACGTGGTCTTCAGGCCCTGCTTCCAGGCGTACGCGTACATCGACGAGAGCTTGCCGATGGTGGGCGTCTCCATGAAGAGGTTCAGCGACTGCGCCTGGTCCAGGAAGGGGGTGCGGGCCGCGGCCATGTCGATCAGGCCGCGCTGCGGGATCTCCCAGGCCGTGCGGTACAGCTCGCGCACCTCGTCGGGCACCCAGTTGAAGCCGGCCACCGAGCCGTTGGCGTCGCGCAGCGCCTCGCGGGTCTGCGCGTCCCACACGCCGAGCCGCTTCAGCTCGTCGACCAGGTACGAGTTGACCTGGAGGAACTCGCCGGACAGCGTCTCGCGCTTGAACAGGTTGGAGACCTGCGGCTCGATGCACTCGTAGACGCCGGCGATCGAGGCGATCGTCGCGGTCGGGGCGATGGCGAGCAGCAGGCTGTTGCGCATGCCGACGGCGGCGATCCGCTCGCGCAGCGCGGCCCAGCGCTCCGGCCAGTTCAGCTCCACGTCGAAGTGGTCCGGGTGCAGCACGCCGCGCGCGGTGCGGGTCTTGTCCCAGGCGGGCAGCGGGCCGCTGCGCTCGGCGAGGTCGGCGGAGGCCTCGTACGCGGCCAGCATGATCCGCTCGGCGATCCGGGTGGACAGCGCGCGGGCCTCGGCCGAGTCGAAGGGCAGCTTCAGCTTGAAGAAGACGTCCTGGAGGCCCATCGCGCCCAGGCCCACCGGCCGCCAGCGGGCGTTGGAGCGGCCCGCCTGCTCGGTCGGGTAGAAGTTGATGTCGACGACCCGGTCGAGGAACGTGACGGCGGTGCGCACGGTCTCGTCGAGACGCTCCCAGTCGATGTCCGAACCGGTCACGAAGGCGCCGAGGTTGACCGAACCGAGGTTGCAGACGGCCGTCTCGCCGTCGTCGGTGACCTCGATGATCTCGGTGCAGAGGTTCGAGGAGTGCACGACGGAGCCGGGCTCGGCGGTCTGGTTGGCGGTCCGGTTGGAGGCGTCCTTGAAGGTCATCCAGCCGTTGCCGGTCTGCGCCAGGGTCCGCATCATCCGGCCGTACAGGTCACGGGCCGGCATGGTCTTCTTGGCCAGGCCCGCCGCCTCGGCCTTGCGGTACGCGGCGTCGAACTCCTCGCCGTACAGGTCGACCAGCTCGGGCACGTCGGCCGGGGAGAACAGCGACCACGCGGCGTCCGCGTTGACCCGGCGCATGAACTCGTCCGGGATCCAGTGCGCCAGGTTCAGGTTGTGGGTGCGGCGGGCGTCCTCGCCGGTGTTGTCGCGGAGCTCCAGGAACTCCTCGATGTCCGCGTGCCAGGTCTCCAGGTAGACCGCGGCGGCGCCCTTGCGGCGGCCGCCCTGGTTCACCGCGGCGACGGAGGCGTCCAGCGTCTTCAGGAACGGCACGATGCCGTTCGAGTGCCCGTTGGTGCCGCGGATCAGCGAACCGCGGGCGCGGATGCGGGAGTACGACAGGCCGATGCCGCCCGCGTGCTTCGAGAGGCGCGCGACCTGGTGGTAGCGGTCGTAGATGGAGTCCAGCTCGTCCTGCGGGGAGTCCAGCAGGTAGCAGGAGGACATCTGCGGGTGGCGGGTGCCCGAGTTGAAGAGCGTGGGGGAGGAGGGCAGGTAGTCGAGCCGGCTCATCAGGCCGTACAGCGCCGCCACCTCGTCCACGGCGCGGGCGCTCTCGTCCTCCGCGAGGCCGCTCGCGACGCGCAGCATGAAGTGCTGCGGGGTCTCGATGACCTGGCGGGTGATCGGGTGGCGCAGCAGGTAGCGGGAGTAGAGGGTGCGCAGGCCGAAGTAGCCGAAGCGGTCGTCGCCGGCCGGGTCGATCAGCGCGTCGAGGCGCGCGGCGTGCGCGGCGACGAAGGCGGCCGTGCGGTCGGCGATCAGACCCTCGCGGTGGCCGACGGCCACGGAGGCGGAGAAGGAGACCGCGCCCTGTCCCGCCGCCTCGTCGGCGATGGTGACGGTGAGCAGCCGGGCGGCGAGCCGGGAGTACGCGGGGTCCTCGGCGATGAGTCCGGCGGCGGCCTCCGTGGCCAGCTCGCGCAGCTCCGCCTCGTCCGAGCCGGCGCTGCGGCCGCGCAGGGCGGCGGCGGCGACCTTGCCGGGGTCGGTGTCCGGGAGGTCGGCGGTGAGATCGGTCAGGGTCCGCAGCAGCACGGTGCCGGGTCCGTCGGTCTCGATCGCTGCGGCCGGATCGGCGGGCGCGATGGTCACGTGGGGGCTCTCCCTCGCTCGGCTCGGAGCCAGGACGGGAGGCGGGAACGGGCGGCCGTACGCACGGCTGCGCCGCGTCCACCGGCCCACTCCGCGAGGCCCGGACGTCTGTGGCACCCGGAACGGACGGACCGGGCGCGCTGCCGGCAGGTCTTCGGACTCACCCTGGGCGCGAACGCGCGCAAAACACACCGTTGCGGGACAGTTCCGGATTTCCACCGGATTCCCCTGCGGCGACAGCGAGGACGAGCATACATGTGGGGGGCGCCGCTTGCGGCACCCCCCACATGTTGTGTCGGTCGGAGCCGGGGTCAGAGCTCCAGAACGTAGGTGAGCAGGGTGAAGTCCAGGCCCTGGACGGGCTTCCAGTCCCGTTCGGGCGAGCGGACGAAGCCCAGCCGCTCGTAGATGCGGTGGGCGCCGGTCATGGTCCGCTGGGTGGACAGCACCATCCGCGTGCACCCCTCGACGGCCCGTGCCCGGTCCACGCAGGCCCGCACCAGGGCCTCTCCGACGCCCCGGCCGCGGGCGGCGTGGGCGACGGCCAGCATCCGGAACTCGGCCTCACCCGGACGGGCGATGTCGGCCCACTCCTCGCCGCCGGCGGTGAAGGTCACCCCGCCGAGGACCGGGCCGGCCGGATCCGTCGTGTCGACCGCCACGAGCACCTCGGCTTCGGCGTCCCGCCGGGCCACGTCCCGCAGCAGGTGCAGATAGGCGTCGTCCTCGCCGAAGCGGAGGAACCCGTCGTCCAGGTAGGCCCGCGCGGTGATCTCGCCGAGCGCCTCGTACTCCTCGGGCCGTACCGCCCTGATCGTGAAGTCCATGCCCGGCAGTCTGCCCCCGGCACGGCTCCGCCCGCCTCCGGATATGCCGGGGCGGGCGGAGCGGGCGGTGGCGGGGCTCAGTGGCCGGCGGCACCGACCTTCGGGAGCTCGGTCACGACACCCGCGTCGCCGGCGTCCGCCGTGTAGTCCGCGGGCGAGGTCTCGTCGACGCCGTCGGGCGCCTTGAGCGCCTTCAGGACGAAGGTGAGGACCACGGTGACGAGCAGGTTGAGCACGAAGGCGGTGAGGCCGATGTAGCCGATCTCGCCGATGCCGGGGATCTCGGCCGACGAGCCGCCGAAGTGCTTCTGGGTGGGGCTGGCCACGCCGTACGCGGCGGCGGTGCCGTAGATCATGCCGACGGCCCAGCCGGCGAGCAGCGCCCAGCGGTGGAACCAGCGGGTGAACAGACCGCCGACGAGGGCCGGGAAGGTCTGCAGGATCCAGATGCCGCCGAGCAGCTGGAAGTTGATCGCGACGGTCTTGTCCATGGTGAGGACGAAGACCAGCGCGCCGACCTTCACGAGCAGCGAGACCAGCTTGGAGACCTTGGTCTCCTGCTCGGGCGTCGCGTCCGGCTTGAGGAAGTCCTTGTAGATGTTGCGCGTGAAGAGGTTGGCCGCGGCGATCGACATGATCGCCGCCGGGACCAGCGCCCCGATGCCGATGGCGGCGAAGGCCACGCCCGCGAACCAGGCCGGGAACATGTTCTCGAAGAGCTGCGGGATGGCGAGCTGCCCGTTGGTGACCTTCACGCCGGCGGCGATCGCCATGAAGCCGAGCAGCGCCAGCAGACCCAGCATCAGCGAGTACAGCGGCAGGATCGTGGTGTTGCGGCGGATCACCTCGCGGCTCTTGGAGGAGAGCGTCGCGGTGATCGAGTGCGGGTACATGAAGAGCGCCAGCGCCGAGCCGAGCGCCAGGGTCGCGTAGGTCCACTGGCCGGCCTCGCCGGGCACGAGCGCGCCCTTGGGCTTGCCGGTCGCCGGGTTGACCGTCTGGTACGCCTCGCCGGCCTTGGCGAAGATCTCGTCGAAGCCGCCCAGCTTGATCGGGATGTAGATGATCGCCACCGCGATGACGAGGTAGATCAGGGTGTCCTTGACGAAGGCGATGAGCGCCGGGGCGCGCAGGCCGGAGGAGTACGTGTACGCCGCGAGGACGCCGAAGGCGATGAGCAGCGGCAGGTCCTTGACGAACCAGTTGGTGTCCTCGCCGCCGCCGACCCCCATCACGTCCAGGACGGCCTGGATGCCGACCAGTTGGAGCGCGATGTACGGCATGGTGGCGAGGATGCCGGTGACGGCGACCGCCAGCGACAGGCCCTTGGAGCCGAAGCGGCCGCGGACGAAGTCGGAGGTGGTGACGTAGCCGTGCTTGTGGGAGACCGACCACAGGCGGGGCAGGAAGGTGAAGATCAGCGGGTAGACCAGGATCGTGTACGGCACGGCGAAGAAGCCGGCCGCGCCCGCCGCGTAGATGGCCGCCGGGACGGCGACGAAGGTGTACGCGGTGTAGAGGTCGCCGCCGAGCAGGAACCAGGTGACCCAGGTGCCGAAGGAGCGGCCGCCCAGGCCCCATTCGTCGAGGCTGTTCTCGTTCTCGGCCTTGCGCCACTTGGCGGCCAGGAAGCCCATGACCGTGACGGCCAGGAAGAAGAAGACGAAGACGCCGAGCGCGACGCCGTTCACGCCGTCCTTCATCGCGCGTCACCTCCCTTGCGGGCGCGCTGGTCGCGCTTCCAGAGCTGGTACGCGAGCATGGTCAGGCCGGTGGAGACGACCACCCAGAGCATCTGGTACCAGTAGAAGAACGGGATGCCGATGAAGGTGGGGTCCACCTTCGCGTACGAGCCCACCCAGAGCATCGCGACGAACGGCGCGAACAGGCAGAGCGCGATCACCACTCTCGACGGTGTGATGACCGCTTGTTTCCCTTGTGTCGCTTCTGACATGGTGAAACCGTCCCCTCACTGATCACCTCGTAATGCCGAGGAAATCTAGGGGACGGTCTCCCGGTTAGGAACCCCTGTCCGTATAACGGATCGACAGTGTCAGGTCTACGTCAGGTCGGGGCCGGTCCGGCGGCCTGTCGGCGCCGGGCCGGCGCCGGATCAGCCGTTGGGGCGCTGGAGGCGGGCGACGAACTTGTAGCGGTCGCCGCGGTAGACGGAACGCACCCATTCGACCGGTTCGCCCTGGGCGTCGAGCGAGTGCCGGGAGAGCATCAGCATCGGCAGGCCGACGTCCGTGCCGAGCAGGCCGGCCTCGCGCGGGGTGGCGAGGGAGGTCTCGATGGTCTCCTCTGCCTCGGCCAGGTGCACGTCGTACACCTCGGCGAGGGCCGTGTAGAGCGAGGTGTACTTGACCAGCGAACGCCGCAGCGCGGGGAAGCGCTTGGCGGACAGGTGGGTGGTCTCGATGGCCATCGGCTCGCCGCTCGCCAGGCGCAGGCGCTCGATCCGCAGCACCCGGCCGCCGGCCGAGATGTCGAGCAGCCCGGCGAGGGTGTCGTCGGCGGTGACGTACCCGATGTCGAGCAGCTGCGAGGTGGGCTCCAGGCCCTGCGCGCGCATGTCCTCGGTGTACGAGGTGAGCTGGAGGGCCTGGGAGACCTTGGGCTTGGCCACGAAGGTGCCCTTGCCCTGGATCCGCTCCAGGCGGCCCTCGACCACCAGTTCCTGCAGGGCCTGGCGCACGGTGGTGCGCGAGGTGTCGAACTCCGCGGCGAGGGTGCGCTCGGGCGGGACCGGGGTGCCGGGCGGCAGGGTCTCCGTCATGTCGAGCAAGTGCCGCTTCAGTCGGTAGTACTTGGGCACGCGCGCGGTGCGGGTGGCGGCGCCGCCCTCTGTCTCCGTGCTGCCCGCGTCCGTGGCCATGGCCTGCCTTCCCGACTCCTGTGCTGCTGCCGTCACCGGCTCCTCCGTCTGTCGCGGCTCACATGGTGGCACGGACCGGTCACGGGTCGTCGCCCTCCCTCAGGTGTCGGTCCGATAACGGACCCGACTGCCCTTCTTATACACCCTTGACACCCCTAAAGGTCTAGGCCAAGCTCCGGGTACTGGTCTACACCATTAAAGACCAGGTCCCAGCCCCACGAGCATTACTCGACGTATGTCTGTATGTCTTCGCGCGGTGGGCAGGGGTTGCAGCATCCCTGAGGAGGGTGGCGTGAAGCGCAAGCTCATCGCGGCGATCGGCGTCGCGGGCATGATGGTCAGCATTGCCGCGTGTGGTGGCTCGGACGACAAGGGCGGGGCGAAGGCCGGCGGCGACGCCAAGGAGCTCACCGTCTGGCTGACGGTCGACGCCCAGAACAACTGGCCCGAGCTGGTCAAGGCCGCCGATGACGCGGTGACCAAGAAGCACCCGGGCATCAAGATCAAGCACGAGTACTACGGCTGGCCGGACAAGAACACCAAGCTCGACGCGGTGCTCGCGACCGACAAGGCCCCGGATGTTGTCGAGATGGGCAACACCGAGATGATCAGCTACATGGCCAAGGGCGCCTTCGCCGAGGTCGACCCGTCGAAGTTCGACAACTCCGACAAGTGGCTCGACGCCCTGAAGGACTCGGTCACCTACAACGGCAAGACCTACGGTGTCCCCTACTACGCCGGTGGCCGCGTGGGCACCTGGCGCAAGGACATCGCCGCCGAGGTGGGCGTCAAGGCCGCCCCGAAGACCTGGGCCGAGCTGACCGCCGCCCTGGACAAGATCCAGGCGAAGAAGGGCGACAAGTTCAGCGCCTGGTACCAGCCGTCGCCCGACTGGTACGCCGCGATGTCGTTCGTCTTCGAGGCGGGCGGCTCCATCGCCAAGCAGGACGGCGAGACCTGGAAGGCGAACCTCTCCTCGCCCGAGTCCGTCAAGGGCCTCAACGAGTACAAGAACATCGTCGACAAGTACATGCACGGCGACAAGACGAAGGACGAGTCCGACCGTCCCGTCGTCTTCGGCCAGGGCAAGTCCGCGACGATGTTCGCCGCCGGCTGGGAGGGCGCCACCGCCGCCGACCCGAAGACCGACAAGGTCGGCGGGCTGAAGGACAAGCTCGAGAACTTCGTCATGCCCGGCCCGTCCGGCAAGAACCTGCCCGTCTTCCTCGGCGGCTCGGACCTGGCCATCCCGGTCAAGTCCAAGGCGCAGGGCGTCGCGGCCGAGTGGATCGCCGCCTTCACCGGCGCCGAGGGCCAGAAGGGCCTCATCGGCAAGGGCAACCTGCCGAACAACAAGGCGGACCTCGCCCCGCTGAAGAGCGACCCGGCCACCGCCGTCGCGGCGACCGCGGCCGAGTCGAGCTGGTTCGTCCCGACCGCCCCCGGCTGGGGCCAGGTCGAGAAGGCCCAGACCCTCAAGACGATGCTCATCGAGATCGCCAACGGCAAGAAGTCGGTCGAGCAGGCGGCCAAGGACGCCGACGCCGCGATCGACAAGGTCATCAACACCAAGTGACCTATGGGCAGGGCCCCGCCACCACGGCGGGGCCCTGCCGCCCGTACCACGAGAGGGATCGCTGAGGAGCACGGGATGAGTGCCGCAGACACAACCACCGCGAAGGTGCCGCCGGTGCGGCAATCGCCACCATCCGGCTCCGGAGCCGGTACGCCCGCCCCGCGCGGGAAGTCCAAAGGCGGGGCCGGGATCCCATGGCTGCTCCTCGCGCCATGTCTGCTCGTGCTCCTCCTGGTGCTCGGCTATCCGCTGATCCGGCTGGTCACGCTCTCGTTCCAGAAGTTCGGGCAGCCGCAGCTGTGGGGCTTCCAGGAGCCCGAGTCGGCCGGACTGTCCAACTTCACGGCGATCCTGGGCGACTCCGAGTTCTGGACCGTCGTCCTGCGGACCGTGCTCTTCGCGGCCGGCGCCGTGATCGTCACGATGGTCCTCGGCATGGCGATCGCCCTGCTCCTCCAGCGCGTGTCGAGCTGGGTCAAGGTCCTGATCAACATCGTCCTCGTGGCGAGCTGGGGCATGCCCATCATCGTCGCCACCGCCATCTTCAAGTGGCTCTTCGATGCCGACTACGGCGTCCTCAACTGGCTGCTCAGCCGACTGCCCGGCGTCGACATGATCGGCCACAACTGGTTCGCCAGCGGCCCGCAGGGCCTCGCCGTGATCATGCTCCTGGTGGTCTGGGGCGCGGTGCCCTTCGTCGTCATCACCCTGAGCGCCGGTCTGACGCAGGTGCCGAAGGAGCTCGAAGAGGCCGCCCGCCTCGACGGCGCCGGCGCCTGGGGCGTCTTCCGCTACGTCACCCTGCCGATCATGAAGCCCATCCTCGTCATGCTGACGACCCTCTCGGTCATCTGGGACATGGGCGTCTTCCCGCAGGTCTACGTGATGCGCAACGGCCACCCCGAGGCCGAGTTCCAGCTGCTCACCACGTACTCGTTCGACAAGGCGTTCGTCGTCAACGACTACGGCACCGGCTCCGCGATCGCGCTCGTCACGGTCGTGCTGCTGCTGGGCGTCGTCGCGGTGTACATGCGCCAGATGCTCAAGATCGGAGATGTGGAGTGAGCGCAGCGAACGCGCAAGGGGAAGTGAGCACCGCCAAGGTCTCCGCGGCCCCGCGCCGCCCCCGCAAGTCGAAGCTGGGCTGGAATCTGCTCGGTCTGCTCGTCTTCGTCACCGCCGGCTTCCCGGTCTACTGGATGCTCAACACGGCCTTCAAGCCGGCCAAGGACGCGATCGACCCCGACCCGCACTTCTTCCCGTCCACCTTCACCCTTGAGAACTTCAAGCGTGCCCTGGACATCGCGGACTTCTGGGGCCCGGTCGGCCGCAGCCTCCTGGTCTCCTCGGTCGTGGTCGTCATCGGCATCGCGGTCGGCCTGCTCGCCGCCCTCGCGATCTCCCGCTTCGCCTTCCGCGGCCGCAAGATCGTCATCGTCGGCATCCTCGCGGTCCAGATGGTCCCGCTGGTCGCGATGATCATCCCGGTCTTCCTGATGCTCAACGACCTCGGGCAGTACGACAAGCTCAGCGGCCTGATCATCACCTACCTGACCTTCATCCTGCCCTTCACGGTGTGGACGCTGCGCGGGTTCATCGTCAACATCCCCAAGGAGCTGGAGGAGGCCGCGCAGGTCGACGGCTGCACGCCCACCGGCGCGTTCATCCGGGTCGTCTTCCCGCTGCTCGCCCCCGGCATGGTCGCGACCTCGGTCTACGGCTTCATCCAGGCCTGGAACGAGTACCTCTACGCCCTGATGCTGATGAGCCAGCAGAACCAGACGGCCACCGTCTGGCTCTCCAACTTCATCACCAAGAACGGCACCGAGTACGCCCCGATGATGGCCGGCTCGACCATGATGGCCGTCCCCATCGTGATCCTCTTCCTCCTCGTCCAGCGCAAGATGGCCGCTGGCCTGACGGCCGGCGCCGTGAAGGGATGACGTCCGCCCCATGACCATTCTCGTAAGCCGCTCGGACACCCTGACCCGGGACGCCCTCACCGTCCTCCAGCCCGGCTTCGTCGGCACCACCGCCCCCGACTGGCTGCTCCGCCGGATCGGCGAGGGGCTCTCCTCGGTCGGCCTCTTCGGCCGCAACATCGACACCCCGGAGCAGCTCGCCGCGCTCACCGCGCAGCTGCGCGCCGAGCGGGACGACGTCCTGGTCGCCATCGACGAGGAGGGCGGCGACGTCACCCGCCTCGAGGTGAAGCAGGGTTCCTCCTTCCCCGGCAACTACGCGCTGGGCAGCGTCGACGACGTCGAGCTCACCCGGGCCGTGGCCCGTGAGCTCGGCCGCCGGCTGGCCGAGTGCGGGGTGGACCTCAACTGGGCGCCCTCCGCCGACGTGAACTCCAACGCCGACAACCCGGTCATCGGGGTGCGCTCCTTCGGCGCCGACCCCGAGCTGGTCGCCCGGCACACCGTGGCCTACGTCGACGGCCTCCAGGCCGTGGGCGTCGCCGCCTGCACCAAGCACTTCCCGGGGCACGGCGACACCAACGTGGACTCGCACCACGCGCTGCCCCGCATCGATGTGGACCTCGCCACACTGCACGCCCGTGAGCTGGTACCTTTCCGCGCCGCCATCGCCGCGGGTACCAAAGCGGTGATGAGCGCGCATATCCTGCTCTCCGCGCTCGACCCGAACCGTCCGGCCACCCTGAGCCCGCAGATCCTCACCGGTCTGCTCCGCAGGGAACTGGGCTTCGAGGGACTGATCGTCACCGACGGCATGGAGATGCAGGCCATCTCCTCGACGTACGGCATCGAGCGCGGATCCGTCCTCGCGATCGCCGCGGGCGCCGACGCCATCTGCGTCGGCGGCGGGCTGGCCGACGAGGACACCGTACTGCGCCTGCGCGACGCGCTGGTGAACGCGGTACGGACCGGTGAACTGCCCGAGGAGCGGCTGGCCGACGCCGCGGCGCGCGTGCGCGCCCTGGCGGCCTGGACCCAGGCGCACCGGGCTCGGGGGGCTGGATCGGGGCCGGGCGCGGCAGTGCAGGAGGGGACCGCGCCCGGCACCGACGTGGGTCTCGTCGCCGCCCGCAGGGCGCTGCGGCTGACCCCGGGGGAGCGGCCGTACGAGCCGGTCAGCAGCGCTCCGTACGTCGCCGCCTTCACGCCCGTCGCCAACTTCGCGGTCGGCGACGAGACCCCGTGGGGCATCGCCGCCGAGCTGGAGCGGCTGCTCCCGGGCACCGCGACCGGCTCCTACGGGGCCGACGCCTCCCTGGACGAGGTCCTCGCCGCCGCGGGGGAGCGGCGGGTGGTCGCGGTCGTCCGGGACGCCCACCGGCACCCGTGGATGGCGAAGGCCCTGGACGCCCTGCTCGCCGCCCGCCCGGACACGGTGGTGGTCGAGATGGGCCTGAACGAGTCGGAGCCCCGCGGGGCCCTGCACATCGCCACGCACGGTGCCGCCCGCGTCTGCGGTCGCGCCGCGGCGGAGGCCGTCGTGGGCCGTTAGGCAGGCGGCACACGACGGTACGCGAGGGGGCCCGGCACCTGGGATCAGGTGCCGGGCCCCCTTCGCGCGTGCGGGCCGGTGCGGCGGCGGGACTAGATGCCCTGCCAGGCCGGCTTGTTCGCGAAGGTGTGGCGGAAGTAGTCGGCCAGCTTCAGCTTGGAGGCGGCGGCCTCGTCCACGACCACGGTCGCGTGCGGGTGCAGCTGGAGCGCGGAGGCCGGCACGAGCGCGGCGACCGGGCCCTCGACCGTCTGCGCCACGGCCTCGGCCTTGCCCTCGCCGGTGGCCAGCAGCACCAGGTGGCGGGCCTCCAGGATGGTGCCGATGCCCTGGGTGATGACGTGGTGCGGCACCTGGTCGATGTCGTCGTCGAAGAAGCGCGCGTTGTCGACCCGGGTCTGCTCGGTGAGGGTCTTGATCCGGGTGCGGGAGGCGAGCGAGGAGCAGGGCTCGTTGAAGCCGATGTGCCCGTCGGTGCCGATGCCGAGGATCTGGAGGTCGACGCCGCCGGCCGCGGTGAGGGCCCGGTCGTAGGCCTCGCAGGCCGCCAGGACGTCCTCGGCGGAGCCGTCGGGGCCCATGAAGGCGTCCTGGGACAGGCCGAGCGGCTCGACGACCTGGCGCAGCACCGTGGACCGGTAGGACTCGGGGTGCCCGGCGGGCAGCCCCACGTACTCGTCCAGCTGGGCGATGCGGGCCCGGGAGGCGTCCACGGAGCCGGCCGCGACCTTGGCGGTCAGGGCGTCGTAGATGGGCAGCGGGGTCGATCCGGTGGCCACGCCGAGCAGCGCGTCCGGCTTGCGGCGCAGGAGGTCGGCGATGCCGTCCGCGATGAGCTCGCCGCCCGCCTTGGCGTCCTTGACGATGACAACTTCCACGCTGTGCCTGCCGATCTGGTGAGGGGCTGGAAAGGAGCCTGTGTGGTATAGACCAATCTAAGCCCAAATCTAGCAGAGCCGAGGCCGTCCGCCCATGCCCTTCCGGCCTGCGGACGGGCCCCCGGGGGTCCGTCCGCGGCCCGTCCCACCCATCGTCGGACGCACCGGCCCCGCCAGCCACTCGGAGCACTCCGGCCCCAGGGGGCCGCTACGAGGGTCAGGCCAGGGAGCCTCCCGTCGCGTCGATCCACTGCCCCGTCACCCAGCGCCCGTCGTGGGAGGCCAGGAAGGCCACCACGTCGGCTATGTCCGCCGGCTCGCCGACCTTCCCCAGGGCCGACATCGCCGCCGCCCCCGCCCAGGCCTCCTCGTTCCCCCGGAGCCAGCCGGCGTTGATGTCCGTGTCGACGATGCCCGGCGCCACCGCGTTGACCGTGATCCCGCGCGGGCCCAGCACCTTCGACAGATAGCGGGTGAACGCGTCGAGCGCGCTCTTCGACATCGCGTACGCGATCAGCTCCGGCATCACCGCCGCGTGCGAGAGGCCCGTCGACACGTTCACGATCCGGCCGCCGTCGCGCAGCCGCTCCGCGCCCAGCTGGGCCAGGAAGAACGGCGCCTTGGTGTTGACCGCGAAGATCCGCTCGTACTCCTCCTCGCCGATCGAGGCGAAGGGCGCCGAGGCGCCGATCCCCGCGTTGTTCACCAGGATGTCCAGGCCGCGGTCCTCGCCGACGGCCGCGTCGAACGCGGCCCACAGCGCCGCCGCGTCCCCCGGGACGCCCAGCTCCTGCCCGATCGCGAAGGCCTCGCCGCCCGCGGCCCGGATGGCCTCGACCGTCTCCTTGGCCGCCGCCTCGTTGCTCCCGTAGTGCACGGCGACCCGCGCCCCGTCCCGCCCCAGGCGCTCGGCGACGGCCCGCCCGATGCCCCTGCTGCCGCCCGTGACCAGTGCCGTCTTCCCCTTGAGCACGCCCATGACGACGCCCCCCTCACTTGTGTAGCGGTCGTTACGAAAAGAACCGTACCACCTTCCGTAGCGTCCGCTATAGAATTAACGCCATGACCTCGAAACAGCGCGGCCGGCCCCGTTCCTTCGACCGCCCGACGGCGCTGGAGCAGGCCACGATGGCCTTCTGGGAGCACGGGTACGAGACGACCTCCGTCTCCGACCTCACCCGGGCGATGGGCATCAGCGCCCCCAGCCTCTACGCGGCCTTCGGGGACAAGAAGACCCTCTTCGAGGAGGTCGTCGAGGAGTACGCGCGCTCGTACGGGGCCTTCGGCGGCCGCGCCTTCGCGGAGGAGCCGACCGCGCGCGCCGCGATCGGCCGGATGCTCAGGGAGGCGGCGGGGGAGTACACGGACCCGGCCCACCCGCGGGGCTGCCTGATGATCTCCGCCGCGGTCAACTGCTCGACCCCCGAGGTCGAGGAGGCCCTGCGCGAGCGGCGCACGGCCAACGTCGCGGCGTTCGAGGCGCGGATCCGCCGGGACGTGGAGAGCGGCGAGCTCCCCGCGGACGCCGACCCCCGGGCCCTCGCCCGCTTCAGCGGCGCCGTCCTCCAGGGCATGTCCCAGCAGGCCCGCGACGGCGCGAGCCGGGAGGAGCTGGAAGCGCTGGCCGAGACGGCGATGCTGGCCTGGCCGTAGCGCGACGCGTGCGGGGGCGCGACGCGTGCGGGGCGCGACCCGCACGGGGAGGGCGACACGCGCGAGGCGTCCCCGCCGGAAGGGGCTCACGGGCCCCGGAAACACCCGCGGGCCGCGGCGCCTGACGGGACCCTCAACCCGTCCGGCACCGCAGCCCGGAGTTGCTCGGCCGTGGGTGTGCGGTGCCCTCGGCCGTTATGGGAGGTCTCGGCGCAGTCAGGGCAGAGAGCGCCGGGTACCTCGTCCACCCTCCTGTGCGGGGAGAGTGGAGGCTCCTTGTGAAGCATTGTGGACTAGACCATTCTCGTCTGTCCATCCATAGGAACCAGGTCCTTCCGGGCCCATCCTCCAACACGGAGGCCCGGAGATCCAGGTTCACCGCCCTGTAATTCCGCGGGTACGCTCGCACACGTGCCCTCCATGAACGACCTCGTCCGCCAGCACACCGCTCTGAGCGAGTCCGACCTCGACTGGCTCCACACGCTGGTGTCGGAGTGGCAGCTGCTCTCCGACCTCTCCTTCGCCGACCTCGTCCTGTGGGTCCCCACCCTGGACGGCACCCGGTACGTCTCCGTCGCCCAGATGCGGCCCAACACCGGGCCCACCTCCTACCAGGACGACATGGTCGGCCACCTGGTCCCGCGCGGCCGCCGCCCGCTCCTGGACGCCGCCCTCGACGAGGGCCGGATCGTGCGCGAGGGCGACCCGGAGTGGCGCGAGGAGGTCCCGGTCCGGGTCGAGTCGATCCCGGTGCGCCGCGAGGGCCGCGTCCTCGGCGTCATCGCCCGCAACACCAACCTGCTCACCGTCCGGACCCCGTCCCGGCTGGAGCTCACCTATCTCCAGTCCGCCTCCGACCTGGCCCAGATGATCGCCGCGGGCACCTTCCCGTTCCCCGGCGAGCAGGTCGACATGGACTCCTCGCCGCGAGCCGGCGACGGACTGATGCGGCTCGACGCCGACGGCGTCGTCCAGTACGCCTCGCCCAACGCCCTCTCCGCGTACCACCGGCTCGGCCTCGCCGCCGACCTCACCGGCCAGCACCTCGGCCAGATCACCGCCGAACTCGCCCCCTCCCGCGGTCCGGTCGACGAGGCCCTGGCCACCATGGCCAGCGGCTACGCCCCGCGCGAGTTCGAGGTCGAGGGCAACGGCGGGGTGATCCAGCTGCGGGCGATCCCGCTCAAGCCCAAGGGCACCCGCATCGGTTCCCTGGTGCTGCTCCGGGACGTCACCGAACTGCGCCGCCGCGAGCGCGAGTTGATCACCAAGGACGCCACCATCCGGGAGATCCACCACCGGGTGAAGAACAACCTCCAGACGGTGGCCGCCCTGTTGCGCCTCCAGGCCCGCCGGATGGACTCCGAGGGAGGCCGTGAGGCCCTCAACGAGGCCGTGCGGCGCGTCGGTTCGATCGCCATCGTCCATGAGACGCTGTCCCAGAACCTGGACGAGCGGGTCGAGTTCGACGAGATCGCGGACCGGGTGATCGCGATGGTCGCCGAGATCTCCCCGGGCAAGGTGACCTGCCGGCGCAACGGCCGCTTCGGCATCCTCGACGCCGAGGTCGCCACCCCGCTCTCCATGGTCCTGACCGAGATCCTGCAGAACGCCCTGGAACACGCCTTCGCGCCGGGGGAGCAGGGCACGGTCGAGGTCACCGCCGTCCGCGGCGAGCCCCGCGCCGACGCCCGCCTGCTGATCACGGTCAAGGACGACGGGCGCGGTCTGCCCGAGGGCTTCGACCCGCAGCGGGCCGGCAACCTCGGTCTGCAGATCGTGCGGACCCTGGTCGAGGGCGAGCTCGGCGGCAGCTTCGACATGCAGCCGGGCTCCGAGCGCGGCACCCGCGTGGTGCTCGACATCCCCGTACAGCCCCAGAAGTAAGCCCCGTACGCGGGGAGTTGAGAGCCGGATCACAGGATCCGGCTCTCAACTCCCGGAGCACAGCAGCGAGCCCCGGACCGAAGGAACTCGGTCCGGGGCTCGAATGCTGTGGGTTACTGCTGCGCGCTGCGGCTCGGGGGCGGTGATTGCGTACACGGTGTACGCGCCGCGTGCCTCAGGCTGTCACAGGTGGCTCAGGCGCTGGCGTTGCGCGCCCGGTTGCGGGCGGCGCGGCGCTTCATCGCGCGGCGCTCGTCCTCGCTGAGGCCACCCCAGACGCCGGAGTCCTGGCCGGACTCGAGCGCCCACTGCAGGCACTGCTCCATGACGGGGCAGCGGCGGCAGACGGCCTTGGCTTCCTCGATCTGCAGCAGCGCAGGACCGGTGTTGCCGATGGGGAAGAACAGCTCGGGGTCTTCCTCACGACAAACGGCGTTGTGACGCCAGTCCATGGCTGCTACCTCTCTTGGTTATTACGTGCAAGTTGCTTGTGAATGTGAACGCTTTCACGAATCCCCCCGCAAGGGAAGGGCCGACTGCCAGGTGAACTGGCGTGGTCCAGAGTTTGAGGAGGGGTTCTGGCTCTCAGTGGAGGCCGGTGTTGCGGGCCGTCCCGATCGCCAAGAAGAGACTCGCAAACCTCGGCAGCGGATACAACCCCTTCTGGAAAGTTTTTTTTGATTCCTCGGTGTCGGCTCCGTCACAGCCGTACTTCTAGGGGGTGGATGGCAGCCTAAACGTTCGAGTAGAAGGACTTTCGACCCTTCCGGTCACACAATCACACGCAGTGCACGGCGAACGCCTGTGAACGTCACGCTCGTACGCAGCCCCAGGTGGTCTCCGTCCATCTGGAGCGGCAGGGGCACCTTCGAATGCAAGGTGAAGTCGGTCAGATCGTGCAGGGTCAACGCATGCTTGCCGTGCGGCCCCCGCTCGGGGGTCGAAGTGAGCAGCTGAGTGGCGTACCGGGCCACCGAGGGAGCCGAGAGGCGGCTCAGTCCGAGCACGTCGAGGGCGGTTTCGAAGGACGCCTCGGGCGACGCGTACACCGGACGATTCCCCAGGTAGGTCCAGGGAGAGGTGTTGCAGATTATGGAGAGGACGAGATCCTCCACAGGATCCTCACCCGGCCGCTCCAGCGTGATCGTCCCGTGCCGCCGGTTCTGCTCGCCCAGGAACTGGCGCACCACCTGACGCAGATAGAGCGCGTGCGTCGAACGCTTGCCGCGCTCCCGCTGCTGTTCGACCCGGCCGATCACGCTCGCGTCGAAACCGAAGCCGGCACAGAACGTGAACCAGCGTTCGGGCACCGCCTCGTCGTCCGTGCCCGGCGTACCGGACGCGAGCCCCAGGCTCACCGTCCGTGCCCGCCGCTCACGCAGCGCGTCGAGCAGCGCCCCGGTCGCCTCCACGGCGTCGTTCGGCAGTCCGAGCGCCCGGGCGAACACATTGGTCGAGCCGCCCGGCACCACCGCGAGCCCCGGGAGCCGGTCCGGATCGGGCCCCGCGTGCAGCAGCCCGTTGACCACCTCGTTGACCGTGCCGTCGCCGCCGAGCGCCACCACCAGGTCGATGTCGTCCGAGTCGGCGGCCCTGCGCCCCAGGTCACGGGCGTGGCCGCGGTACTCGGTCGTGATCGCCTCCAGCTTCATCTCGCTGGCCAGCGCGTGGATCAGCACGTCCCGTGTGCGGGCACTGGTGGTGGTGGCTGCCGGGTTGACCACGAGAAGCGCGCGCATGGTCGCCAGGGTACCTACCCGGCGGTACCCGGGCCCAGCCCGGCCCGTGCCCGCCGCTTCCCCCGGGCCCCGGCTACCCTGCCTGCATGAGCAGTGCCGAGAGCCCCGAGAGCCCCGAGAGTGCAGACATGAGCGGTACGGAGCGGAGCCCGCGTCCCGGGCGCCTCACCGCCGCCGCCGCGGTGGCCGGCGTCGAGGGCCTCGCCCTCGTGGCCGGCGGCCTCTACATGCTGGTGAGCGTCCTGGCCGACGGACCCGACGACCTCGTCTCGGCCGTCATGGGCGCGGCGACCCTGGTCGCCCTCGGCCTCATCCCGCTCGCCGCCGCCCGCGGTCTGTGGCTGCGCCGCTCCTGGGCCCGGGGCCCCGCGGTCATCACCCAGGTCCTCGCGCTGCCGGTCGCCTGGCAGCTGCTCCAGGCGAACAGCGTCATGATCCCGGCCGGCATCGCGCTCGCCGTGCTCGCCGTGACCGGGCTCGTCCTGCTGGTGAGCCCGTCCACGACCGAGGCACTCGGCATCCGGCGCCCCGGCCAGGACCCGGCCCGGTAGGTCCGGGTAGGTCCCGGTAGGTCCGGGCCCTGGCCGGTCACCGCACCGGGGGGCACCGGACCGGGGGTCACCGCACCCGGGGGGCACCGGACAGGCGGTCACGGAGTCACGGCGTCACGGCGTCACGGGGTCACTCCTCGACCAGCAGCTTCTCCCGCAGCTGCGCCAGCGTCCGGGCGAGCAGCCGGGAGACGTGCATCTGCGAGATGCCGACCTCCTGCGCGATCTGCGACTGGGTCATGTTCCCGAAGAAGCGCAGCAGCAGGATCCGCTTCTCGCGCGGCGGCAGGTCCTCCAGGAGCGGCTTGAGCGACTCCCGGTACTCGACCCCCTCCAGCGCCTCGTCCTCCGCGCCCAGCGTGTCCGCGACCGCGGGCGACTCGTCGTCCGTGTCCGGCACGTCCAGGGAGAGCGTCGAGTAGGCGTTGGCCGACTCCAGGCCCTCCAGGACCTCCTCCTCCGAGATCCCGAGCCGTTCCGCGAGCTCGTGCACGGTCGGTGACCTTCCGTGCTGCTGCGAGAGCTCCGCGGTCGCCGTCGTCAGGGAGAGCCGCAGCTCCTGGAGGCGCCGGGGGACCCGTACCGCCCAGCCCTTGTCACGGAAGTGGCGCTTGATCTCGCCGACCACCGTGGGCGTCGCGTACGTGGAGAACTCCACGCCCCGGTCCGGGTCGAACCGGTCCACCGACTTGATCAGGCCGATCGTCGCGACCTGGGTCAGGTCGTCCAGCGGCTCGCCGCGGTTGCGGAAGCGGCGGGCCAGGTGCTCCACCAGCGGCAGGTGCATCCGCACCAGCCGGTCGCGCAGCGCGGCCTTCTCCGCGGAGCCCTCCGGCAGGGCGCGCAGCTCGATGAAGAGCGCCCGGGCCCCGCTGCGGTCGTGCGGATCGGGGGTCGCCGGGGGCTCCGGGACGTCGGAGGCCCCGGCGCCCTCCTGGGCGTCGGAGGCCGCGGAAGCCTCCGCACCCTCCGAAGGCTCCGCGGCCCCGGCGGGCGCGGACGTCGCCTGCGGCCCGGGAGCCTCCTGGCCCCCGGCAGCCTCCGGGATGCCCGGAGCCTCGTTGTGCTGGTCCTGCTCGCTCATCTGGTCCGCCTGCTCCGCGTGATCCGTAGCGACCTCGACTCCAGTCTCGACCGAGACCGACCCGGCCTCGGCATCCGGATGCGGCCGTGCCTGCTGCTCAGGGATGCCGGCCGTCGCGTCCCCGCGCCTCACGCCGGGCCTGGCCCCGCGCCGCGCTGTTTGTACAGGCTGATGGAGACCGTACGGTCCTCCGCCACGGACGACTCCACCTTGCCGGCCAGTGCCGAGAGCACCGTCCAGGCGAAGGTGTCCCGCTCCGGGGCCCGGCCGTCCGTCGTCGGGGCCGAGACCGTGACGTCGAGGGAGTCGTCGACCAGCCGGAAGACACAGCTGAGCACCGATCCCGGCACGGCCTGCTGGAGCAGGATCGCGCACGCCTCGTCGACGGCGATGCGCAGGTCCTCGATCTCGTCGAGGGTGAAGTCCAAACGCGCCGCGAGACCGGCCGTGGCCGTACGCAGCACGGACAGGTAGGCACCCGCAGCGGGCAGCCGGACTTCCACGAAGTCCTGGGTCCCGGGCTCGCCTGCGATCTGGGACACCCTCACCTCCAAGGTGGCACAAGCTCTTTCGGGGTCCGGGGAAGAACCCCCCGAACCAGGCGGTACGCAGTGGGTTGCGCAGTCCGCCGAGACGCTATCGCGATCCGTCCCGCCGTGTCGCCGGGGGCCCGGAGTACCGGCCCCCGCCCGGCGGCCGCGGAGAACCCGCGGAGGGGTGACGTACCCAGCCGTCAGACGATCGAACCGTCCACGAAGCACCAGCGCCAGCGCTCGTTCGGCTCGAAGGTCCGCATCACCGGGTGTCCGGTCGCGGTGAAGTGCGCCGTCGCGTGCCGCCCCAGCGAGGAGTCGCAGCAGCCCACGTGCCCGCAGCTGAGGCAGAGCCGCAGCTGGACGGGATGGGTGCCGTCGGCCAGGCACTCCGGACAGGTGGCGTGCAGCGGCGCCGGTTCGGGGCGCGGCATTTCGGCAACGTGCGGGCACTCGCTCATGATGGCCAGGTTACGTTGTGGCGGGAGTGACACAGCGGGAGTGACGCAAGCGCACGGACGGGACCTGGCATGGACGCACTGCAGCTGGTGGCACTGGTCGCGGCGAGCGCCGCGGTGGCGGGGTTCGCCCGGCGCACCCCGGTGCCCGCACCGCTGCTCCTCGTCGCCGTCGGCCTCGTCGCGTCCTATCTGCCCGGGGTGCCGGACTACACCCTCGACCCGCACATCGTGCTGCCGCTGATCCTGCCGCCGCTGCTCTACACGGCCGCCGTCGAGTCCTCGTACCTCGACCTGAGGGCCAACATCCGGCCGGTCGCCCTGCTCTCCGTCGGCTACGTGCTCTTCGCGACGGTCGCGGTCGGCTGGCTCGCGTACGTCCTCGTGCCCGACCTGCCGCTGACCGCGGCGCTCGTCCTCGGCGCGGTCGTCGCCCCGCCGGACGCCGTCGCCGCCACCGCCATCGCCCGCAGGCTCGGCCTGCCGAACCGGATCACCACGATCCTCCAGGGCGAGTCCCTGGTGAACGACGCCACCGCCATCACCGCGTACAAGGTCGCGCTCGCCGCGGCCGTGGGGGAGGGCATCAGCTGGGCGGGCGGCTTCGGCGAGTTCATGCTCGCCGCGGTCGGCGGCATCGGCGTCGGACTGATCCTGATGGTCCCCATCCACTGGCTCCGCACCCACCTGCGCGAGGCCCTGCTGCAGAACACCCTCTCGCTGCTGATCCCCTTCATCGCCTACGCCGCCGCCGAGGAGGTCGGGGCCTCCGGGGTGCTCGCCGTCGTCGTGGTCGGCCTCTTCCTCGGGCACAAGAACTGGAAGGTCGACTTCGCCACCCGGCTCCAGGAGGAGGCGGTCTGGAAGATGGTCGCCTTCGTCCTGGAGTCCGCCGTCTTCGCGCTGATCGGCCTCCAGCTGCCGTACGTCGTCCAGGGCCTCGGCCCGTACGGCATCGGGGAGGCGGCCTGGTACGCGGCCGGCGTCTTCGTGGCCGTGGTCGTCGTCCGCTTCGTCTGGGTCTACCCCGCGACCTTCCTGCCCCGCTGGACGTCCGCGCGCATCCGGGAACGGGAACCCGAGGTGGACTGGCGGGCGCCGCTGGTCGTCGGCTGGGCCGGCATGCGCGGGGTCGTCTCGCTCGCCATCGCCTTCTCCATCCCGGTCGTCACCGACGGGGTCGAGTTCCCGGCCCGCAACCTGGTCCTCTTCCTCACCTTCACCACCGTGATCGGCACCCTCGTCGTCCAGGGCCTCACCCTGCCGCCGCTCATCCGCGTCCTGAAGCTGCCCGGACGCGACCGCTACCAGGAGACCCTCGCCGAGGCGCAGGCCCAGAGCGAGGCCTCGCAGGCCGCGGAGGAGCGGCTCGACGCGCTCCTCGCCGATCCGGCCAACACCCTTCCGCCGCCCCTCGCCGACCGGCTCCGCACCGTCCTGGAACGGCGCCGCAACGCCGTCTGGGAGCGGCTCGGCGCCGTCAACGAGCTCACCGGCGAGACCGCCGACGACACCTACCGCCGACTGGCCCGCGAGATGATCGACGCCGAGCGCGAGGTGTTCGTACAGCTGCGCGACGCCCGCCGCATCGACGACGAGATGATGCGCACCCTGCTGCGCCGGCTCGACCTGGAGGAGGCCGCGGCCTACCGGGAGGAGTCCGCCTGAGGCTCCGGGGAGCCGGTGACCACGGCCGCGATCCGGGTGCCGGGGGCGAAGGCGCCCTCCTCGGCGAGGGTGACGAGTCCGTGGAGCAATTTGGCGACATACAGCCGCTCGATGGCGAGTCCATGCCGCGCCCCGAAGGCGTCCGCGAAGGCGTCGAGCTCCGGGGTGGTCCGGGCGTAGCCCCCGCAGTGGAAGCGCTCGTCCAGCCGCCAGTCGCCGCGCGGGCCGCCGAACGCCGCCTCCTGGAGGGCGCGCACCTCCCCTCCGAGGAAGCCGCCCCGGAGGACCGGGACGCCCAGCACCGGGCCGGGGAAGCCGGCCGCCAGACCGGCCAGGGTGCCGCCCGTCCCGCAGGCGACCGCGGCCACGTCGGCCCCGCCCGCCAGCTCGCGGCCGAGCTCCGCGCAGCCCTCGACGGCGAGCGCGTTGCTGCCGCCCTCGGGCACCACGTACACGTCCCCCGGCGCCCCGGGGGCCCGCTCCAGGAGCCCGGCCAGGACGGCGGGCTCGTGCTTGGCGCGGTACGCGGCGCGGTCCACGAACAGCAGGCGCATCCCGTCCGCCGCGCACCGCGCGAGCGAGGGGTTCAGCGGCCGGCCGGCCAGCTCGTCGCCGCGCACGACGCCGATCGTCGGGAAGCCGAGCAGCCGGCCCGCGGCGGCGGTCGCGCGCAGGTGGTTGGAGTACGCGCCGCCGAAGGTGAGCACCGGGCGGCCTTCGGCCGCGCGGAGGTTGAGCGCCAGCTTGCGCCACTTGTTGCCCGGCAGGTCCGGGTGGATCAGGTCGTCGCGCTTGAGCAGCAGCGTCAGGCCGTGCCGGGCGAAGCGCTCGTCCTCGACCGGCTCCAGGGGGGAGGGGAGCCGGGGCCGCAGGCGTTCGAGGTCGGGCGCGTTCACCCGGCCATTCTCCCGGACGGCCCCGGACGGCCCGGGGACGTGCCCCGGGCGGCGGGTCAGCGCAGCCTCTCGGCGATCCGCTCGCGCATCGACGCCATGGTGAAGCCGCGCGGATCGACCTTGCCCGGCTGCCACTCCAGGTGCCCGATCACCGAGCGCTGGGTCCAGCCGTGCACCCGGCAGACGGCCGCCGCGGCCTTGGCGATGGCGTCCAGCTGGACCTTGGGCCACGGGTCCACCCCGTCGCCGAGGTTCTCGCACTCGAAGCCGTAGAAGTGCCGGTTGCCGTCGGTGGTGGCCTCGTTGTCCGGCGGGAGGCCCTTCTCGGCGATGACCGCCCGCAGCACCTCGTCGTCGCCGAGACCGGCGTGGTTGGCCCTGCCGTAGCCGACCAGGTGGACGCTGCCGTCCTTGGCGATCACGCCGTGGCAGAGCGGTCCGGGCAGGGACGCGTAGCCGTCCCGGCAGATGCGGACGGTGTTGGCGGTGCCCCGGGTGACGGTGTGGTGGATCATCACGCCGTGCACGGGGCCCCATGGGCCCTTGTGGTTGCGGTTGTGGGTGCGCCAGTCGCCGACCTCGACGACGTCGAGACCCTCGCCGCGCAGCGCGTCGAGGAAGCGGTTCGCGGACATGGGTGAGGACATGACCGGCTCCTTTCAGCAGGGGGAAACCGGTGCCTCCGGGGTACCGGAGCGGTGCGCTCCGCTGCCATTCGTTCGGGCCGTGTGCGAGCCGATCCGGACAACCTGGGGTGAAGGGGCGCGTATGGGCGCGCACCGGCGTGCGCTGTTCGAGTGGAAATCGCGCGCCATGCCCAGCGGAACGCTGTCAACTCCCACTCTTTTGTGTAATGGCGCACGCACTCTCCGTGCTGAAAGGCTTCCTCTCGCAGATCTGTCATACGAGAGGGAGTTCCATGTCCGTTGGTTCGGTTGGCGACGAGGTCCGCACGGACCAGGCGGCACCGCAGCAGAGTCTCGGCACGGCCGCCGCGCGGAACCTCGCGTCCACCACCAAGTCGGCCCCGCAGATGCAGGAGATCTCCTCCCGGTGGCTGCTGCGCGCGCTGCCCTGGGTGCAGGTCCAGGGCGGGACCTACCGGGTGAACCGCAGGCTGAGCTACACGGTGGGGGACGGCCGCGTCACCTTCGTGCAGACCGGGGGACGGGTCGCCGTCATCCCGGCCGAGCTCGGCGAACTCCCCGCCCTCCGCGGATACGGGGACGAGGACGCCCTCGCCGAGCTGGCCGGCCGCTGCCACCAGCGCGAGTTCGCCGCGGGCGAGGTCATCGCCACCCGCGGCGAGAGCACCGACCGGGTCCTCCTCCTCGCCCACGGCAAGGTCGAGCAGATCGGCGCGGGGCCGTACGGGGACGAGGCCGTCCTCGGCGTCCTCGCCGACGGCGCCTACTTCGGCGAGGACGCCCTCGTCGACGAGGACGCCACCTGGGAGTGGACCGCCCGGGCGGCCACCGCCTGCACGGTCCTGGAACTCACCCGCGCCGACGTGCTCGCCCTCGCCGGGCGGGCCGCCTCCCTGGCCGCGCAGCTCGCGGGGGTCACCGCCCTGCCCCAGCAGCGCACCAACGCCTACGGCGAGGCCGCGATCAACCTCTCCGCCGGCCATGTCGGCGAGGCCGTCGTCCCGCACACGTACGTGGACTACGAGGCCTCCCCGCGCGAGTACGAGCTGAGCGTCGCCCAGACCGTCCTGAAGGTCCACTCCCGCGTGGCCGACCTCTACAACCACCCGATGGACCAGACCGAGCACCAGCTGCGGCTCACGGTCGAGGCGCTGCGCGAGCGCCAGGAGCACGAGCTGGTCAACCACCGGGAGTTCGGCCTCCTCGCCAACTGCGACTACGGGCAGCGGATCCAGCCCCACGACGGCGTGCCCGGCCCGGACGACCTGGACGAGCTGCTCTCCCGCCGCCGCGGCTCCAAGCTCTTCCTCGCACACCCGCACGCCATCGCCGCCTTCGGGCGCGAGCTCAACCGGCGGGGCCTGGCGCCCGAGACCGTCGACGTCGACGGCAGCCGGATCCAGACCTGGCGCGGGGTGCCGATCTTCCCGTGCGACAAGATCCCGGTCTCCTCCGCCCGGACGACCTCGATCATCTGCATGCGTACGGGGGAGTCCGACCAGGGTGTGATCGGACTGCACCAGGCCGGCCTCCCGGACGAGATCGAGCCCGGCCTCTCGACCCGCTTCATGGGGATCGACGAGCAGGCGATCGTCTCCTACCTCGTCACCGCCTACTACTCGGCCGCGGTCCTGGTCCCCGACGCCCTGGGCGTCCTGGAGAACGTGGAGATCAGCCGGCGGCACTGAGCCGCCGCCCCGACTCCTCCGCTCCTCCGTCCGAACCGAACGAACCGCGAAGAAAGCGACTGCGAAGACCATGACCACGATCAGCGCCGACGCCGCGACCGGGGGGCAGGGGGCCGTGCTGCTCCTGGACCGGACGCGAAGCGTCGTCGACCCCCAACTGCGCAGCACCGTCGAGTCCTTGCCCGAGTCGATACGGCGGATCGCGATGTACCACTTCGGTTGGGAGCACGCCGACGGCACGCCCGCCGAGGGGGCGGGGGGCAAGGCGATCCGCCCGGCCCTCGTGCTCGCGGCCACCCGCGCCTTCGGCGCGGACCCGGCGCCCGCGGTGAAGGCCGCCGCCGCGGTGGAGCTGGCGCACAACTTCACCCTCCTCCACGACGACATCGTCGACGAGGACCCGACCCGCCGCCACCGGGCCACCGCCTGGACGGTGTTCGGCATTCCCGACGCGCTGATGGCGGGCGACGCGATGTCCGCGCTCGCGCTGCGGCTGCTGGCCGAGGACCCCCACCCGGCCTCGACCGCCGCCGCGGCCCGGCTGGCCGCCTGCGTCATCGAGCTCTGCGCGGGGCAGCAGGCGGACTGCGCCTTCGAGCGGCGGGGGCCGCGGGAGGTCGGCCTGGACGAGGTGGTGGCGATGGCCACCGCCAAGACCGGCGCCCTGCTCGGCTGCGCCTGCGCGGTGGGCGCGCTGTACGCGGGGGCGGGGGAGGAGGAGGTCGCGGCGATGGACGCGTTCGGCCGGGAGGCCGGGCTCGCGTTCCAGCTGATCGACGACCTCATCGGCATCTGGGGCGACCCGGGGCGCACCGGCAAGCCGGCCGGAGCCGACCTCGTGGCCCGCAAGAAGTCGCTGCCGGTCGTGGCGGCGCTCGTCTCCGGCACCCCGGCGGGCGAGGAGCTGGCCGAGCTGTACGCGCGACCGGTCCTCGACGCCGCGGCCGTGCGGGCGGCGGCGGACGCGATCGAGCGGGCCGGGGCCCGGGACTGGGCGCAGGCCCAGGCGGCCGAGCGGATGGCCCGCGCGGTGGAGCAGCTCTCCCGCGCGGTGCCGGACCTGGCGGCGGCGGGGGACCTGCTGGCGCTCGCGGAGTTCGTGACGCGCAGGAACCGCTGACGGGAGAGGCGCGAGGGGGCGCGGGAAGGGGGGTGGGCGGAGAGGCGAGGCGACGAGGGCGCGAAAGGGCGTGGCAGAAGGGCCTTGCGTAACCACTACGGATAGAGCACTATGGGCGCAGTGGTCAGCACGGTCACGCTCCCTGACGAAAGAGATCCCGGCTTGCGCAAGCTCTCGTACTACGTCGCCTGCACCCTCGACGGCTTCATCGGCGACCCCCACGGCGACGCCTCGTCCATGTTCCAGTTCATCGACGAGGAGTACGCCGCTTTCATGAACTCCGAGTACCCGGAGACGATCCCCACCGCGTTCCGCGAGAGCTTCGGCCTCGCGGGCGTGCCCAACAAGCGCTTCGACACGGTCATCCAGGGGCTCGGCTCGTACCGCCTCGCCCTGGACGCCGGCGTCGTCAGCCCGTACGCCCACCTGCGCGAGATCGTCGCGACCCGCTCGCTCGCCGAGTCCCCGGACCCGAACGTCGAGCTGGTCGCCGGCGACCTCGTCGCCAGGGTCCGCGAGCTCAAGGCCGAGGACGGCCCGCTGGGCATCTGGCTCTGCGGCGGCGCCCAGGTCGCCGGACAGCTGGCCGACGAGATCGACGAGCTCGTCATCAAGTCGTACCCGCAGGTCTACGGCTCCGGAATGCCGATGTTCGGCGCAGGCTTCGGCATCCGTGACTTCGCGCTCGAAGACGTGCGGAGCTTCGGCAACGGGGTCGTCGTGCGGACGTACACCAGGAAGCGGTGACGGGCGGGGCGTCCTAGGCTGGAACCATGGCCGGGACGGTGCCGCACACCACACGGGACCCCCGGGCCGAGCGCTCCTGCCCGGCCTGCGGGGAGCCCCTCCATGTGCACGCGCAACGGCACAAGGTCCTCGGGGCCTGGGTGCCGGAGTGGGAGGTCGAGCCGTGCCGGAACCCCCGGTGCGAGCGGTACGAGCCTCCGGGGGGCGAGGTGCCGGAGGAGCGGCCGGTGGTCGGAGCGGAAGCCGCGAGCACGCATCTGACCGGCAAGAACGGCGAGAACGGCGAGACCGGGAGAAGTCCGGCCCCGGGGTGACCGGCCGCGCGCCGGAGCCGGTCATACCGCTACAGTCCGCCGCATGTCATCGGAGTCGACAGAAGTCTGGACCGGTTGGTACCGGGACCGCCTCGGAGCGGAAGCGATCGTGATCGCGGCCGACGGGAGCCATGTGGCCACCCGGATCAGGGGAATCGAGTACACGGGCGCGAGCTTCGCCGCGCTGCGTGCCGCGGACGAGGGCGGGCAGCCCCTCGGCGGATGCGTACTGGAGTGGGACCTCCCGCTCCCCGTGGTCGCGGACGGCGCGACCCAACAGGCCACGCTCAGCTGCCTGCTGACGCTGGGTGAGCGGGCCGACCTGAGCCTCACGCTGCACTACGGGGGCGCGGCCTTCGAATCCGGCATCGCCGGCACCGACTTCGAGGAGGCCCTCGCCCGGGTCGGGAGGCAGCTGCCGCCCGGCACCGAGTTCGGCCGGAGACTGCTCCGGACGGCGGTCTGACCGAGCCGCCCCCGCCACGCCTCCGGCCACGCCCTCAGGCGAGACCGTCCCAGCCCCAGCGCGGGGTCGGTCCGGGCTCGCCCAGATCCGTACCCGGCGCCGAGGCGGAGACGTCCTTGGCGATACGGGTCCCCCAGTCGAAGTACTCCACGACCCGGCGGCGCAGCAGCGCGTCGTCCGGGAGCTCCTTCGCCACGGCCGCCGTCATCAGCTCCATCCAGCGCAGCCGCTGCTCCTCGGTGATGGCGAGGCCGAGGTGGGCGGTGAGCAGCGCGTGATGACCGCCGTGGCGGGCCGTGAAGTCCTCGGGGCCCGAGAACACCTCGGCCAGCCAGACGGCGACGTGCTCGACGTGGGCGGGGGTGAAGCGGACGAAGACGGGCGCGAGGAGCGGGTCCGCGAGGACCGCCTCGTAGAAGGTGCCGGAGAGCCTGCGCAGCGCCTCGGCGCCGCCCACGGCCTCGTACAGGGTGGTGCTCCGCTCTTCGGGCATGCGGTCACGCTACCGAAGAACCCGCGCCCAGGCCCGCCCTCGGCACCCGTCCTCGCCCCGGTCCGTCAGGGGGTCTTGAACGCCGAGGCGAGCCCGTAGCGCCACAGCTGGTCGACGCGGGACCGCTCCTGGGCGTTCGGGTAGGCGTTCTGGCAGGACGTGCCGGGCCCGCCGCCGGACATCAGCTCGCTGCACGGGCCGCTGTAGTGATCGGGGAGGCCGAGGACGTGCCCGGTCTCGTGGGCGGTGACGCGGGTGGAGTTGTACTGCTGGTTCTGCCGGTAGTCGAGGAAGATGTAGCCGTTGCCGTGCCCGTCGGTGCTCGCGTACGAGCCCCGCGAGTCGTTGCCCTCGTAGTAGGTGAAGTCGGGGTTGGACCCCTCCACCAGCCGGACGTTGACGACGGAGCCGTTCCAGATCTGCGCGGAACGGGATATCTGGGTGCGGAAGCTGGGTGCGTTGGCGGCGCTGTAGACCACGGTGACGGCGGCGGCGCCAGGCGCGGCGGCCCGCTTCTTCGCCACGGACTTCATGACGGCGTCGAAGAACGCCTGGTTGGCCTTGGCCTCCGCGCTCGACCCGGCGTAGCCGGCGTACGGAGCGGGCGACGCGACCGCCGTGGCGGGAGCGGCGCCGAGGGAGAGGGTGAGGCCGGCACCGAGAGCGGCGGTCAGCAGGGACGTGAGGATCTTCGGGTGTCGCATGGGGGGCTCCTCCTGTGGGGTTGAGGAGAGTGTCGGGGGAGCCGGGGCGGGTGGGGATGATGTCAGCACCCGATAACACGAAGACATCACCGATCTGCCAACTCCCTTCCCATTGAGGGTGGTTGATGGTAGATACGCCGTCTGGTGCCCGCGCGGGTCCCGCCCTAACCTCGGCTCCATGGAGCTGGAGGTCAGGCACCTGCGGGCGCTCTGCGCCATCGCGGACACCGGGAGTCTGCACAAGGCCGCGCGCCAACTGGGCGTCAGCCAACCCTCGTTGACCACCCAGCTGCGCCGCATCGAGAACGCCCTGGGCGCCGAGCTCTTCTCCCGCACCCGCACCGGCTGCCACCCCACCCCGCTGGGCCGCACGGTCCTCGGCCGGGCCCGCCCCCTCGTCGACGGCATGACCGCGCTGATCACCGAGACCCGGGCCGCCGCGGCCCGCACGGGCGGCCCCGCGCTCCGGGTCGGCTCCACCGCCAGCCGCGCCCTGCCCGGCTGGCTGCGCCGGCTCCGCACCTGCCTGCCGGACAACGACATCGCCCTGCGCGTCGACGTCTCGGCCCACGCCCTGCTGCGCACGGTCGCGGCCGGCCGGCTGGACCTGGCCTTCGTCCACGAGGTCGAGGGCTGCCCGCTGCGGGTCCCGCCCGGCCTCAAGGGGCGCGTCCTGGTCGAACGGGAGCCCCAGTTCATCTCCATGGCCCACGACCATCCGGCGGCCGCCCGGGAGGTGGTGGAGCTCGCCGACCTCGCCGGCGACCGGTGGGCGGTCGACCCGGCCGTCGACGGCGAATGGGACGGCCTGCACCGGGTGCTGCGCGCGGCGGGCCTCGACCCGCCCCTGCTGCACGCCGACTACCACACCGCCGCCTCGCTCATCGCCCTCGGCGAGGCCGTCGCCCCCTGCCAGCCCACCTCGGGGCCGCGCGAGGACATGGCCGTCCGCCCCCTGCGCGGCGACCCGCTGGCCGTCCGCCTGCTGCTGTACGCCGCCCCGGGCGTCCCGCTCGACCGCCCGTACGCCGAGCTGGCCGCCGCCTACCGGGAGGCCGCCCTGGGCGCGGCCCCGTACCGGAGATGGCTGCGCGCGGGCGGGACGGCGGGGCCGTGCATGATGACGGCATGAACACCGAACCCGCCCAGGAGGCCCGTGCGGCCCGCGTCCGCCCCGCCCGCCCTGAGGACCTGGAGCGGGTCGCCGAACTGGCCGCCGAGCACGCCGCGTACGAGAAGGCGGCGCCTCCCGCCCCCGGCCTGGCCGCCCGCCTCCACCGCCTCGTCTTCGCGAGCGAGGCCCCCCGGCTGCGCTGCCTGGTCGCCGAACTCCCCGACACGACCCTCGCCGGCTACGCGACCTGCGCCCCCGAACTCTCCACCTGGGACGCGGCCGAGTACCTCCACATGGACTGCCTGTACCTCACGGAGGCGGCCCGCGGGCACGGTCTCGGGGCGCTGCTGATGGCGGCGGTGCGGTCGGAGGCGACGGCCCTCGGCCTCACCGAGATCCAGTGGCAGACCCCGCCCTGGAATCCGGGTGCTCGTGAGTACTGCTTCTGTAGGTTAGCGCAAACCCCCACATACAACACAGAAGCCCCGCCCGGCACTTGGCCGAACGGGGCGTTTTGCTGTCTGCGAGGGGCTACGCGCCCCGGTCAAGTTCTCCGGGCATCGGGCGGGGGGCCATGGCTGCGGCGTGCGCGGGGCAGGCGTACAGGGTCACCCCGGCTCCGCTCGCGCGCTCGATGTACCCGACTTCCATCGGGGCGTACGTCCAGCGCTTGCAGCGGCAGCACACGGCGCCGGACGGCGCGGGGGTGGACGGGGCTGAGAGCCATTCGCGGGTCATGCGGTCACCGCCGAAGCGGCGTGCATGAGGGCGTCGAACTGGTCCCCTGCGTATGTGTACGCGTAGTCGATGCCGAGGGTGGCGAGGACGACGGCCGTGCGCCGCTCGCGGATCGCGTACAGCTCCAATGTGTCCTCGGCGGGTGCGTAGGGGCGGACGAGCTTGGTCTCTTCGCCGTCGAGCGGGAGGAGTCGGGCCTGGACGTGGTGGGGGGGTGGGGGTGGGCCACGGGCTCATGTGGGGCCCGGTGAGCGTCGGCATGCTCTTGGGTGCCTGGTAGGCGGCGCTGTGACGTCCGGGCCGGCGAGCGGTGAGCCCGAGGGCGCACCAGAGGGTGAGCAGCAGCCCCAGTCCGATGGATGTGTAGGCGATAAGCTCGCGCATGTCGTTTCAGCTCCCATTAGCTGTTTCGGCAAGCCCCGGCGGACCGGTCCTAAGCGGTCTTCCGGGGCGCTTTCGTTTGGTGCTCCGTAAGACGGTAGAGCAACTGGTCTAACTGGTCTACCTCCTCTAAGAGGTCCACTGGTCTAAGTCGCCCGAATCTCGTCGGTTGTCTACGCTTCGCCTCATGTCTGACCAGCCGAGGAATCCGCACGCGCCGCACGCGCCGTACATGACGGTTCTCAACGCGCTCACGGCGGAGATTCAGGCGGGCAAGTACAAGCCGGGGGACAAGATCCCGAGCGACCGTGAGCTAGCCGAGCGGTTCGGCGTGGCCCGGATGACCGCGCGCCGAGCAGTCGGGGAACTCCGGGAACGTGAACTTGTCCGGACCGAATGGGGGCTCGGGACGTTCGTGGTCGGTCCCGCCGGCTCGGGCAACGAGGACGACGACCAGGCAAACGCGTAAGCCCGCGAAATCAGGAGCCCCGCCCATGCGCCACGGGGGTAACGCACGGACGGGGCGGTATGTAGTGCGCGTCGCGTGGCTCTACATGGCGAGCATCAGCGCCGCGCAGATCTCATCGGCCGTCGGCCGGTCTGACGGGTGGTAGCTCAACATGGCCTCCGTGAGCCTGCCGAGTTCCCCAGCGATCACGACCGGACGATGCGGCTTGTCTACGATCGCCTGCCGCTGTTCCTCCCGCGATGCATCGTCGGCGTAGGCAACGTGACGCCACCCGGTGGCACTGATCAGCAGGGAGGCGCCCAACGCGTACACGTCGGATTCGCGGGTGGGCTCGGCGGTACCGCACGCAAGGACGCTCCGAGCAATCTCGGGCGCTTCGTAGTGGACGAGACAGCCCTTGTAGGGGAAGTCCCACCGAGCCGGAACGTGCCCACCTCGGGCGAGGCCGAGATCAATCAAGGTGGCCCCGGCGCTGCCCATGATCAGGTGCGCCGGCTGCACGTCGCCATGGACCCATCCGGACCGGTGCAGGTTGGCGAGGGCCGTAGCACTGGCGAGGGCATCGAGTCGACTCGGAACGGCTTTGTTGCCGGGTGCGCGGTGCGGTGCCCACTTGTCGTACAGGCTCGGGCCCGAGTGCCACGGCTGCACGCTCCACGTGCCCTCGGCCCATTCGCCGTCATGGATGGGTCCGGCCCCGAGAGCACGCAGGATGTGTGCTTCCCGGCTCGGAGCAAGGGCGGTATGAGCGTGCGTGCGGCTCGGGTATCCGATCTTCACTGCGTACGGTCCACCCGATGTTTCGACGCGCCAAACCGTCGATCCTCTGCGGTTGGCCACGGGCCGTTTGCTTGTGGGTGTGATGACTTCCAGGACTCCCCGCGGGAGCTCCTTGGGCGCTGTGCTCGTCGTCATTTCTCGACTCTCCCAGTGACGCGGAGCCGACAACCAGACGGCAGCCGGCTCCGCGCATCTTTCACAGCCGAACCGGGGTGACTACACGGCCCGGTAGTCGCGTCCGCAGTCGGAGTCGCACTGCGCGGCGGACGCGCCGTTCACGGTCCACAGGTCATCCAGGACCATGAAGCCCTTCGCCTTCATGGCGTGCGCGGTGTCCCGGACCTCCTCCAGGACCCGGCCGCCGCCACCCGGACGCGGGTTGTGCTCCAGGAAGCGGCCCGCGTGCGTGTCGCAGAACTGCCGGTAGTCGGCGGTGTGAAGGATGAACGCGTGCAGGGCGCCGTCTACGTCGTCGGACGGAACCATCTTCACCGTGGCCGTGCCGACCGTGGCGAGGAACGCCAACGCCTGGTCGGTCGCGCGCTCCGCCTTCTCCAGGGTGTAGCCGAAGTGCATCACGGTGAACTCGGCGATGCTGTCGAACAGGTCCGCGTCGACCAGCGAACGGCCGGTGCGGAGATCGGACGATACAGCGGTCATGCTCTCACTCCTGTTGGTTGTGGTGTGCATGGAACCTGTCCGCGCAACGGACAGGGTCTTGCCCGCTCCCTCGGCTCGGGACCATCCCGCAGATAGGGGCCGGGCCGAGGGAACGGAGTCTGTGGGGTCCCGTCCACATCCGAGGGAGGGACGTAGACGGGACCCGGTGTGCAGTCCCCCACCGCCGGGCTTGGAGGGAGCCGGCGGCACCGCTGTAGAGACCCGAGGGCGCCCTATGGGGTGACTCCGCGCGGGGGAGCTTCCACCGTCCGATCCGGTTCGGACGGTTCTTGGCTCGCAGGACTGCACGCCCCACCGCGTTGGCGGCGGGGAGTCAGGGGCTAATCGGGGCGTGCACGTGCGGGCACGCGGTCCTCAACTCTTGTGCGGGACACGGAGCACATCCCGCCGTCGAGTTGGCTTGTGTGGTCATCCAACCTGCCGCGTGTCACCGGCACGTCCCGAAGACAGCCAGGTACGGGGCACCGAATCCGCTCTATCTTCCCGTCGGCGGCTCTCCATACGGTTCGGAGCGAAGCGGAGATATCAGTGAAGGACCGGCGGCTCACGGCACCAACACGCGGATGCCGTCGGGGAGCATGATGCTTACGGCCGGGGCAGGACCTCGCCACACATGAACCGACGCGTCCGCGTGGAACATGGACCGGGCCCGCAGGGGTCCCACCCAGTCCACCAGGACCCACATGTGGTGGAAGCCGTGGCGCGTCTGCACCTTGTCCACAACACGCACAGTCCCGTTGCCCGCGAGAACGCGGTGTCCGCTCCGTAAGGCCGTCGGAGACAATCGCTCGGTACGCATGAGTTCGCTTTCGGGTTGGGCCCGCTCTCCCCGCCCGGTCGGGACCACGGGAGGGGAGAGCGGAGTATCAGCGGAGCACGATAAGAAGGAAGCCGACCAGGAACGCAGCTCCGAACTGCGTGCACTTCCGAGCACGTTGGCGCCCGGTCATCGCGTCG
Source organism: Streptomyces showdoensis (assembly GCF_039535475.1). NCBI lineage: Bacteria > Bacillati > Actinomycetota > Actinomycetes > Kitasatosporales > Streptomycetaceae > Streptomyces > Streptomyces showdoensis. The sequence continues at coordinate 273,613 of NZ_BAAAXG010000026.1, read as the reverse complement.
CGACCAGAGCGAGGGCGAGCACCAGAGCGGAGCCGGTGACCACGGCCGCCACGGCCACGAGCTTCACTCGGTGCCCCCTGTGCGGGTCACCAGCGCCACGTATTCCAGGGCTACCGTGAACACGTCGTGCCCGGTGTCAGCGGTGTGCGACTCACACGTCACGGTGGCGCTCGCCGGCTCGGTCGTCGGCTGTGCTTCCCACGTGCACTCTCCGTCGAGACAGCGAGCCGTCATCGTCACTTCGGCACTGGGGTGCTTGTTCATGCGGTAGACCGGGGATGCGACTACCGCCGTGGTCACGGTTTCGGCTCCGCTCGGTGCTGCGGCGGGGCGTGCTCCGGGAGGGTGAGTTTCGGCGGCGAGTGCGGGTGGTTCCGGATCTCCACCACGTAGTCCGTGGCGCGGGAGCCGTCGCCTTCCGCGATGTAGTGGTGGGACCACTGTGCGAGCAGCGCGCATGCGGTGCAGTCCTCGGCCGGCTCGGCGCGGGGGGCGAACCCTCCGTCTACGGAGAGCACGACCGGGACCGGGTCCGGGGATGTTTGTCTCGCGCCGTTCACGGCTACACCGCCGGAACGGGGTTTGTGAGGACGCGGATACGCGCGCACTCTTCCTCGTTCGGGCGACGCAGCTCGGCGGGGGTCGCCGTCCACTTCGTACCCCCACCCGGGGGCGACAGGTGGACCACGGCACCGTCCCACGCGGTCACCCGTCCGAGCCGGGATGCTCCCTCGGCGGTGTCAGCCGCCATGAACGTACCGAGGTCGGGGACCGGCGCCGGCTCCGTGCTTGGGCTCGGGCGAGCGTTGTGTTCGGGCACGACCGTTCCTCTCCGTAGCGCTTCCACTACCAGGAGCCGTTAGCGTGGCCTACAGTCAGCATCCCTTCAACTGGCCGAATCGGAAGGAAGAGTTGTGACCAACCAGAAGGAGCTAGACGCCACCTCCAGCCCGCGCGCCGCGTACGGAGTGCTCTTACGCAGGTTGCGCAGCCAACGAGGATGGACGCAGGATGAGTTGGCCAGCCGATCGGCATATTCCAGCCAGCATATTTCGGCAGTTGAAACTACTCGCAAGCCGCCCTCCCTTCCGTTCTCGGTTCAGATGGACGAGATCTTCGGCACGAAGGGGACTGCCGATTCTCTAGAGCGCGAGTGGCAGAAGACCCGGCCGGGTCCACTCCTGGAGGGGTTCCCGGAGTACGTTGCCAACGAAGGGCAAGCAGTCGAGATCCGGCTATACGAGATCGGCATCATCCCGGGCCTTCTACAGACGACCGGGTACGCCCAGTGCCTAGCGGAGAGCAACGTACGTCGGGGCTCGATCTCGGTAGAACGGGCAGACCGCCGAGTCCGCTTCCTTGCAGAGCGGCAAGCTGCCCTAGTTCGCCCTGTCCCTCCGATGATGCTCATAGTCCTAGACGAGAGCTGCATCCGTCGGCAGGTTGGCGGGCCCAAGGTCATGGCCGAGCAGCTTGACCACCTTCTGATGATCGCAGAACAGCCCAACTCGGTTATCCAGGTGGCCCCTTACGGCATCGGAGAGCATCGCGCGTTTGACTTGCCGCTCAACCTGCTAACGCTGCCCGATATGACCGTGGTCGCGTATGCAGAGTCACAGATCCGAGGTCACATGGAACGCGACCGCGAGTCGGTGCTGAGGTTGCTCACGACCTACCATCAGTTGCAAGCCGAAGCCCTACCGCATGCGGCGTCGGTAGCCATGATCCGTGAGGCACGAAAGGCGTACCCGTGAACGACCCGCAGTGGTTCAAGTCCTCCCACAGCAACAACGACGGCAACTGCGTGGAAGTCGCCGGCAACCTGGTCCCTACGCTCGGTGTCGTTCCCGTCCGCGACTCGAAGACTCCCGCCGGCTCCGCCCTCGCCGTGTCCGCCCCCGCATTCGCTGCGTTCATCGAGGGCATCAAGGGCGACCAGCTCGGCGCCTGAACGCACAACAGCCCCGCCCTACACCCAAGTTGGGAGTAGAGCGGGGCTTTGTCATGCGGCTGTAGTGAACTGAGAAGGCAGGGCAAGGAAGGGCACACCTGCGGGCGGGGCCTGATCGGGCGTGCGGTCCGTCAGCCACACGCCCCACCCCGTGTCACCACGGGAGATGGGGATGCGGTGCACACTGACGCCATACCGGAGGGTAAGGCCGGCTCGGACGAGAATCTTCGCCATGCCGGCCGCAAGCTCGTACGCGTCCGGCTTGGACTCCACGCCGTCAACGAACGTACGGGTGGGCGCGCTCATGCCGCGCCCTGGTCACGCCGGTCGGCCAGTCGTCGCGCACGGTGGAGTGCTGCGATCCGTGCACGGTCATCAAGGACAACCCACGGCTCGCTGTTCGGAATCCACCGGCCGGTCTCTTCGGAGCGCTGCCAGTACCACTGAGCCACCACGTCGCCCGTGGGCAGGTGGTGCGCGGAGATGCGCCACATCAGCTCTTCGCACTCTTCCAGGAGCCCGGCCACCCGGGGCCCATGCAGGGCGAGCGCCGCGGCGAGCTCCCCGTCAGTGGCGACGGCGATGCGCCGCGCAGGCACATCGTGCGCGGGAACCCACTCCCAAAACAGACCGCCGGGTCCCTTTTGGAACACGTCAACGCGCAGGTCGACCGACACCCCGCCCGTAGACGGAGTCCGATTCGTCGTGATCTTGACCCTTTCGGAAACCATACCCACCCCACTAGATCGGACAGCTCTTCGGCTGCGACGTCGAGATTAGGCCACTCCAGCGAACCGCGCAAGAGGTTTCTTGACAGAGACATGCAGGTCAGAGGCACTATCAAACCGTCCGGTCTGCTTTCCGGGCATGACCCTGTCTCAATCCAGCCATCGGGTGGGGGTAGTTGAGGGTCGAACCGAAAAAAGGGACCGTCTTGCCGGTTTACGCCCCGCTGTGCCCACGCAGCTCGGGCAGCAGTCGTGCAGCCTCACACACAGGTCTGACAACGGTGGCGACCGTGCGGCCGGCCGCATTCCGAAGGTGCATGTCCACCAGGGCGCCGTGTCGAGTCACCGTGACCGTGCCGCCGTCGCGGGTCTGGAGCGTCACCATGCGCGTGCACCAGCTCGGTACAGCTCGGAGAAACGAGCCTTGCCCTTCTTCCGGGCTTGCCTGACCTGTTCTGTGGTCACGCCCATGTCGTCCGCCAGGTCGGCGTCCGGCCCGTCGCCGTAGTACCCGACCGGGGCAATACCGTGGTCGGCCTTGAGTACGTGGCGCTGCCGCTCGGAGAGCAGACCGAGCGTGCGGTGTACCTGGTCATGGATGACGGTCCGGCGGTGCGACGCGATGTCCGCGGGGGTGATCAGCTCGGCGGGGGTCCCGGTCTCGCGCTCGATCTTCTCGGCGAGGGTGAACGTTTCTCCGTCCTCGCACGGGACGGGCCGGTCAATGTAGTCCAGGCCGAGCCACGAGAGCCGGGCCGCATAGGCGTGCTCGGGGGTCATCCTGCGGTCGCCCATGGCGTCGCTCGCCGCGATGCGCTCGGCTTCGTACGGGTCTCCGCCTGCGAGGACAAGCGCGGACTCAAAATCTTTGGCCGCGCGGGCGGTGACTCCGGGGCGGGTTTCCGCTCGCAGCGTTTCCAACATGGTCGCGTTGACGTGTCGGTCAATGTAGGCCATGAAAGCTGCGGGGGCGTCTCCCTCGAACTTCCCTATGCACTGCCAGACCGCTATGCGGCCGGTCTGCCTGAGGTCTTCGGCAAGGGTGTTCCCGTGCTCCATGGCAGAGCCCGCATAGTAACGCGCGCGGGACGATATAAGCGTTTCAGTTTCCCGAATGATTTCCGTAATCGCGCCCAAGTCGTTGTTCTTGGCGGCGGCGATTTGGGCATGGGTGAGGTGCGTCATGGACCGTGGCTCCGTGTCTTGGGGGCTTTGGTCCCTGTGGGGACCAAGGGGGTCCCGGAACGGAGCGGAAAAGGGCATAGAAGCCCCTCGGCTCGAATGCAATGCGCCTTGCAAAAGGGCATGAAAATGCCCCGTCCCGGATGAGCAGGACGGGGCTTGCGCATTGCCTTGTCGCTGCGTGGCACCGAAATTAGGTCGGCATCACGGAGCGGACAACGCCATAGATTCGTGCGTTATCTTCGCTTAAACGGACAAAGGTTCTGGATTGGGCACGTGACCGTTATCTGACGTGTCGTCATTGCTCGATTCGTGACCAAACGGAGGGCAACCCTCCCGCTTGCTCACGTGTCCGCGCGGACGCGGTGACGGCGCTTTTCGCAGGTCAGGGCGCTGAATCAGTAGTCAGCGCCGTACAGCGAGCCCCACGAGCGACCGCCGATCTCGGGGTCAGCCGTGATGGGCACGTCGTACAGGTCCATAGACATGCAGCGCTGGAACTCCCGCGCGATGTCCTCGGCGTCACGCTGCGGCACGGACGCCAAGACTTCGTCATGGATAGGGAGGCGGCAGTATTCGAGCAGCCCGGCACCCTCGATGTTGAGTAGCGCTTGGCCGAGCAGATCACGCGCCGCAGACTGGCAGGCATAATTCACGACACTGTAAGTGCGGTCCCGGTCCAACGGGAGCCGGCGACCGGTCGCAGAAATGAAGACCATACGGTTCTGGAAAGCCTGTCGCTGCCACCGCGACGACGCGCGCTTGATCTCCGGAAAAGCCCGGTCGTAAGCGGCTACCGCTTGCGCAATCTCGGCTTCCTCGGCACCGGTCTGCTTCGCGATCGTCGCGACTCCACCCCCGTACACCTTTCCGAATCCAGCGCCCTTGAAAATCTTCCGGTGCCGCGGGGTTGCATTCTCGCCCTTGATCAGCTTTGCCGTGTACGTGTGAATGTCGAACTCGTCGCCACCGTTGATGAACCCTTCTTTCATGCGGCGGACGTTGGCGAGTGCTGCGAGGACCCGCATTTCCACGGCCTGAAAGTCGGTCGACACCATGACGTGTCCGGGCTCGGCGAGGATCGCGCGGCGGATCATGTGATCCGAGGACGGGAGTTGGTGCAGTCCGGCCGTGACGGACATGCGGCCTGTCCGTGCCGCGAGGGGCGACACGGTGGGGTGGATACGTCCCGCGGTGCTGAGGTTCGCTAGGAATGCTTCGGCGTAGGTCTTGCCCCACTTGCCGGCCCGCTTGGCCCGAAGCACCGCGTCTGCGAGGGCATTTGGCTGCCGAGCCCCGATGCGCTGCCAGTCCCGATCAAGGTCGGCAAGCGGGAGTAGGACAGTCTTATCCGTTGCGAGCGCCCCGCCCTTGGTCCGCTCGGTTAGCCGCTCACCCATGCCCAAGAGGGCTTCGGTCACCTGCGCCGAGCTGCCCACCTTCGTCACGCCGTATCGAGCTGCCACGGTCGCGTAGCGCTCGGCTTCCTCGGCGAGCCGGCCCGCGAGGGTCGACGTGTAGTCCTGGTCCACGAGCAGCCCCGCGCGCTGCATCACTGCGCAGATGCGGGCTATCTCGTGTTCGTACGTGACGAGCTGGTGCCGGACGCCGAGCCGGTCCAGCTCTCGGCGGAGCACCGGAGCGAGCCGAGCCGTCAAGATGACGTCGAGACCGGCGTACAGAAGGTACGTGGGGTGCGTGAGCGGGATACCGGCCCACCCGGTCTCTTTCGTGAACCCCAAGCTGTTGAAGACGCGCGTAAGCCCGCCCTGCGTGTCCGGGGCCGCGGGGTCAATCCACTTCGCTGAAAGGGGCTTGAGCGCGGTTCCTGCCCCGCCCTCGGATGGCTGCCGCGGGTCTATAAGCGCGGCGAGGATGCGCGTATCCGTGGTGTGCGGCGCGAGATCTTCCAGCCGTATGCCCGCGTGCTCGTCCAGGACGAGCCAGTCAAAGGCAGCGTTGTGGATGAGTACTTCGCGGCACCGCGGGATTGCCTCCCGAGCATACTGTGCGTGGTATCCGCCCTGTTCGTACAGCAGCACCCACGCTTCGTGTGCGTCGCCGAATTGCACGGTACGGAGCCGATAGCCGGCCGAGTAGATGTTGAGTCCGGTTGTCTCGGTGTCCAGCGCGATCGGTCCCCGTTCCCGGGCCCGGTTGAGCCAATCCCAAAAGAGCTTGAGATCGGTGGTGTCCTCGGGCACGTTCACGGTGACCGACTCGCCGGCCACGGTGTGGCGGAAAGTCAGCATGGGTCCCCCTAAACGAAAAGCGGGCCGCCCACCGTGAATTGGTGGACGACCCGCGTATGTGGTGTGCGTCAGTTGGCGAAGATTCCCGGCCCCGCTGCGTCGGGGCTCGCGTCGGCCTCCCGGAGACCCACGAGAGCGATACCGCGCATGGTCTTTCGGCGGTAGATTCCGCGTTCTTCCATGGCGTCATAGAAGGCGCGTCGGGTCCACCGTTCCTTTGCGGGTAGGTTTTCGGCTTCGCACCATTCGAGATACGCGTTAAAGGCTTCGTTGCCGTTCATCACGTGGTCGTCGTCGGCGGGCTCCAGGACACCGGGGAAGAAGCCGGCTAGCTGGTCGCTCGTCTCCCGGTACTCCTGTGAGGCACCCGTGATGACCTGCGGGTCTCGCAGCCCGCCCCGGTACCAGTCGACGGCCCCGCGGACCGCCCAAGCGGCGATGCCCTCGGCTTCCTCCAGTAGCTTCGCGTCCAGCTCGGTATCCCGCTCGTGGGGAGCGAAGTACCGCAGGAACGGCAACAGCTTGACGCGACGCCAAAGCCCCTCGTCCTGACTCTTAAACTTCGGCTTGTGGTTGGTCGCGAGCATCAGGAGAAACGACGGCTTGAATTCGAAGAACTCCCGTCGCAGATAGCGGGCCGAGATCATGTCCTTACCGGTTACCCGCTTTAGGATCGCTTCGGACATGGGCGCCCCGCTCTCACCCTCGGACGCCATGACCAGCCGGGCACCGCGTAGTGCCGCAATGTCGTTTGGAATGCCGCCGCTGGACTTCGCTTCAAACGTCGCAAACGGCGTCGTCTTGCTGATAGCGCGGAATACGGCCGTGAGGGTGTCGACAAGCACTGACTTCCCGTTGGCTCCCTTCCCCCAAAGCACGGCGAAGCTCTGTTCCGTGACGTGTCCGGTAATGCCGTAGCCCACGAGACGCTGAATATATGCGGGCATGTCCGGCATACCGGGGAAGATCTCGGCGAGGAAGGTTTCCCACCGCGGACACACCGCTTCCGGCCGGTAATCAAGGTCGAGCCCGTACGTGAGCATGTCGCGCATGTCGTGCAGACGGAGCCGACCCGTGCGGAGATCCACGACCCCGTTCCTGAAAGCGAGCAAATCCGGGCGGTTGTCGAAATCGGCTGCCTCTACCCGCACAGACGGAACCGACTTGAGTTCCGTCATGAGTGAGTCAATGCGGCTCGTCATCGTGAACCCGCGAGCAGCCTGTGTCTGTCCTGCGAGGACGAGAGCGGCCCCCATGCGGTGGATTTCCTGCCGGACGCGGGTGTCACTGCGGACCCACACCGAGCCATCCCACGTGTAGAACCCGAGCCCCGCGGCGTACCGGATGCGGCCCCCGCACCACGCGATCAAGGCGTGCGCGTTCATGGCGTCGCTCTCGCCGAGCTGCCCCACGAGCCGGGCCAGGATCTCGGCGGCTTCGGCGCCCTGGTCCCGGGTGACCGACTCGGCTCCGGTGCGCTCGGCAAGCTCGGCGGAGCGGGCTTCGTCCTCGGCGTCCGCGGAACCGCGTACGGGCTTGGCTGCCTTGACCGCACGGTGTAGCTCGGTGGCGAACCGCTCGGGCCCATCCTCGCGCCAGTCGGTCAAGTCCCAACCGGGGCGCGGAATTTCGAGCGCGTACGCCGTAACTCCATGCTCGGCGAGACCGGCAGCGAGCCGGGCGGTGAAGCCCGAGCCCGCCCGGTCAGCGTCGCCGGCGAGGATGACGAGCGAGCCTCGCAGCCCCTCGGCAAGCTCGGCCACCAGCTCGGGCGAGCCGGCGAGGGAAGCACCGCGGATGGCCACGGCGTCATACCCGCACGCAACGGCCGTGAGCGCGTCTCCGGGACCCTCGCAGACCAGGACCGTGCCATATCCGCCCGCGCCGCGGAACACGCCGTACGGGGACCAGCGGTGACCGCGCGGGTTGACCAGGGAGAGCCACCGCGCGGGGCAGTCGCCGGAGAGGTCCCGTCCCTGTAGTCCTCGGGCCACTCCGTCCCACCCGTGCAGCGGGACAGTGAGCCGGGGGTGAGCCCGGTACTGCCGAGACAAGTACGGGAACACGTCACCCTGGTCCCCGGGGTCCACGCCGATGCCGAGATCTATCGCGGTCTCGACATCGAGGCCGAAGCGCTTCGCGAGATAGTCCCGGGTTCGCCCGGCCCACTCGGACGACCAGTCCCCGAGGGCTGCCGACGTCCGGTCGACGTACGCGCCGAGACCAGCGACCAGACGCGTGGGTACCAGCTCGGGCCGGGCGGCGGACACCGTAGCTCCGGGGCCGGACACGTCGAATAGGTCGGACCAGCCGAGCCGTACCGCGCCGATCACGTCGCCCGTATCGCAGCCGGCACGGCAGGTGATCCGTACTTTCAGGTCCTCGCCCCGCCATAGGCGGAGGCTCGGGCGTCCGTCGTCGTGGGCGGGGCAGCGTGCGACGTACCCGCCGTCCTGGTGCTCGGCGACGTCGTCGAAGCGGGAGAGCAGATCAGCGAACAGCACGGCTCACCCCCGAGCGAGCGCGGTAGTCCGCGAGCAGAGACGCGAAGTCCCACAGGGGCAGGGACACGTACCAGCGGCCCGTGTCGAGCCCGCGCACCGTGAACGTGCCGCCGTACAGCTCGGCCATGGTGCGGCTCGTGTGCCCGAGGGCGAGCCGGACCCGGGTCCACGTACGGACAGTGAAGTGGACGCGGCCCGCGTGGACCGGGGCCCGGCGGGTCTTGTGCACGACCACGCCGTACGGGAAGCCCGCGTGCCGGGCTTCGACTTCGGCTTGCCGCAGCCACGTCGGAACAGCGGCGCTCGCCACGTCCTTACATTCGAGAATGAACGGGACCGCGTGCACGTCGCCCACGTCCGTGGCGCCCTCTTGCGCAGCCCGGCGGATGTTCATGCCGTCGAAGGGGTCCACGAACGTGCCGCGCTCGTTGACCAGCCCGAGAAACCGATTCAGGAAGTCCCGTACGGCGCTCTCCCATGCCGTACCGCGTGCCTTGTTCGGGTTAGCCAAGGTCGGCCCCCTGGCGGATGACGCAGCCCCGGCCCATGGCGTGTGCTGCCGCAGCGAGATACCGCAGCCAGTCCGGACGAGACTTCCAACCGTCGTAAAGGTGAAGCTCGTCGCCGGCCGACAGTTCGCGCACGTCCCCGATAGGGGGCGCGTAGTCGGCAGATATTTCGTAGATCATTCGTCCCCCCACACAGCAGAGGGCCGGACAACCCGTTTCGGTCGCCCGGCCCTCTGCCTGGTCGTCGCTCTTAGTGCCGCTCGCCCGTAACAGCCGGGATGATGAGCCGCACGTGTTCGGCGCTAATCCACTCCTTTCGGAGGGACCGGCGCTTCGTGAATCCGGACTCAACTCCGGTCGGCTGTACGCGCAGCATCGCGCGAAGACGCCCGTCAACAAGCCGCGTCGTCACCTTGTCCACGATGGCGTCAACCATCCGAACTCGGTTCCCCTGTCGAGCGGCATACGCCACTAGATCGTCTCGGTAAAGTTCCTCGCCGCTGTAGTCGGTGACAACACCGCGCTTACCCATGCTCGTCCCCCTTGTGATTCAGTAGATGCAGGTAGGCCGCGAAAGCCTGTTGGCTCACCACTCCGTTACCGACTGCCTTGAGCTGCCGAGCACGGTTGAGCCCCGGAATGTGAGTGATCCACCCCCGTGGCAACCCCATAAGCCATTCCGCGAACACTGCGGCGAGACGTCGACCACCGCGCGGGCCGAACTCCACAGGAATCGGGGCCGGGGTACCCATAAGCACTTCCCAGCGATGCACAGCCGGCGCGTAGTCCGCCCACCACTCGCGGGGACTATGAAAGGCGCCCGGAGTTTCCTCGGCCACTTCCGGGTCTACGGGCAGCAGATAGGAAACCTCATCATCGAGAGTCGGCCCGTGTCCGCCCGCACGTCGCTTATCCGGATGTTGCGGAGCGCCGTTCGTTCCCAGATTTGCGGTCGGTGTCTTGAAGAGTTGGTGTGCGCGTTCTTTGTCGAATAGTCGCGCCACGGCGGTAACGAGGTCCTGCCCGCCGCTACCGTCCCGCTCATCCCTCGCGAAGTCCGGCCCCTTCGTGGCGTCTGACGCCAGAGGGGTGGGGAGTAGGGGAAGCGATGAGAAACCATCTATCGCGGTGGTGGGCGGCTCCAGTTGCGGAAGCCCGATGGCAACACCATCTTGCGTCGTACCGTGCCTCGGCCAGTCCCGCGAGTACGTGCGCGAGGCCCCTGTTTCGGATGGCGGATACGTTCTCCAGGAAAATGAGCCGTGGTCGAAGAACGCGAATGGCCCCGAGTACGCTTTCCCAGATACCCGACCTCGCACCGTGAATCCCCGCCCGCTTCCCTGCGTTGCTGATGTCCTGGCAGGGGAAACCTGCCGTAATGATGTCCACCTCACCAGAAATGGTGGACCAGTCGTATTTGGTAATGTCTCCGAGATTCGGTGCGTGCGGATACCGGTTGGCGAGGATCAGAGACGCATACGGATCGACTTCCGCAACGTATCTGATTCTCTCTCCGGTCAGTGCCTCTACGGCCCGACCGATTCCGCCGTATCCGGCGCACAGTTCCAGAATCGGAATGTGGATACCCCCGTGAAAGAGGGGCCCGAACCGTGCCAGGCCCCTCGGCCGGCTAGAACGGAGTCGGCTCCGCAACCGCGTCGTTCCAGGACTTGAGAACCTTTACAACCGGCTTGAAGTACGAGACGTCTCGGCCCTTCTTGGTGGTGTACTCCACCAGCTCAATGCCCAGCTCGGCGAGGGCTTCGCCCTTGATCTTGTCGAGCGCGTTGCCGATCTCGTGCAGCGTCTCGGCGAGCTTCCATGAACCGGTCTGGAAACGGAAAAGGCCAAGGTCGTAATCCTCGGCGAGCCGGAACAGAACCGAAATGCTCGGGGACGGGCCGCGCTTCGTCTTCGCAGCCGCCTTACGGTCCTCCATCAGGGCCGGGCAGCCGCACGCCTTACCCCGGTCCTCATCCGGAGAAAGGAACTCGACACCGTCGCAGTGGTGAATGAGAACGTTGCCGTTCCACAGCTTCATGTCCGACGTGATCGCGTCCGCGCCAGCGAGAACTACCTTGACGCGCTTCGCCTCTGTCAGAATCTCGATGAAGTTTTCCGACGTGGAATCGGTCTCCTCGGGAGTACCGCCCATGAGATGAGCGATAGCGTCCGCCACGTCCGGGTCACCCGTGGAAACCTTCCACGCGGAGAGCGCTTCCGGAATGCCGTTAACGGAACGACCCGAGTGGAAGCGACCCACCGTGTCGTCAGAGAAAGAACCCTTCGGCATCGCGTCCGGGTCGGTCTCGAAAATGCGCAGAGCCATGCTGTATCCCCCTGGTTTTGGGCATGAAAAAGGACGAGACGCCTAGGTGCGCTCGTCCGTGCTTAGGTGTTTTCTGTTTGGTTAAGCGGCTCGCCGCTGCGTACCTGTGACAAGCCGGCGGACGCTCTCTGCAATTGGGACGCCGAAAACGGTCTTGGAAAGATCGCGGTCCCAGTGGAAGACGTGCCGCAGCGTCAGAAAGACATTGAAGATCTCTTCATCGATCCGGACCGGCTTGAACACCCACCCCTCGGGCGTGATGTGCAGAACCGCAGCACCGTCAATGTGCGGCATGGGCTCGGAAGTACCGTCCGGGGAAATCAGCCGGTCGGCGTGCGCGTACGCGGCAAGCTGTAGCGCGACGTCCGGATAAGCGCTTTTACTCGTCTTCCAGTCAACAACGAGCGTGTGCCACTCGCCGTTTTCATGGTCGGGCTTACCGTCCTCGCCGAGCCGCACGCGCACAATGGCGTCAAAAGAGCCCGCGTACCGGTGCTCGTCCGACCACGCCACGTCTTCGGCACGGACGAGCTGCGGGCGCACAGCGGTAAGGAATTCCGCGAAGCCGATTCGGTAGGGCTCCAGGTCGGGGTGGACTCGGCCGATCTCTTCCAGTCGAATCATGCGCTCGAACATGTCATGCGCGTCCGACCCCACCTTTGCCCGGAGCTTGGTGTATCGGGTGTGCGCGTTGCGCAGGAAGTCCACGGCGCCCGCGGGGTCGCGCTCGGCGATAGCCCGTACGGCGTCAAGGTTCTCCACGGCGGTTTCCGCGGTCATTCGAGCAGCCCAGAAAGTCAGGTACGGCTTCGGGAGCATCGAGACGATAGACGTAACGCCCGGCACCTTTTCGGCGGTGCTCGGGTTGACGTAGAAGCGGCTGCCGCCGCGCTTGATAGTCCGGATGGCTCCGGGCATGGGCGTGTCCCCCTCGTGAATGTGTGTGGTGGCGAGGGGATGACGGGATGACGGTTCAGACTGTTTTTTGGTATGCGTCTAAGAAAATAGAGAGAAAACCAAAACGGCAGCCTGGTCGTCATGCCGTCATCCCCTCGCGCTGATCAGCGCGGTACGGCGAGCCGGTCCGCAAGCGCGTACAGCTCGTCCACGGACCCGCCGTTGGTCAGCAAGGCGTCCGTGGGGAAGTCGTCTAGCTCGGTCTCGCTGCGGTGCTGCCGCTCGTCCTCGCCGGCGGGGCCGTGCTCGCCCGGACGCTCGATGCGCACCAGGAGGCAGCCGCGGGCCCGCAGCGCGCGGGCTTCGTTCTCGTACCGGCAGTCTGTGACGACGGCAGGGATGTGCCACCGCTCGGCTACGTCGAGCTTGGCGAGGGCGAGCCGGAGCCAATACCGCTCGTCCTGGTCGCGGACTCCCTGCCCGAGCCGCTGCAACGTACGGCGTACTTCCGGGCGCCCCTTGGCCCGGTCCCACCCTTCCCGCCGGACCACGTCCGACAGACGGAGCGGGATCGGCTCGAAGCCGGTCGGCTCGTGTCCCACGATGGGGTCCACATCGAGGGCGAGGGAGCGCAGCGGGTCCGCGAACGCGATACGGGCGAACGCGAACCGCTGCACCAACCGACTGCCCACGGTGTCCTTACCGGAGCCCGCGCGGCCCATGAGTGCCACGTGTCGGTAGGTCACTCCGCGGCGCCCTCGGCGTCCTGGTGCTCGGTGAGCGCGTCGGCCTGGTCGTCGTTCGGGACCGGCTCGCCGGCCGTGGCGGTCTTCCGGTCCTCGGTGCGCTGAACAGCCTCACCGACACCGAGGACAGCAGCCACGAGACCGAGGACGAGCGCGCTCGGCAGCTCGGGCCGGTAGTGCGCCACCAGGGCGAGGGCGGCGACCGCCACGGCGTAGATACGGGCCGGGTGCTTGCTGATGAACTGCATGGGAGTCCCCCTATTGCTGTGTGTGATGAATCCGGCGGATGTGCGGCCGAGCTGGTCCCCGCCGGACGGACCAGCCCCACGCGGTGTCACTACGGCTTCGGGACCCGCAGCGCGTCCCACGTCGACTTACCGGGCCACCCGTCCGCGTCGGTGCCCGTGAATCCGCGCTTTCGCTGCCACGCGGCATACGAGCGACGGTCAGAGTCGGTCCACTGCGGACCGGGCCCGGACGAGTAGCGCCCACAGCCCTCGGCCACCAGCCGGCGACCCATGGCAGTGATCAGGGCCGAGCGGGGTGCCCTACGGAAGTACGCGGCGCCCGGGAACGGCGCATAGACCGGCTTCGGCTTGTCCGGGGGCGAGCCGGCCAGCCGCTTAGCCCGGGCGACGATCTCGGGAAGCTGCGCGATGATCTTCGGCCCCGGGCAGCTCGGGTGATTGCCCCACGGCTTCCCGCCCATGGCGTGGTAACCGAGCCCGCGCCCGTTCGGGTCCGAGGTGACCTGTAGCGGTACGCCGTAGATCTTGTGGACCCACGCGAACACCTCGGCAATCCGGTCCATCTGCGCGGACGTGAGCGCGTCTCCGCCTCGCCCCTCGTTCTCGATGCTGAGCCACGAGGGGTTGCCGTATGCCTGTGCCCATGCCCGGTCGGTCGTGTCGACCCACTGCGTAAGCTCGCCACCCTTGCCCGTCCCGAAGTGAGACGAGGATCGGGCCGCAGGATTCCGGAACCAAGAATCGGTCCCGCCGAGCGTGCCCGCCATGATGTGTACGACCAGGCCCCGGACCGAACTCTGTCCGCCCTCGGTGTAGTTGATCGGAATGGGGTGCCACTTTGCCCCGCTGAACTTCGCCACGATTCCCCCTGTGTTGGGCATGAAAAAGCCCCGTCCGGTAAGCCCGGTACGGGGCGTGGAATGGTGCTGGTGGGTGTCTAAGCGCTGAGCTTGGCGACGGCGAGACCGGCGGCAACGACGGTCGCGACGGCGGTAATGAGGGCAACGGGGATCACGTACTTCGCTCGCTCGCTCTCAAGACCGCGGATGCGGGTCTCGTGGTCTTCTAGCGTCTCGTCCACGGTTTCCCCCTGTTGTCCGAGCCGCTGCACGTCACCGCGCAGCCCGACTACTTCGTTGTAGATCTCTCTTGCGCCGATGCGCACACCTAGCTCGTCCTGGTCGTCCATCTGTCCCCCCTCTGTTAGACCGGTGGCGGTGCCCCTGGGCGCGTGGGCGGGTCCGGGGTAAGCCCCGTGTCCGCCGGCATGCCGTTGCTTGCCACCCCGCGCAGCGTGAGCGTCTGCCGCACGGCGGTCCCGCTGCCTTCGGTACGGATTCCGATTACCCATGCGAGGGTGTCGAGCTGTGCGCCCGTGGTGTCGACGACGCGGACCACGTCCCCGAGATCAACGCGAGGGTTGGGAAGAATCTCCACGCTCTGGAGCTGCGGGGCAGGAACGGCGCCTGCCTTGATTAGGGCTTTGGCGACGTCGCGTCCGGTGCCCCCGTCCTGAATCCAGGGGGCACCGTCATGCTCGAACGACTGCATGCCATAGGCGGCTTGGCTTGCCGCATCTCGCTCCGCCGCGAGGGACACCACGGGCGTTCCCGTGGTCTGCGACGGCTTCGGGGTCCCGAGATTGCACGCGTGGTAGTAGAACGTGCTCGCCGAGCGGTTCCGCACGGTGAGATAGACCGTGCCGTCCTCGCGGCGGATGCTGTATTCCGCTGCGCCGCGCACGAGGGGGGCCGTGGTGGCGGCTGCTGTGCGGATGATCAGGTTTCCCCAGCCGCTCAGCGCCCCTGTGATGGTCGGCGGGACCGGATCGTAGCGGTCTTCGCTTGTTGGCATGCTGCGGGTAATCGTTGCCCCTGCCGCTACCGCAATCGGGGTGGCCGGGGAGTCTGTGAGACCCGCCAACTCGTAGTCGTGGCCTGCCCAGTTCTGCCACTTCACGGCTACGGCGTTCCGGCACGCGTCGATTTCTTCAGTGACTGTGAGACTCGCCAGTTCCCGGGCAGATGAGACCGTGAGTGCGGGCGTGGTTGGCGTCGCCGCCCACCGGGTGTAGTCCTGCCATCTGATGAACCCGTCCCGGTCGACCTCGACTGTGGACAGCGTGGCCCGAGCGATGTCGGTGAGAACCGACCAGACATCTCCGGAGACCGCCGGGAAGACCGCCATGGGGAACGCGGGTGTTCCGAGGGTCGCGCCCTTGGTCCATGTTCCCGTCAGGGTGCGTTCCGCGTCGGTAGCCGGCTTGGCCGCGAGCTGCGAGATCTGCATGGCCTCGATGCGCAGGTTCGTCACCACGAGATTCACAGCGCGTAGTTCGCCCGGGGGCGACGGAGCTGTTGCCAGGCTTTGGTCTGCCCCCGCCCAAGCGGTGCCGTTCTTCGTCACCACGGGGGCGACTGTGGGCACCCCCGTAGAGCTCCAGCGCAGCCACCACCCGAAGTGATAGGTGCCTGCGCCCATGGCAGCCGACGTGTTCCACGACACTCGCTGATTCGACGCAGGGTCGGCATTTGCTCCGTGGCTGGCCGTCATGGTGCCGGTGAGGAAGTTGATCTCAAGAGACACGAAGCGCGAGTCAGTCCCCGTGTCGTATTGGAGTCTGTACCGAAGAATCTGATCTGTGTTCGGATTGCTGAAAGTAGTGTTCGCCCAACCCTCCAGCCAAAGCCCATCACTGGTGCGATTGACGGTGGCCACGGCCGGCCGGTAGTTCGCCTCGGCCGTAGAAAAGGTCCCGTCCATCGCGCTCTCAAAAGGCGCCCCTGTCTTGGTCCAGAACGACCACAGGCCAGACAGGCGCTCCACACTTCCGATGGTTGGGGTGAGGCCACCGTGCATGGGTGCATAGAAAATTGCCGTGCTGCGCGGAGGCGGGCACGTGTGAATTCCTGCGCTCCGTAGCAGGTGATCCACAACCCACGTGCAGGAGGTAACCCAGTAGAGAACGAGACTGTCCGGTGTGACAGTCCTCAGCGGGATGTCGGGGTACGGGAGCCGGGCTGGCTGCCGCAGCCGTTCGGCACCATCGAGCGCAGACAGCCGCACCACGTCAGACCCCGACTCCGCAGACCGGGTTCTGACCTTGCCGCGGAATGCGTCCAGCGACGTACCGCCCACACCCCACCCGTGTACGACGGACTGTCCAGGGCGCGCCACGTCACCGGACGAGCGCGGGGCCCACGGGCCGTACAGTGCCGGAGCGCTCTTGCCACCTGCCCCCGTCACCGTGACGTCGAGCTGCGCGCTACTGGACCCGCTGAACGCTCTCATCGAGTCGGGCAAGTCGGTGCCGTAGGCCCGGTCAAGAGACCAGCTTTCGACCTGCGCCGAGACGTCCCGGCCTCCGAGCCGCAGCGTGTGTGCGGCAGTGCGCTGCCCGAGTGCGAGGGCCGCAGTAAGCGCGGCGCTAGCCGGCTGCACTACTCGTCACCTCCACCAGGTCCAGCCCGATGTCCCTGTAAGCCCCGTCCCGGGGAGTGGCTGCGTGCCGGTACGCCGTGATGCTGTGGGCCATGCTGCCCTCGCCGATCGGACGAGAGCCGGCGAGCAAGGACGCAGACGTGTCCCCGAGGCTGAGGGCGGCAAATCCGGTAGGGAACAGGCCGGTTGCCTTGAGTCTCACGGCAGGGCGCATAAACGCTGCGTTTGCCGGGCTAACTGCCACAAGGGGCCGCGTCGTATCTGTCTGCACAGCCGAGCTGATGAACGTCTTGGCTCGCGTGTACCAGTGCAGGTACACACCCTCTACCTTCGGAGAGTAGGAGGGAGACGAAGCAGACTCCGACCACCAGGTGACACGTTGGTTTGCGGGGACAGGGAAATAAGACCAGGCCGGATTAACCCACGCCAGCTCTGCCGCACCGCTTGCCGGGACAACTCGAACATCTGCAACCTGGCGGAAAGGCTCCGTGTCCGTAGCCATGAAAGTAATCTCCCCCGGCACCACGCCCCATTGAGTAGTGCTGCCCCTGCCTTCCGCCTGACGATTTCCCAGCAGGTTGGTGGACAGAGGGTCGAGAACTGCCACCGGCTCAAAGCTGTAGCTCTGTCGAGCCAGCAAGTCTATGTGCCGAACGTCCTCGGGTAGCATCGCATCCCACACCAGCTTGTACCGGCGCGGGGCATTAGACGCTGTCCATGTTGTTACCCCGCCGCCGAGTGACCGGAATTCAGTGACGCCGAGATCCGGGCTGCGGTCAAACGACTTAGCGCCGTCGCGGATCTCGCGTAGTCCGCCCTCATTGGGATACCGACTCGGAACCCCAATCCACATGAACTCACCTCCTAGCGATCTGTCGATTTCCTGCGGCCACGGCGCGCGCGATTTCCTGCGCCCCGATCTTGACTACAATCTCCTGTCGTTCGTAGCGCTCGGCACGGATGCGGCGGAATTCCTCACGCCAGTAGTCGGCGAGGTCCGAAAAGGTGCGTGTGGGGGCGACCTTCCCCGCAGCCTTGTAGGTATTGACCCGAGGAACCGTCACCATGGCCCGTAGACGCGCGTCGAGCACATGCTGAGTCTCATCAATTCCGTCGACCACGCCCGGAGGAATCCACCGGCCGATCGCGTCACGCATGAGTCGCGAGGGTGAGTGGATTCCGAGGGCCGAAGCAATCGGGCCCGGAATGGCGTCCTTGGCCCACCCCACGAGCTTGTCCTTGAGCCACCCGGTCATCTTCGAAATGCCGTCCCACAGGCCGTGGATCAGATCCTTGCCCTTGTCGGCAAGCAGCCGGCCAAAGTCGCCGAGCGACTTCTTGATTCGGTCCGGCACACCCTTCAGCCATTCGACGAACTCGCCGAACTTGTCTTTGGACTTCTTGGCAAAGTCGCCGACCCAACGCGCTCCGTCTACGAAAGCCTTGCCGAGCTTTCCGATCCAGCCGATGATGTCGCCGAGCCAGTCAATGGCAGTGCCAAGCACGGTGAAGAGACCGGAGAAGATCGGTCCGGCGAGCCGGATAATCACCGGAATCACTGCGCCCAGGATCTTCGCGGCAAGCTGTGCCAGCCACGTAATGACCGTCGACACCACCGAAATGACAGGCTGCGCCTTCTGCACAAGCTCGGCGAGCTTGCCGCCGATCATCTGCACTGCGGGAACGACCCGAGTTGTCACGAACGCGGCGAAGGCGGTAAAGATCGGCTGGACGTTCTCCAGGATCGCCGTATAGATCCTCATGGCTGCGGGCAAAATTGTTTCGGTGAAAATCCTTGCAAGGCCCGTCAGTACCGGCATGACTGAACTGGAAACCGCCCCATACAGGGTCATGAATGAAGGCAGGAGCTGTGTTGAAAGCACACCCCACACACCCCGCAGTGCAGGAAGCAACATTGAGTTGAAGAGCTGCCCAAGTGCAGAGAACCCTGGTGCGAGGGTGTCGCGCGCAGTTGTCCCGAGCCCCATCAGGGTCTGTCCGAGACCGGCAATGGACTGCCCGCCGGCGCCCGAGGAGAAGGCGCCGAAGAAGCCGCCGACAACGCTTTTTCCGATACTGAATGCGGGTCCGAGAACGTCACCGACTGTGGACGCTAGCGAGACCAGCGGTGGAATCACACTGTTGCCGAGGAAGTTCGATACACCGACTTCTAGCGTCCGCTTGAATTGCTCGATCTTGGCGGCGCCGTTGTTGTGCAGCGCATCGCCCATCTTGTCTGCGGCACCCGCGGTATCACCGAGGGCCTTTACGGCTGTCTTCGGATCCATCGCGAAAAGTGCGCGGCCTAGATCCTCGGCTTTCGTACCGAAAAGGCCGACGGCTACCGCGTTCTGTTCGGCGGGGTCCTTAATGGCCTTGATGCCGTCTAGGACTTGCTGCAAGCCCTCCTTGGCCCCGGCCCCGCCGCCCGCAATCTTGCGGGTCATCTCCTCAGCATTGAGCCCGATGGCCTTATAGGCATCAGCACTCGTCTTACTACCGTCCGTCGCCCGGATCTGAAATTCCTTCAGGGCATCGGCCATGGTGTCCGTGTCTCGGGCGCCTGCGGCAAGACCTTGGGACATGAGCCCCATTGCGTCTGCGGCGGAAAGTCCGAGGTCCCGGAACTTCGTCGAATACTCGTTGAAAGTGTCGGCCATGTCGTCGGCCCTCGGACCCATCCGCTGCATTCCAGCGGTCAGGATGTCGAGTGCTTCCGAACCGTCTTTGGCGAGACCGTTCTTGAGTATCTGACCAACGGCATTGCTAGTCTGGCCTAGGTCAAGTTCGAAAACGTCGGAAAGGTTGGCAACCTTGCCGGTTATCTCTTCGATCTGTGCGTTCGTCGCTTCGGGCGGAAGGATGCCGGACCGCATCACGCCCGAGATTGCCGATGCCGCTTCCTCCACGGAGCCCGTGATGCCGTGCGCATAGAGCTGCCCGGCCGCTTCGCCGTAACGTTTCGCCTCGGCGGGTGTGCTGCCGAGGGACGCCTGTATCCGCCCGTCAATGCGGGTCTGGTCCAGGGCATCCGTGAACCCCTTGACCAGCAGGGCGGCAGCAGCGATGCCGATGGCGGCGAGACCGCCCTTGAGGACCCCACCCATCTTTCCGGTGAAGCCCTCGCCGGCTGCCTGCCCGCCCTCCTGTCCGGCGCTCTCTGCGGGGCCTGTGACTTGCCGCTGTAGCTCGGAGGCGAAGCCCGCAACCTCCGGAACAATCGACACGTAGCCCATACCGACTTCCACGGCCACTACGAGTCACCCCCCGGCTTCGGCTGCCAACGGACGAGGTACGCGGCAACTTCCCGCGGGTCTCGCTCGGTTCCGCCGATGCGGTCCGGGCGAACTCCGGGACGAGCTAGCGGCGTTGGGCGTCGACTCGGCGACTTGGCCCCGGCGTTGCTCCGCTGCCAGTTCGCTTCCGCGAGTCGGTCGTGTAGTGCGGCGAGTAGCTGTGTCTCCAGCGTCCATCCGGCGTCCTCACCGGCGAGCGCGCGGCCGAGGGCGGATTCCGCGGGGAGGGCAGTCACCAGGGCCCGCAGCCGGCGCCACGTGAGACCGGACCCGGGGCGGAAGACGTCCCGAAGGTCTGCGCGGTAGTAGCGCGCTAGGTCCGCTTCGATGGCCTCTCCGTGCTCACTCAGGAGTCGGCAGAGGCCGGCGATTCCCCCAGCGGGGCACCCTCATGGCGCTGCCACTGACGGAAGAGCTCGCCGAGCGCAGACAGAGGAATCGGCAGCTCGTCGAACGTCTGCCAGTCGGTGCCGAGACCAGCCTTAAGAAGGGTCTCGATATCCGCCGCACTCGGGTTATCGACGTTCACGGTCTTGAGAATCTTCTTATCGAGCTCACCCGCTGCGGGCATCTCAAAGAGGTGACCGGCGGTAGTGAAGCGGAACGGTTCCCGGCGCGCTTCGCGCACCCACACGTCAAGGTCAAAAGCAGAAGTGGTCAAAGGTTCCCCCTGTAGGAAACTTGTGTGTCTGATCAGGCAGCCGGCGCAGCAGACCAGGCAGGGTCATTGGAATACTTGAAAGCGACCGTGCCATCAGGTCCCGGATAGGCCGTAATCGTCAGCTCGTACGAAATTGCCTCATCGCCCTTGTAAATGATGTCCCCGGTCTCGGTGACTTCGCCGTCCGGAATGACGATCCGGATATGCGAGTCACCGTCGATGACGTCAAAACCGAACGTCCTGCGGTCCGGGCCGGGCGCCTTTACGGCGAGCACAGACTTACCGTTCATGGTCACCACCTTTGAGCCCTTGTGGTAAAGCTCAAGCACGGTCTTACTGGTCTCGATGGCGGTAAAGGAAAAGGTCATCTCGCTAGAGGAGATGACCTTTCGGACGGTCTGCCCGCCCTGCCAGCCCTTAATTTCGGACGAGTCGGCCGAGTTGGACTCGGTAATGCCGTCATCGGATATCCATCCGATGTCGGTAAAGGCCACATCCCAGTTGGATTCGGAATCGGTCGGGAGCTTGGTCTTGGGCGGTGCCACGTACGCGGCACCTGTGATCGCTACGCGTACAGCGCTTGCGGAAAGAGGCATGGGTGTCTCCCTGGTGAGTTTCGGGAAAGAGGCCGCGACACGTCGTCAGCGGCAGTACAGTGCGCGCCATGGACGCAGGATTGGCCGCTGTGTGCGGCGCATTGGCAGGTGCAGTTGGCGCAATAGGTGCCGCATGGGCGACTTCTCGCACGCAATGGAAAAGCGCAAGATTGTCGGCCAGGGCAGCACACCAGGCTCAACGACGGGAAGAAAGGACTTCGCGGTACAAGGAGTTTGCTTCCGCTGTGAAGGAGGCTTCAATTGAGCTCACCATCACAATCCCTGAAGGGAGTGATTACGTTGACTATTTCACGGATGATTACATAGCGCTGGTCGAACCTCTCGTTAAGGGCGTCGTAGACAGTTTTCCCAATGTGGCGTTGGCGGGCCCCAAGGAAGTACGTAAAGCTGCGCGAGAGGCAATGGACCACGTTGGCGCCACAATGATTGCGGCCCTAGAGCTAAACGAGTGCTACCGACGGGCGCCCGAGGATCGCCCCATGCGAGAGGATACGCTCCAGTCGTTCACGAGCTTCAAGAGATCAAATCGCCTGGTGTATGAGACATGGACTGCCTTCATAGAATTGGCCGGAGAAACCCTTGATGACGATGGAGTCATTTCATTGCAGTGACGAAACCGCGCATATGCACTTCCACCGCGAACGCGTACCGGGGCGACCCCGATACGTCGTCGGGTAGCCACTGCGGGCCCCCGACTTCCCGCACGGTGTAGACCGTGACCCCGCCCCGAACTCCCGGGATCGCGTGAACCAGGGCGCGGACCAGCTCGGCGAGATCGGCGGCGGCGGCTTCGGTCTCTGCCCATGCGTGGACATCGAGGCGGGGCCGGTCGCTTACGGGGGTCGCCCTGGTCCCCCCGACCCGTTCCACCCGGACGAACCGATCGGGGCGGGGCGAGGGAATCCGGGACACCACGGAGACCGGTTCGCCGGCTGCCGCAAGAGCGGTGCGGAGATACCCGGTTACCACGGCCACGGCGTCCGGCATGACGACGACCGGGCGCGTGCTCACTCGGCACCGTCCAGCCCTCGCAGCAGAGCCCGCCGCGTGCCCTCGCTGTCGCCGTGCTTCGCGTAGTCGCCGATCACGGCAGCACGCCAACGGTGAGCACCTAGAGCCGAGTCGGTCCGGAAGTCGCCCCCCGTGGTCGACTCCGCGGCAGCCTTCATCCGCTCGGCGATCCGGCGGACTTCGGCCCCGGCTTCGTCCGACTTCATCAGGGAGTTGATCCCGTTCCGGTTCGGGCGGAAGCGCATCAGCCGATCACCTCCTTTAACCGGGCTTCGGTGTGGTGGTGTCGGCCCGAGACCGTCCAGCGGGCCACGTCGCCGTCCACATCGAGCAGCCGGCCGAGCGCCACCACGCGGTCCCCGGGCTGTAGGTCGACGTCGACACCGCGACGTGTGGTCAGTCGCCACCCGGTGACGACCACGGGCCGGTCCCCGGTGTCCTCGGTCGACACGTCGGGCTGGACGGACACGCGGCGGACGGTCGTCCTGGTCGCGCGGGCCCAATCCCGAACGGTCGTCTCGTTGCCGTACCGGTCGACCACAAAGGGGGCCCGGACGATCACGACCGTCTGCGTGTAGTGCACGCTCACCGGAGCCTCACCACCGCGACACGCCGCCGGTACCGGGCGAGTAGGTCCCGGTCCGCAGGGGCGAGAGACGCCCCGATGGTCTCGGCCGAGTAGGTCACCGAGACCGAGCCGACCGACTCTTGCCGTAGATCGGACGGATTGGTGAGCACTCGGCCGGCGAGGGTGAGCACGACCGCGAGCACGTCCCCGGGCACGGACGCGTATCCGTGGGTGTAGGTGACGGTCACGGCCTGGTCGTCGACCACAGCGAGCCGGTCCCGGACGAGCTGCCACCGATCCGACGGAACGAGCTGCCCGCCCGTACGGACGGACTGCACGGCGATCACGGGACGCTGCGGCAGCACCACCCAACCCCCGTCCGGGTGGAGCGTGGCCGAGCTGGTCCCGCGGGTAAAGCTCTGCCGGGCTTCCCGGCGGACCACCGCGGACGCCACATCGAGCACCAGGGCGGCGCCCTCGGGCAGCTCGGCCGGCTCGCGCTGCATCCACGCGGCAAGCTGGCCCACTGTGGCCAGTGCGGGGAGTGCCATTCGCGTTACCTCCCCTGGTTACTTGACTGTCTGTGCGCCGCACGCCAGACACCGCGTCACGGTCCGTGCGACCCCGCCCGAATCGAGAACCGGGAAGCTCTCAATGCGGGGCGGGGGCGGACAGGAATCCGTGTGCGGAATCTTGGGGGCGGACGCTGCACGCTTACGCGGCGGCAATTCCGTACCCCTCTCGGCTACTTGGCGAGGACGCCGTTAAGGCGCGCGGCGGCCTTGCCGCCGAATACGGCAAGGCCGCAGTAGAACTCAATTCGGGTGCGGTAAGCGGGCTTCGTTTCGAGCTGCCCGAGGTCGTCCACCATGACACCGCCATTGGTGAGACCGGTCACGGCCTGGTCGTCCTCGGTCTGGCCGAAGCGCACGGCGTAAATGCTGGACGCGTCGGTGGCCGTGCCCTGCGTCTCCGTCTGCGGAAGGATGTCCGCGCCCGCGGCAGTCTGGCCCGGGTCGAGCAGCGGAATGCCGTTGTACGTCGCCACGAGCTTTCCGGTAAGAGCCTCGCGAACCATCTCGTATCCGCCGAGCCGGCGAGCCGCGCTCTTGATCTTCGCGATTACCTGACGGTTGGCGTAGATCGCGCCGTTGGTGCTGTTCAGACCCGGGACGGAGCCCACGAGACCGTCCAGCAGGTCAAAGAACGCGTGCGCGTCGGAGCCACCATTGCCGACGATCGGAGCGCCGTTCGTGCCCGCGGAAATCACCTGCGAGCCGGTCAGCCGCTTACGCAGACCGTCAAAGGACTTGGGGTCGGTGACGGTGTCGCCGTTGAAAAACGTGTCCTGGTACTTATAGGCGGCAGCCTTGACCTTCATTCGAGTCTGAATGGCGCGCTGGTCATTCAGGTTGCCGCGGGTCTGGACGATGAAACGGTCCACGTCCGCGTCACCGCCGAGAATCACGAGGGATTCCGACTTCTGGTTTAGTGTGCCGGTACTCTCGGTGTAGCCCTCGTTCACGCCTCGAAAAGCGACGCCCGGCAGCGTGGCTTCCTCGTTATAGCTGTACGAGTTGCCCTCAATGGGCATGAGCGGAATGCGGTCCAGGATGGACGATTCCTGGACGAAAGTCTCGATGACTCCGCGCTGTAGGTTGGTGGTGCTGAGCTTCGCGGACTCGGCGAGTGAAAGCGCCATGTGCTATCCCCCTGAATTTGGGCATGAAAAAAAGGGACGCACGTTTTGTGTGTCCCTCGGTGTGGGTGGGTGGTGCGGGTTACTCGGCGGTGCTGTACGCGTCCCGCAGCCGATCGAACGGCGTCGCCGGCTCGTCCGCCGGGTCCGTGGTGCCGCGCTGCCCCGAGCCGACGTCACCCCACGGGGCGGGGCTCGATGCGGTCGACTCCGCGGCGAGATAAGGCTTGGTCCGTACGAGCTGGTCCACGGCGGCGGCAATGGCCGCGGTGTCGACGTCGCCGGCCGTACCGGTAAGCGCGTCAAGGTCGACCAGGGCGAGCGCGTCCGCAGGGTCACGGAGCTTGCCCGTTGCCGCCGCGCGAAGTTCGGCGCGGACGAGCTGCCCCATGAAGTCGGCGCGGATCTCGTCGCGGAGCGCGTCAAGGTCGGTACCCCGCTGCGCAGCGTTCGCGCGGCGGAGTCGGGCCGCTTCGGCGTCGGCGTCCGTGGCTCGCTTCTCTGCGGCAGCTCGGGCAGCACGCTCGGCGGTCAGCTCCGCCGCAGAGTCGTTGCCGCCCTCGCCCGGCTTCGTGCCCTCGGGCGGGTTGCCGCTCGGCTTCGGGTCTCCCTCGCTCGTCTTCGGCTCCGGGCCGGTCGGGTTCGGGTTGGGATTCGGGTCGTTCGGCATGGGTCCCTCTCACGTGATGTATCCGTGTTTCCGGAGCATCGCTATTTGGTGCTCTCGGTCATCGCCAGCAAGTTTGAAAATGGTTTCCGGCATTAGCCGGGCTTCCTTGGCGCGCTCGTACCGCCCGCCCCCGGGCACTTTCGCGAACGGTCCGAGGGACTTCCCTCCGATGCCGCGTTTCGTCGTCCCCTCCGTGGTCACCCGCAGCGGGCCCCGGCTCGTGGCAGCCGTCGACAGTCCGCGCCGAGCGTTCACGAGCTGCCCGAGATCGGCCCCGGCCTCCAGTGCCTTGACCCCCGCGGCACCGAGCCGCTTCAGCTGGTCCTCGGGGCTCATCCGGCGAAAGAGTTCTTCCGGGGTGTCGGTCCCGCGCCACTCGGCATCCGTCATCGGTTCCATGCCGCAGTCACACCGGGGGTGCCGACGAAAGCCGGTGCTGTAGCTGTACTGGCGCCCTGAAAGGACGATGCAGCGAGCGCACGCGGGCAACCGGACCACCCGGACGTAGGACACGCACCGGGGCTCGGCAGCCATGGCGACCGACGTAGCGGCACGCGCCGTGTCGGCAACCGTGGTGCTTACGAGCATGGCCATTTGGTTCAACCCGACCAGGGATGCCGCTTCCGCGGACGCTCCGCCGGCTAGAGCTTGAGCCGTGCTGATAGCCGGGACGTAGAGCAGCGTGGAGAGCGGACGAGCGTCCGCGGCGAACCCTGCGAGGGCGCCCGGCTTCAGCAAACCGAGCGGACCGGCTGCCGCACCCTGCGCGAGCATGGAGGCGGTGACGAACGCTTGGGCCCCTGCCGCCGCACTCATCTGCCCGGCGGTCACCGCGGCGAGGATCGCGCGGCCGGTCTCGCCCGACATCGCGGACAGGATCCGGTCCGGGGTCACATCCCGCCACAGAGCTTGTACGGCTTCGACCACGCTGCGCGTGATGCCCTGGACTTCCGTGTACCGGGTCTGTGCGAGCGTCGCGGAGTCCGGCATTACGCGACGTCCGGCAGCTCGTCCGCGGGCCCGTCCTCGCCCTGGTCGTCCTCGGGCGGCTTCGGCCCATACAGCGCGGCCACGTTGCCGCCGAGGATCGCGCCCGCCTGATCGTCGCGCATCCGCTTCCACCGAGCGATCACGTCCGGGGTGACCCCGGGGATTCGCTCCCACAGAGCCTCATCCGGTACGCCAATGCTCTTGAGCTTGACGAGCGCGTCCGAGTACTGGGAGTCCGAGCGGAACTGCGGGTCACGCCAAATCACCGTGCCGAGCGCGAGGGCTTCAGCTCGTCCCCGCTCGCCGGCTGCGAGGGCTTCCAGCCGCATCACTTCGCGCAGCCCTGCGCCGAAGTGCCGTTGTCGCTCGGTCACTTTGGCCACTAGACCGGCTTCCGATGCGGCGAGGGCATCAGCACTCACGTTGATGAGCTGCCCACTTAAGTACGTGGCGGGCGTACGGGTCTGCGCCGCGATGTGCTCGACTGCTTTAGTGATAACCCTTAGGTAGTTGTCGAGATCGGCGGCGGAGAATTCGGCGATCGATGCGCCTTCCTTCTCCAGCCACAGCAGACGGTCCGAGCGGAACTTGTCAATGGGCTCGTCTTCCTCGCCGACGACTTCACCGGACTCGGGGTCGATGATCTCCCGAACGGGACGGTCCATCCCGAGGATTGCCCGAGCGGGCAGCGCGAGACCGTCCGAAGCGGTGAGCAAGTGAGCCCACAAGGTATTGACGGAGTCCTGTAGCGGGAGCACGGTCACCAGCTCGGAGCGCGGCTTTCCGTGCAGCCTGCCTCGGTTGGGGAGTTCCACCAGCGGTACAGCGCCGAGCGGGTTCTTGATGTGCGAGG
Source organism: Streptomyces showdoensis (assembly GCF_039535475.1). Classification (NCBI taxonomy): domain Bacteria; kingdom Bacillati; phylum Actinomycetota; class Actinomycetes; order Kitasatosporales; family Streptomycetaceae; genus Streptomyces; species Streptomyces showdoensis. The sequence continues at coordinate 246,461 of NZ_BAAAXG010000026.1, read as the reverse complement.
GCTCACCCCGCGGAAGCCCGACGGTACGACCGGTCCACTCGTGGCTTCGGCCCTTCCGCTGCCACCGATAGACCATGTCCGGAGTGAAGAGGGTGGCAAGCTCGTACTCGCCGTCCCGCCATGCTTTCAGCCCCGCAGCGCGGAGCCGGCGACGACCCGGCACGTACTCAACGATGGCGTTTGCCGCGTGCTCAAAGGTGATCTCGGTGTTCACCCCGTCCGGCTTCCAGACCAGCGCGTACGAGCGGCCCGTGATCAGCGCTTCCAGTAGCGCTAGACCTATCTCTACATCGCACTCGGACTTCCGCCATGCCGTCGCGGCTGTCTGGTCCACCGTGCCGTCTTCCAGCCGGAATCCGAGCGGCATGAGCCGTTCCACCGTCGCGTCCGGGACCGTCGCACACCAGTTATCGGAAAAGTCCTTGAACAGTCCGCCCGTCTGCGCGCTGAACTCGGGCGACGCGAACAGCAGCGGGCGCTTTCCCTCGTACGCGTCGGACCACTTGCGGGTCTCGTTCTTCCGTCGCTCGATCTTCGCGCGGAGCCGGACCGTCATCTGTAGCGGAGTCTCCGCCATCCACACCCCCTAAAACACCGCATTAGTTCCATACTTCACAAACAGGCCAATCGGGGTAGCTGACGACAGCTCAGAAGGCGTCACGCACGACCGAGTTGGGCGATACCGTGTGCCTAGGGGCTGGCACCTAGTCAGTCCTTAAACGAGGAGAGATCCATGAATAACGGTCCCTAATTGCTGACTTAAGGGATGCGGGCGGCCCTCGGCCCCCAAGTCCGTCAGTCAAAACAAGGACGTGATACATGGCCGATATTTAACCCATTAGGAGAAAACGTGAGTATTCAGACTCAGACCCCAACCCCAACCCCAACCAGCACTAAAGTGATGGCTGTGCTTCTTGCCGTCGCTGTCGCACTAGTTGTCGGCCTGGTGGCCGGCATCTGCACGTTTGCGATTAGTGCATCTCTCGCAGCAGCAATGGCTGCCGGAGGTGGTGCGGTCATGCTTACGCTGACCGTCATCACTGCGCTACGAGAAATGTGGCGTAACTTGTAAGAAGCGGCGCCCCGTAACATCCGGTTGCGGGGCCAGCGCTAGGCGCTCGCAGCGCGAGGACGTTTGAGTGGTCGGCGCACGTAGCCGTCAAGTGCCATGACCGCAGCGGCAATCCCGTCGATTCGCGCGGACGACTTTCCGCGGTCCGGCTTCACCGGGCGCATGTTGTCGTTGCCGTCGCGGTACACCTCCACCACGCTCGCGTTCCAGCGGAGCACCGGGTTACCGCCGTGCCGTATTCGGCCCTCGCGCAACAGCCGTTCCAGTTCCTTGCAGCCCGGAGACATGCCTAGGTAGGTCTGCGCGACCGGGACGACGTCGACACCGCGCGTCTTCGCCTCGATGCGTTGGACGAGCTGCCCGGCAAACATCCGGTCGTACGAAATCCGCTGGACGTCCAGCCGGCGGCAGTCCGCCACAATCTGTTTCTCGATGGCGTCATAGTCGATCGCGTCGCCCTCGGTAAGCGTGATCAGTCCCTCGCGGGCCCATTGCCGGATGGGGACCTGTAGCTGTTGCTCTAGCTCGTCGGCCCTCTCCTCGGGCAGCCAGAAACGGGAGATCAACTCCAGCTCGACCCCGGGCACGCGAGATTCAACAGCGAGCACCCATGCCGACAGGTCAGACACCGCGGAGAGGTCCACGCCGCCCCACGCGCGCCGATACCGGAACGACCGATCGTCCACGCTGCCCGCGTTCGCGTCCCACAACGAGAGCGGCAACCACCTCGAAGCGGCCCGCATCCTCCTGTTGAGAGACAGACGACAGAACGTCGCAAAGTAACTCGGTGTACTCCGTGCCTTGTTGGCCTCACGGCGCATGTAAGAGAGCGAGGGTGATGCTCCGAGCCCTGGATTCGCCTTACGCCACGTGCTCTCGGCGAACGGATCGTCCGTCTCATCGGCCGCCCAAATGACGCCGTAGTGGCCAGGGTCCGAGACCACGCCGTCCGCGCAACGGCGCGTGTACGTGTGCTTCTCGTCATAGATGCTGCCCTCGGTGCCCTCATCGGCAGTCGTGATGTAGATGATCAGCGGCTGATCCCGGGCACCGGTACCGGTCTCGATAGCGTCGATGAGGTCACGCCGCTTGTGCACGTGCACCTCATCCACAATCGCGCCGGACACGTTCAAGCCGTGGGCGGTCTCGGCAATCTTCGAGAGGGCCCGGAAGACACCGCCCGTACGCGGCACCCGGATAAGGCCCCGTAGAACCTCCACACGGCCCCGTACGGCCCGCGAAGTGAGCGCCATGCGCTTAGCGTCGTCAAAGACCCGCTCGGCCTGTGGAAGCGAGCCAGCAGCCGCGTACACCTCTGCGCCGATCTCGCGGTCCGCGAGCAACAGCACCAGACCGATGCCACTGCTTAGTGTGGACTTGCCGTTTTTACGCGGAACTTCGATCCACGCCGAGCGGATAACCCGCACCGCACGCCCCAACTCGGGGTCATGCGCGAGCCATCCGAAGACCGGGGCGATAACCCACACGATCTGCCACGGCGAGAGCCGAAGCCGGGAGTTCCCCCACCGCCCCTTCGTGTGCTTGAACGACTGGATAGCGTCCACGGCTCGGCGAGCGGCTGACACATCGAAGTAGGCGCCCGGGGCGTCCGCGGCTTGTGCTGCCACCACCAGGGGCCGCGAGCGGCACGCGTCGGCTATCTCGCCCTCGGAGAGGCCGAGTTCGCGCAGTGCGTCCAGTGGGGCGGGCAGACCGTCAGTCGAATACGTCTCCGTCATCATCCCCACCAAAGTCCGGCGGGGTGATCCGGGTTGCCGACGCGGGCGAAAGCCCAAGCTCACCCACCAGCGAGCGGAAGTGACTCCGGTACTGGTGGGCAATCGTCACCCACGGCGATTTCACGTTCCCGCGCTCTGTCTCGACTACCAGCCCCGTGCGGGAAAGCTCCCGCTCTGCCTGCCAGAGCCGAGCCACCGTTAGGCAGTACTCAATGGCCGTTTCGCGCTGCGAGTCGGTCAAGCCGGCTGCCACCACCAGGGCGGGAATCGTCCGGCGCCACACATCGCGAGCCTTGCCCCGCACGTCCTCGGCGGAGTCGCCCGGCAACAGCTCGTCCCAGTCCGGTTCGATCGGCTCGGCAGGGGCGAAGCGCGCACCCTCGCTGTTGCGGTCCGAGCGGAACGTGCCCTCGCGGACTGCCTGTATATGGGGCTTGGGCTTTTGCCCGGGTACTGCCATGGGGGTTCACCTCCACCGAAACGCTCTGATGAGCCATGCGAGTTTTTTGCCTCCCTGCCGCTCTGGCAGGCGAGGGGACGGGGGTCACCCCCTGGTCAGAACGGCGGACGCTCGTTCGCCTCACGCCGAGACCGAGCCTCAGCAGCGAACCCGCCGGGCTGATTCCGCGCGGTCTCGCGGTTGTGGCACGCCACGCACAGCGGGCGTAGATGCTTCGCCGCATCCGGAGTCGCCTCACCCCTCGCGATCAACTCGCGTCGGGACAAAGGGAAGTGGTCAGCCACGTTCGCCATGCCGCCGCACAACACGCACCACGGGTTCGCGTACAGGTACGCACGCCGGATGCGCTGCCACCGCGTGGTGTAGACCGCACCACCACGTGACGCCCGATCCTTGTCCGCTTCCCTCTGGTGTGCCGCACAGCGCCCGCCACGGGCAGTCAGTTCGGGGCACCCGGGTACCGAGCAAGGGGGGCGGGGTCGTCGGGGCACGGGGTCACCTCCAAAACGGCGGGAAGAATTTATGGACAGGAATTGCAACCCACGTGCGGGATTTTGGAAGCAACATCTAGGAAGAAATGACTAGACCGATTCTGTGGTCTACTAAGGCGCCCAATCGACGAAAGGGAAGCCGTGAAATCCGTGACCGACACCCCCACCGTGCGCCCCGCCCTCGAACTCCGCTTTGGAGGACTGCACTTGACCGTGCAGCGCGTCCCGGGGTGGCTCGTCGCCCTAATCACCACCGTCGGGGGGGCGGCGGGAGCATGGTGGGCACAGCGCTAGGCAGCGCGCCCGAACTCCGTCCGCGTCTTCAGCGCGTGGCACCCCCGGCACAAGACCTGAACGTTGCCGCCCGTGTCGGTCCCTCCCATCGAGAGGGGCCGCACGTGGTCCACGTCCACGTCTGCCGCGGGGAAGTCGTCTAGACACCAGTCACACCACGCGTGCCCCTTCCGCTCGACGATCCGGCGGAGTCGTGCAGCAGCGTCATTGCGGGCCGCTCGTCGTCGGCTCCGTGCTCGCCATGTGCGGACGGTCGGTCGTCGCTCGTACGCCCCGTGGTGGGTCTTGCAGCGGCCCCGATGGGTCGCCGGCTCCGTGCAGTCGATACAGCGCATGGCGCCCCCTCGATGTCGTCGGCCTGGTCGTCGTTCTCTGCGTGCCCACCCCGGGACTCGAACCCGGAACTCTGCGGCCGATATCCCCGAGCCGGGGCCGGGGCCGGTACCGCGCACCTCTGCTCTGTTGGGTCAGGTGGGCTTGGTCGTCCTCGCCGGCGGGGCCGGTCCGGACACTGTGGGGACCGCACGCGCTTACGACCCCTTTCGGCGCCCCGGTCAAGGGCGGTTACTCATGGGCGGTGCGGTCCCCGCGCTCTGTCACACGACCCCTGCGGCCACCCCCGTAACGGCGGGGTGCGTGGTGCACGGACAGAGCTGATGTGAGGGCAGGCACTCGGTCCGCCGTGGTTCCCCCTCGGGGTGGGTGCGCGGTAGTCCCGCCCTCACTCTGTTGTGGGGACCAGAGGTGTCCCGGCACCCACCGTGCGGCGTGCTCGGTGACTCCGTGCGGTCCCTCACTGTGTTGTCGGGACCAGAGGTGTCCCGCTCTATCCGTCCAGCCACGAGCCGTGCCGCGCGGTCCCTCGTGTGGTGTGGGGGGCCACCGAACTCCCGAGGTCCGAGCATGACGGGATGGCGTTTCGAGGACGGTTTGGTTTTCTCCTTATTTTTTCTTGTGCATACGAAAAAACACTCTGAACCGTCATACCGTCATGGCTCGGCCCGCTGGTCGGCCCCGCTGCGGGCACACCAAAGCCCCGGCGGTCCGCGAGGGACTACCGGGGCTCGGCTCGTTGTCGGCACGGGTGTACTGCATTCTCGGACTAGTCCTAGAAGCGCCGTGCCTCACCCGCGCTCTCCATACCGGCACGGGCTACGGCGAGGGTAACCGGATCACGCGGCCACAGTCACCCGCTCTTGACATGACTCCACGAGCCTTGCCGAGCTGCCCGGGGCTGGGGGCTTGTGTCCCCGCTTGTACGCTTCGTGGTCGCCTGCGGCAACAGCGAGCGATTCCGCGGCGGGGTCCAGCTCTCCAGTCATGCTGAAGTCCACGCGCCGAGTGTCGAGCTTCCGCCACCCTCCCCGCGTGCCGCGCCGAACGTCCAGTCTCACCCCAGCTTCAATGAGCATGGCTCGCCGGCCCGCAGTGTTCTTCTCGGCCCACTCGTCCGCGAAGGTGCGCCCAGTCCGCGTCACGATCCGCTGCGGCTCGCGCTTCTCGCGCGTCTCTAGATCGGCGATGCGTGCGTCGAGCGCGTCCGCACGTTCCTGCCACTTTGCCGCGGCGTGCTTTGACTTCTGGCGGCCCTGCTGTTTCTGGTGCTCCTCGAACTCGGCGAGGGTGGCCAGTAGCTCGGGCTCGGGGTCATAGCCCGGGATCTCAACAACCTGTGTCGTCTGTATGGTGCCCACCAGCCGCAGGAACTCCGCGGTCACGTAGTCATCCGTCCAGTCCCCGCGGATGTAGGCAGGTGCCGCGCACTGTACCCCCCGGGTACGGCTGTTGCATACGTACTTGGGGGCGGCGGTGGCGTGGGTCCGTCGTTTATCGAGGTACATGCGCTCCCCGCAGCTCGCGCAGTGGATCACAGTGAGTAGCAGGGCGTCTGTGTCTACCCGTGCGGCGCGTACCGGGCTCGCGGATCGGGGCTTGTTCAGGATGGCGCCCACCCGGTCGTATTCCTCGCGCGTCATGATCGGGCTTTCCGTCATCATCACGGGGTTGCCCTGGGCATCTCGGACCGGCACGCCTCGGTGCATCTTCCAGCCGAGGAGCGTTGGGTTAAGGAGCATCCGACGGATGGCGGAACCCGTCCAGCGGAACCGCTCGCGGGTGATCGACTGGCGTCCGCCGATGCGACCGCCCGTCTTTCTGTTCTTCATCAGCGACCAGTGGTCGCGCGGGCTCGGCACGTTGTCTGCGTTGAGTTGTACTGCAATGGCTGACGCGGACAACCCGTCCAGGAGTAGCCGAACGATGCGCTCAATGATCCTGACTGCATCCGGGTCCGGGATGAGCGTCCAACCGACTCCGCCGTACTCCTCGGGCATAGGGGCGGGCATGTATCCGTACGGTGGCATCCCTCCGCCACTCCAACGAAGCGGCATCTTTCGGATAGCCGCCATGGCTCCGGTCACCCGATCGCTGATGCTCTGCGCCTCCACCTGTGCAGCGAACGCAAACAACATCATCATCAGTTCGCCAGTGGGCGCCAGCGGGTTGCGGAAGTCGAATTCGATGCGCCCGCCCCCGACCCCTTCGGCAAAGACAAGCAACTTCCTGTGCTCGCGGGCCCACTTGGCAAGCTCATGCATGTCCGCCATGGACCGGATGGCGCGGTCAAAGCGCCACCAGACCAGTGCGTCAAACTCGTCTGGCTTCGCGAGCCACCCGCCGAGCTGTGGGCGGTCGAACGGGGAAACCTTGGACGCGCTCACGTCCAGGTCGATGGCTTCTCGGAGCTGGTCACCCTCGCCGAAGTCGATGCCGAGGGCTGCCGCGGCGATGTCGCCGGCTTCGCGCTGCCGCTCAGGGCTGGTCGTTTCGTCGGTCAGCACCGAGAGCCGGACGCACCGTACTCCGCGGAGGGTGGTTTCGTAGACCGTGCCCGCGAGCGGGGAACGGGATGTAGTCGTCATGCCCTCTGTGGGGACCACAGGGTTCCCGCTGCCGAGCGGGGGCAGGGTGGCCGTCGCCATGTTGTCGCTCCAGAACCAGAAGTTCCGAGCACTGGGGAACGAGGGGGCGATCCGCTTCTACGACCGTCTGGGCGCGACGTCGAAGGAGAAGCGGCGGTATTCCCTGCGGGTGGCGGACGGGGAATGAGCTTGGGCCCGGGAATCCGGGCCCAAGGTGTTCAGGTGCGGTCGACGACGGAGACGGCGAGGAGGGAGTCGGTTTCGGTCGTCGAGGACGGAATGCATATCGCGACGCCGATGGCGGCGGCGGTGCCGACAAGGCAGATGAGCATTCGTGTGGTCATGTTGTTCATGTCGCTCGCTAAGAGTCGTTCCGGTGCGCTTCGTTGCGCTCGACGGGATCTCAGCACCACTTCCGCATTGCTTGCAAACCGGCCGCGTGGAACAGATCGTTCTGATAAGTTCTCTGCCCGTCGGTGCCGGTGAATGTGTCGACTGAATATGCCAGAAGAGTCAACCCCGAGAATGCAGCGCCTGGAGCGCCCGCCGGGCCTCCGTCTCCTCGTGCGCCGCTCCGATGTCCCGGGCCGCCGTCCATGCGCCCTTGTAGTGCAGGGCCGCGTCCGCTCTGCGTCCCACCGCACGGAGGGCGTCGCCGATGCTGTGGAGCGTGGCGGCGGAATTGCGCAGGTCGCCCACTCTCCGGAAGACCGAGAGGGCTTCGCGGTACAGCGCGAGCATCTCCTCGGATTCGTTCTCGGCGATCATCGTGCTGGCGAGGTTCACCTGCGCGGAAGCCCGTTCCGTATCGCTTCCTATTCTCTTGAGGAGGGAAAGGGATTCGAGGGCAGCGCGCCGCGCGGTGTTCCGCTCGCCGAGGTGGATGTACAGATCCGACAGGTTGTTGAGGACGCGGGCGGCTTCCCGTTCGTCGCCGCAGGATCGGAATCCCTTGAGGGCGGAATGGAGGGATTCCTCGGACGCCTCGTAGTTCCCGAGGAACAGATGCGTGATGCCCATGTTGTTCCGGCACCGGGCTATCTGCCAGACGTCCCCGGTCCGCCGCCGTAATTCGAGCGTCGCGCTCTGGAGGGTCAGTGCGGTGGCGTGCCGGCCGAGGTTCCAGTGGACGACGCCGAGGAGATGGCGGACCTCGGCCTCCGTCTCCGGGTCGCCGACCGTGCGGGCGAGGTCGAGGGCGCGGTGGGCGCTCGACAGGGCGCGTTCGTAGCGGCCGGCCCGGGACTGGGCGCCGGCCAGGTCGATCAGTGCGGCGGCCTCGCCGCGTGCGTCGCCCACCGCGCTCCAGTGGCGCGCCGCGGGCCCGTGCATGCGCTGCGCCTCGCTCCAGTGCCCGTCCTCCTCCAGGAAACCGGCCAGGGCGCCGGCGAGCAGCGCGGCTTCGAGCGGGCGGCCGTGGGTGCGCGCGCAGTACTCGGCGGCGACCAGCCCGGGGCGCTCCAGGGCGAGCCAGTCCCGTGCGGCCTGCGCGTCACGCCACTCCGGCAGGGCGAACTCCGGGGCCTCCGGCGGGGGATGCGCGGCGGGCTCGTACCGGAACCGGCGCGGATGGATCAACCGGGCGGCCCGCCGTGATGCGTGCACATAGAAATGGATCAATCGCCCCTGCGCACGATCGCGTTCGCCCGGCGAGTCCTCCATGGCGGCGAGCATGCGGGCGAATTCACCGACGAGGTCGTGGAACTGGAAGCGTTCCGGCGCCGGTTCGGAGAGCAGATGATCGTCGAGGAGCGAGTCGAGCGCGCGTTCCGCCTCGCCGGGGGAAAGGCCGGTGATCGCGGCGGCGGCATGGGGTCCGAAAGTCGATCCGAAGTGCAGGCTCAGCAGCCGGAACGCCTTCCTTCGTTCTTCTGTCAGGTCCTGGTACGACATTTCGAATACCCGGGCTATCTCGCGGAATCCGTCCCTGATCTCCGCGAGCCTGCCGGGTGTCCTCATGAGTTTCTCCACCAGGTGGGAGGTGGTCCACGAGGGGCGGGACGCCAGGCGTCCGGCGGCCAGTTCGACCGCGAGCGGCAGGTGTCCGCAGAGCCGGACGATGCGCGCCACGTCCTCCGGGTCCCGTACCCGGTCGTCGCCGACCAGCCGCCGGAAGAGCGCCGCGGCGTCGGCGGCGGGGAGGATGTCGAGGAAGAGCGAGCGGACCCCGGGGAGCCCGGTGAGCCTCCGTCGGCTGGTGACGATCACCAGGGACGGGGAGCTGCCGGGAAGGAGCGGCCGCACCTGCTCCGCGTCCGCCGCGTCGTCGAGGACGATCACGGCACGGCGGCTGCTGAGCAGGGTGCGCCAGAGCGCGGTGCGTTCGTCCGGGTCCGCCGGGATCGAGTCGGCCGCCACGCCGAAGACCCGCAGCAGGGTGAAGAGCGCCGCCTGCGCGCTCAGGCCCTGGCGCCCGGGGGCGTGGGTGCGCAGATCGAGCAGCACCTGGCCGTCGGGGTAGCGGCCGGAGAGCAGCCGGGCGGCGTGGACGGCGAGGAGGGACTTGCCGACCCCGGGCATGCCGGCGATGGTCTGGAGCGCGATGACCCCGCCACCGCCACCGCCACCGCCACCGGCGCCCGCGCTTCCGCCGCTGCTTCCGCTGCCCGGACCACCGGGTTCCGCCGTCCCCGGGTCGGGCGGGAGGCCGGCGAGCCCGTCCGTGAGCAGGGCGAGTTCCCGTTCCCGGCCCACGAGGTCCCCGTGTCCCGGCAGCGTGTGGGGCGCGGCGGGCGACGGCGCCGGGTGCGGCAGCAGCTCCGTGACGGGCGCGCGGTCCAGAACCAGCCGGTGGACCCGGGACAGGGCCTCGCCGGGGTCCGTCCCGAGCTCTTCGGAGAGCCGTCGGCGGACCGAGTCGTACGTGCGCAGGGCGTCCGCCTGGCGCCCGCAGCCGTAGGCGGCCGTCATCAGCTGGGCCGCGATGGTCTCGTCGGTCGGGTGCTCGTCGAGCAGCGCGGTCAGGTCCGGGACGAGTTCGGCGTGACGTCCGAGCCGCAGCTCGATCGCGGTCCGGGTGAGGGTGGCGGCGAGCCGTTTCTCGTTGACGTGGGACCGGGTCGCCTCCGCCCACAGGCCGGAGAGGCCCGCGAGCGGTTCGCCGCGCCACAGCCCGTCCGCCGCGGTGAGCCGGTCCAGGGCGCCGGCGGTGTCCCCGCCGTCGGCGAGCGCGCGGGCCTCGTCGGTCAGCCGCCGGAAGCGGTGCCAGTCCACCAGGTCCGGGTCGATCTCGAGGGTGTACGCGTGCGCGCCCTGCACCAGGCGGGCCGGGTCCCCGGCGGCGTGCAGGCGGCGCCGGATGCGCGCCGCGTACACGTGCAGGCTGGCGCGGGGCTTGCTGGGCGGCCGGTCGTCCCACACCCGGTGCACCAGGGCGTCGAGCGTGACGGGGTGGCCCGCGTCCAGGGCCAGGGCGGCGAGGGCCAGCCGTTCCTTCGGCGTTCCCGGCGCGCCGCGGGTGCCGTCCGAGCGGAATTCCACGGGGCCGAGCAGAAGTATTCCGAAGTCCACCGAGCGTCCCCTATCGCCGGTAGGCCCGCACATGTGTGCCTGCACTCGCTTGTAGAGGGCAAAGGATGACACGATGCCAACTCGGTCAAAAGATGGCGCCACTCGATCAAATTGCTTGGCCAGAATGATCTGTTGATCTCAATTGATCAGAGCGTTCGGTCTGATTTGGGTCAATTGAGGGTAGGGGTCATGCCGTCCAAGAAGGCCAGAGTCATAGGCGCCGACGGACATACGGGGGGAGACGGAAGATATGGAAGCCGTGACGGCTCCACAGCTCACCACTGCCCTGATCAACGGGGCGGCACGCCCTGAAATGTGGCGCGTTCTCGTCGACCGGCTCAGGGATCTCGGGGCGGACCCGGCGGTCGCCGACCTCTTACGCGGCGGGCCGGCCGCCCACCCCGCCACCAGCGCGGAACTGGCGCGGCGGCTCGCCCGCGCGGCGGCCGCGGACCCACGGCTCGGGAGCGTCCTGCGGCACTGGACGGCCGAGGTCACCGCCGCCACCGCCGCCAACAATGACACCGCCACCGCCAACACCCTCACCGGTGCGGCCACCGTCCACGGCTCCGTCGTGCAGGCCGGCGAGGTCCGGGGCGACGTCCACATCCACGTACCGCCCGCAGCGGGCACCCCGCCCGCCCCCCACGTACGGCCGGCCCCGCGGCAACTCCTCCCCGCGCCCGAGCACTTCACCGGGCGCGCCGACGCCCTCGACGCCCTGGACGCACTCCTCCCGCAGCTCGGCGGCCGCCCGCTCCTCACCGTCGTCAGCGGACCCGCCGGGGTCGGCAAGTCGTCGCTCGTCACCCGCTGGCTCCACGGCCTCACCGACCGCTTCCCGGACGGGCAGCTCTACGCGGACCTGCGCGGCCACCTGCCCGACGCCGGCCCCGCCGCCCCCGGCGAGATCCTCGGGCGGTTCCTCCGGGCGCTCGGTGTCAAGGACGTCCCCGTCGAGCCCGCCGAGTCCGCGGCGCTCTGGCGCTCCCACACCGCGGGGCTCCGGCTCGCCGTCATGCTCGACAACGCCCTCAGCGCCGCCCAGGTCCGCCCGCTGCTGCCCAGCTCCCCGGGCAGCCTCGTCGTCGTCACGAGCCGCGGGCGGCTGACGGCCCTCGGCATCGACGGCGCCTCCTTCCAGCAGCTCGGCGTGCTGTCCCCGGCCGACGCCGTCGAGCTGCTCGCCGGGCGGATCGGCGCCGAGCGGGTCCGGCGGGAGCCCGAGGCGGCCGAGGAGGTCGCCGCCCTCTGCGCCGGCCTGCCGCTCGCGGTCTCCGTCGCCGCGGCCCGGCTGGCCGCCCGGCCCCAGCAGTCCCTCTCCGCCATGGCGGGCGCGCTCGGCGGATCCGGCGCGGCCCGGCTCGACGCGCTCAGCCTCGGCGGCGAGCACGCCGTACGGCTCGCGCTGGACGCCTCGTACCACCAGCTCACCCCCGAACTCGCCCGCGGCTACCGCCGCCTCGGCCTGCCGCCGGTCACCGTCCTCAACGGCCCGGTCGCCGCCGCTGCCTGCGCCGTCGGCCCCGACGAGGGCGACCGGCTGCTCGACGACCTCGCCGAGGTGAGCCTCCTGGAGGACCTGGGCCCCGACGGCACCACCGGCCTCGGGCGCTACCGCTTCCACGACCTGGTCCGCGCCCACGCCGGGCAGCTCGCCGTCGACACCGAGGACCCCGCCGACCGCCGGGCGACCGTCCGCAGGGTCGTCGACCACTACCTGGCCACCGCCACCGCGGCCGAGGCACTGCTCACGCCCAGCCACCGCACCCTGCGCCGCGACTACGCCCACCCGCCGGGCCACCGGCCGTCCTTCGACGGCCCCGCCGCGGCGCTCGCCTGGCTCGACACCGAGCGCTTCCACCTCATGGCCGCCCTGCGGACCGCCGCCGAACAGGGCTGGGACGCCACCGCCTGGCAGCTCGCCGACGCGATGTGGCCGCTCTTCCTGCGGCTGCGCCCGTACGACCTGTGGGTCGAGGCGCACGAGACCGGCCGCGCCGCCGCCCTGAGGGCCGGGGGACCGGCCGGGGCTCAGCCGCATGCTGACCTCGGGCGGCGTCGGCCTGCGCAACGCCGGGCGGTCCGACGAGGCCGTCGAGTGGTTCACCGAGGCGGTGCGCGGCGCCCGCGAGGACGGCGACCGCAAGGCCGAGGCCCAGGCCCTGCACGGCCTCGGCCAGTCGCACCTGCTGGCCGGCCGGCTCGACCGGGCCACCGCGTACCTGACCGAGGCGCTGGCCCTGCGCGAGGCCATCGGCTACCGGCGCGGCGCCGCGATGACCCGGATCTGCCTCGGCGACGCGGCCCTGGCGGCGGGCCGCCCCGGGCAGGCCCTGGCCCCGTTCGCCGAGGCCCGGGCCGCACTCGTCGCGGTGGCCGACCCGTACGACGCGGCCCGCGCCCTGGCCTTCCTCGGGCTGGCGCTGGCCCGCGCCGGAGCACGGCACACCACCGGGGAGGACGCCGAGACGGTGCTGCGGCAGGCCCTGGACGAGTTCGTCGCGACGGGCTCGGTCCACTGGCAGGGCAGGGTGCTCGAAATGCTCGGCGAGACCGCCGCCCTGCGCGGGGACCCGGCCGCGGCCAGGGAGCTGTACGAGCGGTCCCTGGCGCGCTACGCCCCGGTCAGCGAGTCCGACGCGACGCGGCTGCGCGCCCGCCTGGCCGGGACGGACCCGCTTCCCTGAGCACGACCACCAGGCTCACGCTCCCGGACCCGCTCACCCGCAGCCCGAGGACGAACCCGCCCTCGGCCCGTCGTACGACGCTCACCAGGCACCCCGGATACCTCAGCAGCACGGCCCCGGCGAGCCGCACGGCCGCCGGGTGGGGGAGGGCGTCCGGGGCGGCCAGCACGTCCGCGCACTGCAGCCAGGCCTCGCTCGCGCCGCCGTCGAGCGCGACGCACAGCAGCTCCTCGCACGCCGCGGCGGCGGTCACGCGCAGGCTCCCGACCGGTCGTCCGTGCCCGAGTCCAGCGCGGGCGGGTCCGGCAGCGGGGCCGTGGCCGGCTCGTACGCGGGCTCGCCGAGCCGGAGGATCCGGTACAGCAGCCGTCGCATGTTCGCGTTGAACCGCCCCGGCTCGGAGGAGATCCGGCCCGCGATCCGCGCGTACGCCTCCGCCGGGTACTCCGCCGCCGCGTACGCCAGCTGCTCCGCCAGCGGGTGCGCGGGGGAGAGCGCCGGGGCGACCCGGGCCAGTTCGGCGCCGGGGGAGGCCGGATTGACGTCCTCCTCGGGGAAGCGGGCCAGCAGGATCGCGGCCGGCGTCATCGTGGCGTACAGCGTGACCGAGCCGTGGTCGCCGATCACCCAGTCCGCCGCGACCAGCAACGGCCGCCAGTCGGCGTCCGGCGTCACCAGAGTGATGCCGCGCCGCCGCAGGGTGTCCAGCCAGGCCCGTACCTGCCAGTCGCCGTGCCCCGACCAGACGTTGGGATGGACGAGCACCGCGATCCGGTACGCGCGGTCCGGCAACTCGGCGAGCAGCCGCGGCAGCAGCGCGTCCAGCCGGTTGAACGACGAGCCGAGCCCCCACGTCGACGACACGAGGACCAGCCGCTCGCCGGGGCGCAGCCCCAGCGCCATCCGGTAGCGCTCGCGCAGCGGCAGACTGGCGGCGATCCGGTCGTGGACGCCGTCCCCGACGACCTCCGTGACGGGCAGCGCCTCGGGGCAGGACGCGCGCAGCAGCTCCAGATCCTCCCGATGGGCCACGGCGTACGCGGCGGGTACCACCCGGTCGCCCCACATCAGGTACGACCGCCCCATCCCCCCGACCCCCCGGGGCTCACCCGGCCGCCGCGCGTCCGCGACCCGCGCCAGCTTCATGTGCCCGGCCCCGTGCGGCAGCCGGACGAGCGGCGCCCGCAGCCGCTCCACTCCCTGCGAGCCGGCCGCGAGCGCGAGGTCGAACTCGCCGCGCACCGCCTCCTCCCACGGCAGCACGACCCCGCCGAGCCCGTGCAGCGCCCGCAGGGCCCCGCCGTTGAAGGCGTGCGGCGCGACGGTGAAGGCGACCTGCACCCGCAGATCCGCCGCCAGCAACGGCAGCAGCTCCCGCAACCGTCGCCCGTACACCTCGGTGTGCACGACCACCAGCACCTTGCGGCACCCCTGCAGGGTCACCCACTGCGCCGGATTCCTGACCACTCCGTCCATCACAACCCCCGCCTCGGCTCACCCGACCAGTCCGCCGACGAACCTCCCCCACACCCCCGTCCACCCCCTTGCGGGGCCCTTGCCGAAACCTTGCCGCCGACTTCAAGGGGGGCGGGGCAGCGGCCGGGAATCGACCGCCCCTGGAAACCCTCACTCATCGACGGATCCCTGGAGCCCGTCGGCACCGCGGCATAGAGTACGAACGGGTCGTCACCGAGGTTTCACGAGACTCGGGACGCCCTCGTCCGATTCGGGGGGCCTGGTACCGGGCCGCATTGTTCGGAGAGGTGTGGCCTCCAGGTGTCGGTGGACCGGGTCGACGTTTTGGTCATCGCCACGTTGCCGGAGGAGCTGGCAGCGGCGAAGGCCGCGGGCCTCGCCGGGGTGTCCGGCGACCCTGGGGTGGCGCGGTGGGAGGAGCGCGGCGCGGGGGGACCGGCCCCGTACTGGTGGGGTGAGTACCGTCGAGCGGACGGCCGCCGCCTCTCGGTGGCGTTGGCGCGATCGACGCACATGGGCAGCCGGGAAACGGCGCCCATCGTCACCGCGTTGACCCAGCTGTTGCAGCCCGGATGCCTGGCCATGTGCGGGGTGTGCGCGGGCAACCCCGACGAGGTGGCCCTCGGGGACGTCGTGGTGGCCGACCCGGTCTACGAATGGGACGAGGGCAAGCAGTCCCCGGCAGGGCTGAAAGGCGACCATCGGCAGTTCCGGCTGGACCACCGGTGGCTTCACGCGGTGCAGGACTTCACGCCCAGCGGGCTGCCCAGCCACCGCCCGGCCGACGACGAGGACGCGTTGCCGTGGCTGTTGGAACGCTTGTACCGGGGCCAGGATCCGCGGAGCCACCCCGCGCTTCGCCGGTACTTCCCGGAAGGCACATGGGGGGGCGCGGCTGCGGCAATGGGAACAGGGGGGATGGATCGGCCGTGCCCGCGCCGGGCTGGAGTTGACCGACCAGGGCGCCGAGTCGGTGCAGAGGCGGTTGTACGACGATGTGGACGGGCCGCGGCGTCTGCCCTTCGAGGTGGTGGCGGCCCCGATGGCGTCGGGGAGCGCGGTGGTCGCCGATCCCGGGCTGTGGGCCCGGTTGCAGCGCATGGGGGCGCGAAAGATCGCCGCGGTGGAGATGGAGGCGGCCACCGTCGCCACGGTGGCGCACCAGCATCGGGTGCCGTACTGCCTGATCGCCAAGGGCGTCATGGATCACGCCGACAGCGACAAGGACGATCGGCACAAGCGGTTCGCGGCCCGCGCCTCGGCCGAGGTGTTGTACGCCTTGCTCGCCCGGTTACTGCCCCCTGCCGAAGCGGAAGGCACGGACCCCGTCCCGTCGATCGCGCCCTTCGTCCGGATCGACGATGCCGATGTCTACGGCGACGGCGACCCGGCGACCATCGCCTTGCAGCGTGACGAGTACGGCGCCGCCACGACCGCCCCGCTGCCCGAGTTGCACGAGGTCGTCGATCACCTGAGCACGCGCCGCATCGCCCGCGTCTCCGGAGAGTCGGGCACGGGGAAGACCACGCTGGCGGCCATGGTCGGACGGGACGCCGAGCGGGCGGACACGGCCTTCTACGTCGACCTGGCGAGTCTCAACACGCCGTTCAGCGCCACCGACACGACGTTGCTGCTCGACCGCCTCAGCACCCTCGACGAGCCGGGCAGACTGCTCATCGTCGACAACACACACCTCGATGCCCGTCTGGAACGGAACCTCGTCAATCACTGGCTGGCCACCTGCGGTCGCGGTTTCATGCTGCTGCTCTCCCGGCGCGACGAGCACGACAACCGCGTGCCGACCGTGAGGCTCACCGTCAGCGACAGGTCGCTGCTCGCCGTGTGGCGCCGGACGGATGCCTTCGCCCATGCCGCCCTGGCCCTGCCGTCGGGCGGCGCCCTCATGAGTTGGAAGGAGACGTTCCCCGACCTGGTGACGTTCGCGCTGGCGATGCGCGGAAGCATCGGCCGGCTGGCGGCCGGCGCCACCGCGCTCTCCCAGCAGGACGCCGTCGCCTTCATCCGGTCGCGGTATCTCACCGGTCGCAGCGCCGAAGAGGAAGAGAACCTGCGCCGCCTGGCCACGGCCGGACGGTACGAGTTCGGCCTGAGCGCCGGCTCGCTCGTCTCCAACGGCCTGTCGACGCTCGTCATGGAAGGTCTCGTCCACTCCCGCGAGCGCTACTACACCCTGGGGCATCCGGCGGTGGCGCGGCTGCTGCTGCGCGCGCTGGGCGTATCGACCGACTCCGCGGAGCTGAAGCAGATCGCGGTCACCGAGCCCTATGTCGCCTGCGGGATCGCCTCGCGACTCGTCCAGGCCGGACGCCGCACCGACGCCGTGCGGCTCCTCGCGCACCTGGTCGTGGACGGCGTCATCCGCGAGGACGTCCTCGCGGGGGCCAATCTGTCCAACCTGTCGCGGACGACCCGCCAGCTCGACTCCCTCGGTGTCGCGCGGCTCCCGGACATCGACCACCAGCTCTCCCTGGAGCAGGAACTCCTGGCCGCCAAGGTCCAGCAGTCTTCACCGCCGGAGGTCATGCACTTCCTGCAGTTCCTCAAGCTGCTCCCACGAACTGCCGCCTTCTTCAGCACCCTGCTCAAGCAGCCCGTGGTACGGCAGGAGTTCATCGCCTGGTCCTACGACGCGCCGGTCTGGTCCTTGCTGAACGTCGGGCTGGCCGCCCGCCAGTTCGACGACGAGCTGGGCAGGAGGCTGTTCGCCATCCTCTTCGACGTCCGGGCCGCCGACGTGGCGGAGGAAATGAGCCGGGCCAGCTCGTCCGACCTGGGCAGCTGCTTCCGGGCCGGCGAGATCGCGGAGCGGAGCGCCGAGTTCGTCGCCGTCATGGCGGAGCGGGTCGGCGCGTCGATCCCCGAGGTGGTGCGTCACTGCATGCGCCGGGGACCTGACGAGGTGATCCAGTACCACGCCTTCCTGCAGCGGAGGCGTCCGGAGCTGGCGACGGCGTTCCGGGACCGGCTCGCGAGCGCCGAAGCCTGGCCCGAACTCCGCGACGCGCTCGCCAACCGACACGTCGGGCACCTGGTTCGCCTGATGGCGTGGGCGGACACCCACGGGGAGGCCGAGCTGAGCGGGCGCCTGGAGGAGGTCATCGGCGACCGCCTGAGAGGCGACACGCTCGCCTGGGACCTGCCCCTGCTCACCGCGGACGAGTTCACCGCCCTCTTCTCGACGGTCGGCGACTCCCGGACGCTCGGAGGAGCGCTCCCGGCGGTGCGCCGGTGTCTGGGCGAGCACCTGGACGTCGTGGCTCGGAACACCCTCGCGCGCGGGCTGGAGCAGTACGTGCTCCTGTCCCACGTCCTCGCCTCCCACGCGGCGGAGCTGGCGCCGGACTTCCGTCGTCAGCTGCTGGGCGCCGAGCTCCGCGATCTCGCCGTGGCGCAGGAGCGGCGCGCGCCCGTGCACGTGGCCGAGTCCGTCCGCGGGTGGACCGAGCTCGAGCCCTCCGCCCTGGAGGAATTCCTCCGGGGCAGAGAGCGCACCGCGGCCTCCACCGACCGACGGGAGATCGTGCGCGACGACATCGGTGCGGCCTGTCGCACCTCGGACGCCCTCTTCGAGCTGCACGGCTTCGCCGGCAGCGAGGAATGCCGGGCCGCCCTGTCACCGGTCGGCCTCACCGCCCCGGCCGTCATCGGGCGGTACCTCGTCCTCGCCTCACGTCCGGCCTTCGCCGACCGGTCGGAGGTGCTCGCCGCGTTCGCCGGGCTGTCCCGGTATGAGCGTCACGTCGCGCTGGGCGGTGCGATCCGGATGGTCGGTGCCCGGCCAGCGGACGAAAGGGCGTTCTGGGGCGCGCTGCTCTCCTCCCCGGACGCCGTGCTCACGCCGCCGGTCCAGCGTTCGCTGCTCGCGGCGAGCGCGGGTCGCGCGCTCGCCATCGCGAGAGGACTGGGCGAGGACGAGCCCGGGGCGAAGGAATCCGTACCGCAGCTGTGCGCGACCATCGTCCGCGACTGGTACGGCGCGAGCGCGGTGAACCTGGCGACCCCGCACTTCGAGGGCATGCTGTACGCCTACGCGCGTGACCCGGGCAGCACGTCGCCACGGCTGCTGCCGTACCAGGCGGTCTCCATGGCGCACACGCTCCGAGCGATGGGCCGCCTGAACGCCGAGCTGGAGTCGAAGCTGGTCACGGCGCTGCGGCGCGAGGTCATGCAGAACACGAGCGCCCTCCACCGCCAACGCTTCGAGGCTTGGGCCGACTACTCCGACATCGCCGCGGCCACGCTGGCCCCAACGGGGCCGGGGGCTGGCACGACGGGCTGAGACGGCTCCGTTTTCCAGCTCCTGCACGTGCCCTTCGACGCGACCATCGACCGAGCCCGCACGCTGGTGGCCGACCACATCGCCCGGCACGGGGCGTACGGGATCACCTGCCGTGGCGGCGTCCTCGTCTGTCGCCGGTGATATCACTCCCGCGGCGGCCAGGGCCCGGCGAGCAGGTGGCCGGCCTCCTCGACGATCGAGTCCGCCAGGGGTTTCCGGTCGTCGCCGAGTCGGATCGCGGCCCAGTCGTTGTACGCCTCGGTCCTGTCGACCAGCGGCCTGAGCGTGTGAGGCCGGGCCAGGGCGCCCCACCCTTCGTACGTGATCAGGTCACCGCCGGCGCCGGGGGCCAGGCTGCCGTTCACGATCAGCTGGAGCCACCAGCGGACGAGCTCCCAGCGGGCCGCCTCCCAGGGGAGGTCGGTGATGTCGGCGGGGAGGGTCTGGAGGAGACCGAGTTCGGCCAGCACCTGGTCGAACAGGGTGTCGGCCTGCTCGTGCTCGGCGCGGAACAGGCCGGCCGAGAGGAAGACGCGGTGGTCGACCGCGAAGGTGAAGCCGAACCGCGCCTCGACCGCGTCGAGCTCCCGCTCGGTGAGCCCCGGCCCGATCTGTGTCCGGATCATGCCCTGGAGGGCCCGGGCGGCTTCCGGGGTCAGGTGTGGGGGTGAAGGCATGGTCATGCCCGTGAGCGTAGTGAGCGGCGGCCGGGGCCGGTGGGACGTAGCGGAAGGGCCGGCGCCTGAACGCAGACCGCACCCGTCCCCCAGGGGCGCCGTGTGCGGCGGCCTGCGGGGCGGGTGCGGCGAGGAGGACCCGGCGGTCACGGGGACCGCGGGCCGGAAGGGATGACCGGAGGTCAGGCCTTCTTCGTCTCCCAGAAGATGCGGTCGATCTCGGCGATGAGCTCCAGCGCCTTCTCGCCCGTCTTCGGGTCCGTCGAGGCCTTGGCCGCCGACAGGGCCTTCAGGGTGTCGTTGATGAGCGTGTGCAGCTCGGGGTACTTCTCGAAGTGCGGGGGCTTGAAGTAGTCGCTCCACAGCACCGACACGTGGTGCTTCGCGAGCTCCGCGCGCTGCTCCTTGATGACCGTGGCGCGGGCGCGGAAGTGCGGGTCCTCGTTGGCCTGGTACTTCTCCTGTACGGCCTTGACCGACTCGGCCTCGATGCGGGCCTGGGCCGGGTCGTACACGCCGCAGGGGAGGTCGCAGTGGGCGCTGACCTTCACCTTGGGGGCAAACAGGCGGGAGAGCATGCTGCTGTCCTTCCTCGTGATCGTCTTCTCAGGTGGGACATTACTCGGTGAGAAGCACGTTTTCGCGAGCGCCCCCTAGGGCTTAGGACAAAAGTCCAGGGGTGGTGTGGGACTCGTGGACGATCGGACCGGGAGGTAATCGATGGTGGGATCGGGGCGGGAGCCCGGGGCCCCGTTCGGGATCGCCGAGGTGACGGGGGTGTCGATGGTGCCCACCCTGCTCCACGGCGATCAGCTGTTCGTGCAGTACGGGGCGCGGTTGCGGCCCGGGAACGTGGCCGTGCTGCGGCATCCGCTGCAGCAGGATCTGCTGATCGTGAAGCGGCTGGTCGAGCGCCGGGACGGCGGGTGGTGGGTGCTGGGGGACAACCCGGACGCCGAGGGGGACAGCCGGGTCTTCGGCGTCGTACCGGCGCAGCTGGTGCTCGGGCGGGTGCGGGCGCGGTACCGGCCCGTCACCCCCGGGCGTCAGCGGTCGATCGGGGTGGTGCTCGCCTGGCTGGTCTCCGCGGTGCGGCCGGTCGGCTCGGCGCGCTCGGCCTCCAGGCGCTTGCGGGCGCGGTAGGCGGCCACGTTGGCGCGGGTGGCGCAGCGGTCGGAGCAGTAGCGGCGGGAGCGGTTGGTCGAGGTGTCGAGGTAGGCGTTGCGGCAGGGCGCGGCCTGGCACAGGCCGAGGCGGTCGGCGCCGAACTCGGTGAGGTGGAAGGCGAGGCCCATCGCCGCGATGGCGGCGTAGCCCGCGGTCGCGTTCGACGGGTGGTCGGCGAGGTGCATGTGCCACCGCGGCCGGCCGTCCTCGTCCAGGTAGTCGTGGCCGGAGATCTGGGGGCTGACCGGGAACTCCAGGAGGAGGGAGTTCAGCAGGTCCACGGCCTGGGTGTGGTCGCCCTCGTCGGCCGCCGTGAAGACCGCGCGCAGCCGGGCGCGCACGCCGCGGAAGCGGGTCACGTCGGTGTCCGTCACCCGCCGGGCCATCTGGGAGGCGGCGCCGAAGAGCTCCCGGACCGCCTCGACCGAGGTCAGGGAGTCCTTGGAGCGGGCCGGCTCCTCGGTGTTGACCAGGCGGACGGCGTAATCCGAGTAATAGGCCAGTTCCACTTGTAGTCCTTACTCCGGCGGTCTAGGGTCGATGCGGGGGAGCGTAAGTGACACGTTCACTTTGAGGGTATTACGTTGAGGATGAGGGTGGAGCGATGACGGACGCGGCGGTGACCGGAACCGACTGGGCGGCCTGGCAGCAGAGCTGGGACCGTCAGCAGGAGTGGTACATGCCGGACCGCGAGGAGCGGTTCCGCGTGATGCTCGACATGGTCGAGGCGCTCGTCGGGCCGGAGCCCCGCGTGCTCGACCTCGCCTGCGGTACGGGAAGTATTACGGACCGGCTGCTCCGTCGGTTCCCGAAGGCCACCAGCACGGGCGTCGACCTCGACCCCGCCCTGCTCGCCATCGCCGAGGGGTACTTCGCCGGCGACGAGCGGGTGGGCTTCGTGACCGCCGACCTCAAGGACCCCCGCTGGGCCGAGGCGCTGCCGTACGACTCGTACGACGCCGTCCTCACGGCCACCGCCCTCCACTGGCTGCACAGCGAGCCGCTGGCCGCGCTCTACGGGCAGCTGGCCGGGATCGTGCGGGAGGGCGGGGTGTTCATGAACGCCGACCACATGATCGACCAGGGCACCCCGCGCATCAACGCCGCCGAGCGGGCCCAGCGCCACGCGCGGATGGACGAGGCGAAGGCCGCGGGCGCGCTCGACTGGGCCGACTGGTGGGCCCTCGCCGCCGCGGACCCGGTCCTCGCCGGGCCCACCGCCCGCCGCTTCGAGATCTACGGCGAGCACGCCGACGGCGACATGCCCGCGCCTCGCTGGCACGCCGACACCCTGCGCGCCGCCGGCTTCGGCGAGGCCCGCACGGTCTGGGCCTCGCCGTCGGACACGATCGTGCTGGCGGTCAAGTAGGGAACCGGGTGGAACGGAAAAAGGGGGGCGAAGCCCTTCGCGGTAATGGCTCCCGACGGGCAGGCGTGTGTCTTCTGCGACACCACCCTCGAACCACCCGTCCGGACCGCCCGAATGGCTATCTCGCCGGCGGGGTGACCGGAACAACGAAGGGCCGTGCGGTCGTCTGCGGGAAGCGGTTCACATGAAACCCCCCCTTTCGTGCCCTGACCGGAGATTCGGCAGGACGGTCGCCGTGGACGTTATGGCGATGCCCCGGCCCGGTCCGGCGATTTCGCATTCCTTGAGGGTTTCCTGAGCTTCCCTGTAGAGGGGGCGTAAACGGGAACGGGACGGGCCGGGGCCCTGCCGCGAGAAACGGCGGGGCCCCAGCCCGATGGGTCGTTCCGGATGCCGTCGGTCAGAGGACCTTGGACAGGAACGCCTTCGTCCGGTCGTGCTGCGGGTTGGTCAGGACGTCCCTCGGGTTGCCCGACTCGACCACCACGCCGCCGTCCATGAAGACCAGCGAGTCGCCCACCTCGCGGGCGAAGCCCATCTCGTGCGTGACGACGATCATCGTCATGCCCGACTCGGCGAGGTCGCGCATGACGTCGAGGACGTCACCCACGAGCTCCGGGTCGAGCGCCGAGGTCGGCTCGTCGAAGAGCATCAGCTTCGGCTCCATCGCCAGCGCGCGCGCGATGGCGACGCGCTGCTGCTGGCCGCCGGAGAGCTGCGAGGGGTAGTTGCCCGTCTTGTCGCCGAGGCCGACGCGGTCGAGCAGGCGCTCGGCGCGCTCGCGCGCCACCGCCTTGGACTCGCCCTTCACCTGGATGGGCGCCTCCATGACGTTGGCCAGGGCCGTCATGTGGGGGAACAGGTTGAAGCGCTGGAAGACCATGCCGATGTCCCGGCGCTGGGCCGCGACCTCGCTGTCCTTCAGCTCGTAGAGCTTGTCGCCCTTCTGGCGGTAGCCCACCAGCTCGCCGTCGACCGAGAGCCGGCCGCCGTCGATGCGCTCCAGGTGGTTGATGCAGCGCAGGAAGGTCGACTTGCCGGAGCCGGACGGGCCGACCAGGCAGAAGACCTCGCCGTTCTGGACCTCCAGGTCGATGCCCCGGAGGATGTGTGCCGCGCCGTAGGACTTGTGGACGCCTTCGGCCTTGACCATGGGCTGACCGGTCATCGGGTCGCCTCCGGGGAACGCTTGAACGTGACGATGTTCTTCTTGACGCGCTGCCACGGGGTGGGCGGCAGGCTGCGCAGGGAGCCGCGGGCGAAACGACGCTCCAGGTAGTACTGCCCGACGCTGAACACGCTGGTCAGGGCCAGGTACCAGATGGAGGCCACGAACAGCATCTCCATCACGGCGCCGGCCGTGGTGCCGATGTTCGAGGAGGCGCGCAGGAGCTCGGTGTACTGCACGGCCGAGACCAGCGACGAGGTCTTCAGCATGTTGATGAACTCGTTGCCCGTCGGGGGCACGATGACGCGCATGGCCTGCGGCAGCACGACCCGCCACATGGTCTTCGTCTGGGACATGCCCAGCGCGTGGGAGGCCTCGGTCTGGCCCTCGTCGACCGACTGGATGCCGGCGCGGACGATCTCCGCCATGTACGCGCCCTCGTTGAGGCCGAGGCCGAGCAGGGCGACCATGAACGGCGTCATGACGTCCACGGTCTCGTTCTTGTAGATCGGCCCGAGGTTGATGTACTCGAAGATCAGCGACAGGTTGAACCAGACCAGCAGCTGCACGTACACCGGGGTGCCGCGGAAGAACCAGATGTACAGCCAGGCGACCGCGCCGGTGACCGGGTTCTTCGACAGGCGCATGACGGCGAAGAGGATGCCGAGCACCAGGCCGAGCGCCATCGAGGCGACGCTGATGATGATCGTGTTCTTCAGTCCGTCGAGGACGGAAGAGTCGAACAGCTTGTCCCACACCGTGTCCCAGATGATGTTGCCCTGGGAGAAGGCGTAGACGAGCCAGCCGAGGAGCGCTACCACCACGACGGCGCTGACCCAGCGGCCGTAGTGCCGTACGGGGATGGCCTTGATGGCCTCGTACGGCTTACCCGAGGGGCCGGGCCCGGCCGGAGCGGCGGCCGGGTCCTTGGAGATCTTGTCAGTCATGACGACTGCCCTTCAGTGGAGCGAGGAGGTCACTTGCCGGCGTTGATCGTGGCCTGCTTCACGGCGCTGTCCTCGACGTTCCACTTCTTCAGGGCGGCGGCGTAGGAGCCGTCCTTGATGCTCGCGTCGAGCGCTTCCTTGACGGCGTCGCGCAGCTGGGTCTTCTCCTTGGAGACGCCGATGCCGAAGAGGCCGACGTCGCTCTGGCTGCCGACGACCTCGAAGTCGTTGCCGCCGCCGGAGGTCTTCGCGATGTACGCGGCCACCGGGTAGTCGTTCAGGTCGGCGACGGCGCCGCCGGCCTTCACGCGGGTCTGCGCCTCGGCGTCGGTGTCGAAGGCCTGGATGGTCAGCTTCTTGTCACCGCACTTGGTGGCCTGGGCCTTGAAGGTGTCCTCGTAGATCGTGCCGCGCTGGACGGCGACGGTCTTGCCGCACAGGTCGTCGAGGGAGTTGATGCCCTGCGGGTTGCCCTTCTTGACGAGCAGGGAGACGCCGGAGGAGAAGTAGTCGACGAAGTCGATGCCCTTGCCGATCTTCTTCCCGTTGTCGTCCAGGCCCTCCTGGCGCTTCTTGTTGTCCGTCATCGCGGACATGATCAGGTCCTGGCGGCCGGTGTAGATCGAGGTGATCAGGCCGTCGAAGGTGCCCGAGGTGAACTCGAACCTCACACCGAGCTGCTTGCTGAGCGCGTCCGCGATGTCGGGGTCGATGCCGACGATCTTGCCGCCCTCGGTGAACTCCATCGGGGCGTACGAGGCGTCCGTGCCGACCTTGATGACGCCGGACTTCTGGATGTCGGCCGGGAGCTTCGAGAAGAGCGGGGCCTTGTTCGCACCGGCGGAGGAGGAGCCGCCGTCCTTGGTCGATCCGCTGTTGGTCTGGTCGCCACAGGCGGTCAGCAGCATGGAGCCGGCGACCGCGATGGCGGCGACCGCGGCAAGACGGGACGTGCGGGTCTTGGCGGTCGTACAGCGCGTGGAGCGTGCGGTCATGGTCGGGTTCCTCCGGCGTGTCGGGAGTTGCCAATAGGCCGCGCACGCACCTTCGAGTGCCGCGACCTCGTGTGATTACGGCATCTTGCCATTCGGACCACCTCATTCCGACGGCCATGGATGTCAAAATCGGGTAACGGGTCGCTTCTGATACCCGGTGGCCGGGCCCCCCTAGGCGGAACCTTCTGCGGGAAGTCGCTGTCCCTACCGAAAATTATCCCGCTGATCTCGACATTCGGACGATACGAAGGCCGCTATTCGGGTGGGGAATACATCTTTCCGGACATCGCGTGACGTGTCGTTCTCCGTCCGTGCCCGGTAGCGCTCGGTATGAGTCGCGTCACCGAGGAGGTATGGACTCGTCTCCGGACCCGTCCGTCCGGTAAGAAGGATCCTTACACCCCTCATCCGGGGCTCAGGGCGCGTTGTGCGGCGCGCCCGCGCGGCTGCCAGACACGGCGGCTGCGGGACCCACCCACCCCTCCTCATCCAGGAGCGGCCACCCTCAAATGAAGAAGACTTAAGGGGTCAACCCAATGGCAGCGGAGATCGTCAATCCTCGCAGCGACAGCGGTACCGAAGGGGCTCCCGGCGAGCCCTTCGATCCGGCCTTCGCGCTGCACCGCGGCGGCAAGATGGCCATCACGGCCACCGTGCCGCTGCGCGACAAGGACGACCTGTCCCTCGCGTACACGCCCGGCGTCGCCAAGGTGTGCACCGCGATCGCAGAGAACCCCGAGCTGGTCAACGACTACACCTGGAAGTCCCAGGTCGTCGCGGTCGTGACCGACGGCACGGCGGTGCTCGGACTCGGCGACATCGGCCCGGAGGCCTCGCTTCCGGTCATGGAGGGGAAGGCAATCCTCTTCAAGCAGTTCGGAGGCGTGGACGCGGTGCCGATCGCGCTCGCCACCACCGACACCGACGAGATCGTGGAGACCGTCGTCCGGCTCGCCCCCTCCTTCGGCGGCGTGAACCTGGAGGACATCTCGGCGCCCCGGTGCTTCGAGATCGAGCGCAGGCTCCAGGAGCGGCTGGACATCCCGGTCTTCCACGACGACCAGCACGGCACCGCCATCGTCACCCTCGCCGCCCTCCGCAACGCGGCGAAGCTGACCGGCCGGACCCTCGGCGAGCTGCGTGCGGTCATCTCGGGCGCGGGCGCGGCCGGTGTGGCCATCGCCAAGTTCCTGCTGGAGGCCGGCCTCGGCGACGTCTGCGTGACGGACCGCAAGGGCATCGTCAGCAGCGACCGCGGCGACCTCACCGACGTCAAGCGCGAGATCGCCGGGCTCACCAACAAGGCCGGTCTGACCGGCTCCCTGGAGGACGCGCTGGCCGGCGCGGACGTCTTCATCGGCGTCTCCGGCGGTACGGTCCCCGAGGCCGCGGTCGCGTCCATGGCGCCCGACGCCTTCGTGTTCGCCATGGCCAACCCGAACCCCGAGGTCCACCCGGACGTCGCGCACAAGTACGCGGCGGTCGTGGCCACCGGCCGTTCGGACTACCCGAACCAGATCAACAACGTCCTCGCGTTCCCGGGCATCTTCGCCGGCGCGCTCCAGGTCCGGGCCTCCCGGATCACCGAGGGCATGAAGATCGCCGCCGCGAACGCGATCGCGGACGTCGTGGGCGACGCGCTCGCCGCCGACTGCGTGATCCCGTCGCCGTTCGACGAGCGGGTCGCCCCCGCCGTCGCGGCCGCGGTGGCCGCCGCCGCCCGCGCGGAGGGCGTCGCCCGCCGCTGACGCGTCACGGCGCGTCCGCTGGTACCTGAAAGGGCCCCGTACGGGTGTACGGGGCCCTTTCGCGTGCGGCGGGGCCGCGGGCGCGCGGGTGGCGGGGGGGCCTTCGGGTGCGGCGAGGGGGGTGCGTGCGGCCCGCGGCCGGGGGCGTGCGCCGGCGTGGCGGGCACGCTCGTGCGGGAGCGGTGCCGAGGGACGCGCGTCACACCCGTGCGTGGTTCCGCGGGCTCCCCGTCGGCCCCTAGTGTCAGGCGCATGTTCGCCGCCTACGCTGCCCGAATCGACCGCGACCAGCCCCTGAACGGCCTCGAATTGGGGGAACGCCCCGAGCCCGAGGTGCGGCCCGGCTGGACCACCGTCACCGTCAAGGCCGCCTCGCTCAACCACCACGACCTGTGGTCGCTGCGCGGGGTGGGACTGCCCGAGGAGAAGCTGCCGATGATCCTCGGCTGCGACGCCGCCGGGATCGACGAGCACGGCAACGAGGTCGTCCTGCACTCCGTCATCGGCCAGACCGGCCACGGCGTCGGCCCGGACGAGCCCCGCTCGATCCTGACCGAGCGCTACCAGGGCACCTTCGCCGAGCGGGTGACCGTGCCCAGCTGGAACGTGCTGCCCAAGCCCAAGGAGCTGTCCTTCGAGGAGGCCGCCTGCCTCCCGACCGCCTGGCTCACCGCGTACCGCATGCTCTTCACCAACGCCGGGGTACGGCCCGGCGACTCGGTCCTCGTCCAGGGAGCGGGCGGTGGCGTCGCCACCGCCGCCATCGCGCTCGGCAAGGCGGCCGGCCTGCGGGTGTACGCGACCAGCCGGGACGAGGCCAAGCGCAAGCGGGCCGTCGAGCTCGGCGCCGTCGAGGCGTACGAGCCCGGGGCGCGGCTGCCCCGGCGGGTGGACGCGGTCATCGAGACGGTCGGCGCCGCCACCTGGTCGCACTCGGTCAAGTCGCTGCGTCCGGGCGGCACGCTCGTCATCTCCGGCGCCACCAGCGGCGACCGGCCCTCGCACGCCGAGCTGACCCGGATCTTCTTCCTGGAGCTGAAGGTGGTCGGCTCGACCATGGGCTCCAAGGACGAGCTGGAGGACCTGCTCTCCTTCTGCGCGGCCACCGGTCTGCGCCCGGTGATCGACGAGGTGCTGCCGCTGGACCGGGCCCGCGAGGGCTTCGAGAAGATGGCCTCGGGCGAACTCTTCGGAAAGATCGTGCTGACGACCTCTTGATGACTCACCGGTAGTGCTGATGGGATCTCCGGCACGCGAAACGTGAACAATGCTCACTTCCACGTGCCGGAGGTCCTCCTTGTTGCGTACCACCCTCGTGGCGACCGCCGTCGTCACCGCGCTCCTCGCCCCGACGGCCGCACAGGCCGCCCCGCCCTCCGAGAAGGGCGCCGGGACGGCCGGGGACGGGATCCCCGCCCTCACCGACTCCCGCGGCCGCGCCCTCACCCTGCGCGGCTGGAACCTGGCGGACAAGTCGCACAGCGGCGACCAGGCCCTGAGCGGCATCACCGAGCGCCACTTCCGCGACATGCGCGCCAAGGGCTTCAACTTCGCCCGCCTGCTGGTCTTCTGGGACGACCTGGAGCCGCGGCCCGGTCAGTACAGCCAGGCGTACCTGCGGAAGATCGACCGGGTCCTCGGCTGGGCGCGGAAGTACGACGTGAAGGTCGTCCTCGACGCCCACCAGGACGTCTTCGGGCCCGCGTTCGGCTCCCGTGGCATCCCCGCCTGGGCCACCAGGACCGACGGACTGCCCTTCACCCCGCACCCCGACGACTGGTTCTCCGAGTACTTCGAGCCCGCCGTGCAGCGCGCCTTCACCCATCTCTACGAGGACGCCGACCTGCGCCGCGCCCAGGCCCGGATGTGGGGGGTGCTGGCCGAGCGCTTCCGCGACCACCCGGCCGTCCTCGGCTACGACCCGATCAACGAGCCCATGGGCGAACTCCGGGAGGGCGAGGACCTGCCGACCGCCGCCCGCCGGATCGAGCGGGAGCAGCTGACCCCGATGTACAACCGGATCGCGGACGCGATCCGCGCGGTCGACCGCGACGGCTGGATCTTCGTCGAGCCCACCCCGATCGTGGGCGAGGGCGTGCCGACCGGGCTCGGGCGGATCGACGACCCGAAGATCGTCTACGCGCCGCACTTCTACAACGGCACCATGGAGGCGGGCGGCGACTACGACCCCTCCGCCCGCTGGATCGAGAACTACGAGCAGGCCGTCACCCTCTACCCCAAGCAGTACAAGGTCCCGGTGGTGGTGGGGGAGTGGGGCCCGCTCAACAACTCCCGGCCGAACATGAACCGCTTCTACCGCGAGGCCATGGCCTCGCTCGGCCGCTACAGCTCCGGCTGGGCGGGCTGGGAGTGGTGCTACGGCGGCGGCTACTGCGCGGTGGACGGCACCGGAGCCTTCCGCACGAACAAGGAGCTCACCGCCGAGCCGTACGCGGAGGCCGTCGCCGGCGCGGTCCGCTCCTCCTCGTACGACGCGGCCGCCGGCGTCTTCCGGCTCACCTACGACTCCCCGAGCCGGCACGGCTCCCGGATCACCGAGCTCTCCCTGCCCCCGGGCGCGTGGCAGGTCGCGGCCCGGGGGAGGGCGTTCGTGCTGCGCAAGGCCGAGGGCCGCGCCTGGGTGCTCGCCGCCCCCGGCGCCCGGGTGACGGTCACGGTCACCCGGGGCTGACGGGCGCCGGCGAGGGGCCGGCCCCGGGCGGGCGCGACCAGGGGCGGGGCTGGGGCGGCTCCGGGCCCGGGCCCGGGGCGGGCCCCGGGCGTCAGCTCCTCGTGCCGGGGCGCAGCAGGGCGGTGAGCTCCGTGGCCGCGCTCGCCAGGTGGCGGCGCGCCTCGGCCAGCTGCTCGCGGCGCACGCCGTGGTCGCGGGCCGCGTCGCGCACCTCGTCGCGGAAGCGGTCCAGGAGCCGGTCCAGCTCGCGGGCCGGCTCGCCCCCGGCCTCTATGTCCGCGGCCCAGTCGGCGACGGCGTGCGCCCGGCCGCCGGCCCGGCCCGGGGCGTACTCCGGGGTCAGGGCCTGGTCCCGGGCCGGGGTGTGCTCCGGCGCGAGGCGCTTCGAGGCCGGGGAGTCCTCCGGGCCCGGGGCTTCCGGCGCGGGCGCCGCCGTCCGGTCCGTGGAGCGGCCGGCGGTCCGGTCGTGGGACGCGCCCGTCACCAGGTCGCCGAGCTGGGCCGTGATGTCCGAGATGCCCTTCCAGACGTCCTTCGGCCACTCGCCGCGCGAGACCTGCTCCTGGACCTGCTCCTGCACCTGTTCCTGTACCTGGCGGGCGATCCGCTGGAACTCCTTGGCCTGGCGCTTGGCCGACTGCGCCTCCGCGCGGGCCTGGCGGGTCTGCTCCCGCCACTCCTGCCGGGCCCTGCGCAGCTCCTCCCTGGCGTCGGCGAAGGAGGAGGACTCCTTGGAGCGGGAGGCCGTCGCCGCCTCCCGCATCTCGCTGCGCAGCTTGCCCGCGGCGCCGCGGACGTCGTCGCGGATCTCGGCGGCCAGCTCGGAGACGGACTCGCGGATCTCCACCTCCAGGTCGGCCAGCTCACCGCCCCGGCCGGCCAGCTCGGCCCGGCCCGCGTCGGTGATCGAGTAGACCTTGCGGCCGCCCTCGGTGGCGTGCGTGACCAGGCCCTCGGCCTCCAGCTTGGCGAGCCGCGGGTAGACCGTGCCCGCCGAGGGCGCGTACAGGCCCTGGAACCGCTCCTCCAGGAGGCGGATCACCTCGTACCCGTGGCGGGGGGCCTCGTCGAGCAGCTTGAGCAGGTAGAGGCGGAGTCGACCGTGGGCGAAGACGGGCGGCATGTCAGAGGGCCTTTCCGGACGCGGAGGGGGTGGCGGTCCAGCCGTCGCCGTCGGGCTCGGGCTCGGGGCGGCGCAGCAGGGCGATGGAGCCGGAGACCGTGGTGGCCCGGACCGTGCCCCGGCCGGCGCCGAGGGTGCCGGTGATGGACTTGGCGCCCCACTGGCCGCCCACCCGCAGGTCCTCGAACGCGTTGGAGACGCCGCCGCTGGTGGTGCTGGCCTCGACCGTGGCGTCGGCCGGGTGCGGCAGCCGGATGGCGACCTCGCCGGAGACGCTGGTGAGGCGGATGTCGGCGGGCGGACCGTCCAGGCCCGCGGCCGGGTCCAGGTCGACGACCATGTCCCCGCTGACCGTATCGGCCTTCACCGCCGTGCCGGCGCCCTCGAACACGGTCACGTCCCCGGTCACCGAGTTGACCCGGAGCGAGCCCGTGACGGACTGGGCCTCCAGGTTGCCCGAGACGGTCTCGGCGCGGACCGGCCCCGAGAGCTTGACCAGGGTGGTGTCCCCGGTGACGCCGCGGACCTCCGTGCGCCCCCTGATGCCGGAGATCACGGCCTCGGCGCCGACCACCCCGACCTCGACGTCGGCCCCGGCGGGGACGGCGACCGAGACGACCGCACGGCGCCGGTGGCCCTTGGGGTCGAGCCACTTGAGGAGGCCCTTCCAGTGCAGGTCCTCGTAGCTCACGGTCAGGGTGGAGCCGTCCTGGCTCACGATGAGCGGGGGGCCCTCGATCTCGGAGATCTCCAGGCGGGCGGAACCCTCGTCGGTGCCCACGACGTTGACCGTGCCGTTGACGACGCGGATGCGGAGCCGGGTCACGGGGTCGGTCAGCGGGAGCTTCTGCGGTTCGGTGACGGACCACTCGGTCATGGTGCTGGCCTCCCGTGTGCGGACTGGCGGCTCCGGACGAGCCGCGAGACGACGCAACATATCGCGTCTCTCGATAGACACGATATATCGCGGTCGGGTCACGTCAACCCCGAATCACCCCTGACAGGGGTCGTCGGGGGACCCGAGGGCGGGGCAGGGGTGGGCATGTGGCGCGATACTTGGACAAATTGGCCTAGCGTAGGGGCCATGAACGCCACTTCGGGACCCCGCCCCGCCGGAGCGCTGCTGCTCTGCCGTGCCGAGCCCCCGGCGGTCCGCCCGCCGGCCCAGCTGCTGAGGGAGCGGCTGCTCCTCGCCCCCGCGGGACCCGAGTGGAGCGTCCTCGTACCGGAGGGCAAGCCCTGGCTCGACGACGGCGAGCCCGTCGAACGCGTCGTCACCGGCTGGGCCACCGCCCTCGCCGTCTCCGCCGCCACCTGGCCCGTCCTCGCCCTGTGGTGGGACGCGGAACGCGCCGGGATCACCCTCGCGGCCGGATTCCGGCGCACCGTCGGCTACACCTGGCTCGCCGACGGGACCCCCGTCGGCGAGGACGAGGCCATGCGCACCTTCGCCGCCCGCCTCGGCCTCGACCCGGTCCTCGACGTCCAGGCCCTCGAACCGCTCACCCGGCCCGACCCGGACGCCGACGCCGACACCCGGCTCGTCGGCATCACCGCCGTCCTCGCGCGCGTCGGACTCGCCCTGCCCACCGGCCTCGCCCCCGGCGAGAGCGCCGACCGGCTCCGCTCCGTCGCCCGCGTCCAGGGCGCGGAAGCCCTCGAATGGCACGGCTGGCGCGACGCCGTGCGCGCCGAGCTCGACGCCGTGGAGGGCGGCCGCCTCGGCCCGTACCTGCGCGGCCCGAAGGCCCGCCTCCTGGGCGCGGCCCAGCTCGCGGCCGGAGTGCCGCTGCTCGCCTGGGGGATCGGCCGCCGCAGCGGCGGCTGGACGACGGCCGGTGTGCTCCTGGTCGCCCACGGAGCCCTCGGGCTCGCCTACGACCGGCTGCGCGGCGACGCCGCCTGACCGGCGGGCCCGCCGACCGGTCCCTCATTCCTCGTCGGTCGGCGTCAGTCTTCGTCGTCGTCTTCGTCGTCGAGACGGGCCAGCCAGGTCGCGAGGCGCTCGACGGGCACCTCGAAGTCGGGGTTCAGGTCGACGAAGGTCCGCAGCTGCTCGGCGAGCCACTCGAAAGTGACCTCTTCCTCGCCTCGCCGCTTCTCCAGTTCCTCGATGCCACGGTCGGTGAAGTACATGCGATCAGAATAGGCCGTGCCCGGACGGCTCCATGGCGTCCCCTGTTCCTCCTCCGCACCACGCACTAGCCTTCTTCATCATCGTTTCGGGGAGCGGGGGCCGCTGTGACGCATGGAATCGCTCGCATTCGACTGGACGACGGGACGCCCGTCTGGGCCCGGATCAGCGCCGCGGAGGAACTGGACCGGGGCACCGGCTTCCAGGACACCGGCATCGGGAGCATCGGCGACCGGGTCGTGTCCATGGCGGGCGGCCTCACCGACGTGGTGCGCGGGGTGGTCGGCTCGCTGCGCGCGGGCATCGACCCGCAGTCGCCCGTCGAGGTCGCCGTCAGCTTCGGCATCGAACTCTCCGCGCAGGCGGGCAAGGTGATCGGGGTCCTCGCCGACGGCGGCGGCAAGGCCTCCGTCAACGTCTCCCTCACCTGGACCGAACCCGGCCCCGCGCCCGCCGGATCCGTGCCCCCGCCCGCCGCCTCCCCGGAGAACGCCTCGGGGAGCGTCCCAGGGGACTCTTCGGGGAACGCCTCGGGGAACGCTCCGGGGAACGCTCCGGAGAGCGGCCCGCGGACCGCCCCGCAACACGCTCCGCAACACGCCCCCGACACCGGCCCCCTGCGGCCCACGGCGGCCGATGGCGCGGCATGAGCTCCTTCGACGCTCTCGTGCGCCCCGCACTCGTACGCATCGCCGCTCCCGGTGGCGGGTATGACCCGCACGGCGACCCGTACTGGGGCACGGGCTTCTTCATCGCCCCCGGCTGGGTGCTGACCTGCGCCCACGTCGTGGCGAAAGGGGGGAGCGCGGTGTGGAGGGACGAGCCGGCCGTCGGCATCACCTGGGAGGGCGGCGAGACCACGGGCCGCGTCGTGCTGGCCAAGCCCCGCCCCGCCACGCCCGAAGAGGTCCCGGCCCGCTGGGACTTCCCCGACCTCGCCCTCGTCCACGTCCCCGACGCCCAGGCCGCCGCCTGCGTCCGGCTCAGTGAGCGCCCGCCCACCACCCCGACCCCGATCAGCCTGCACGGCTGGTCCCGGCAGACCGGCGAGGTCCGGATCCGGCACGCCGAGGGAGAGGCCCACGCCGTCGACGGCGGCGCCCTCCTGCTGCGCTGGAGCCTCCCCGTGGAAGGCGTCTCCGGGGGCCCCGTCGTCGACCTGCGCCGCGGCGCGGTCATCGGGGTCAACAAGGGCCGCGGCCGCGACGAGGGCGCCGCCGTTCCGCTCACCGCCCTGCGCGAGCTCCACGACGTGCCCGGCGGCGAGATCCTCCACGAGGTGCTGCGCGCCCACGACCGCCACCACCTCGCCCGTTTCCGCTCCCCGCGCGGGGGCCGCACCTGGACCGCCGCCCAGATGGAGCTGTGGCCCGCCACCGCGCGGGGCGTCAGCCCCGTCCGCCGCGCCCAGCTCTACGGCCGCTTCGCCGAACTCCCGCCGCCCACCGGCCCCGGCGAGGTCATGGCGCTCGTCGACGCGGTCAAGCGCCGGGTCCTGCACCCGGACTACCAGGCCGTCCTGGAGGCCGACGCCCGCACCTGGCGCGACGGCGTGGGCCTGCTGCACGAACTCCACGCCACCCAGCAGGAGAACCGGCCCGGCACCACCGACCTCGGGCTCGACGCCGTCCTCCTCTACGCCGCGCAGATCGTCCGGCACCTCACCGACCGGTACGGCTCCGGGCCGGGCATGGAGGGCCTCCAGCGGCTGGAGGACTGGATCGCCGACGAGTCCGGCGGCGCCCACGGGGCCGTCCAGGAGGAGATCGCCGGCCTCCTCGACCCCGAGGCGCCCCGGACGGGCGGCGCCGACGCGGACGACGCGACGCACACGGACCATGCGGGACCCACCGGTTCCACGGAGCCCGTCGGCCGCCCCGCGCGGGAGGCCGGGGCCCGTGCCGACGTGCGCATCGAGGTCGACGCCGTCCCGTGGTCCGTCCCGCAGCGCTACACCTGGCGCATGATGCTCCTCTTCGACGGGCACACGGTCAGCCCGCTGAGCGGCAAGGACGACGGGGTGACCCGCGACCACCTCCAGGACACCCTGCGCGCCCCGCTCGTGGACGCCCTCCGGCGCGGCGACAGCGGGGACCATCTGGCCGCCGTCGAAGTGGTGCTGCCGCGCGAGCTGTTCGACCTGCCGCTCGACACCTGGCGGCTCACGCCCGAGGAGGAGCACTTCGGCGAGCGCTCCCTCCCGCTCGGCCAGCGCCGGATCGTCGTCCTGAGGGACCGGCAGCGCAGCCACCACCCGCCCTCGCCCGAGTGGCGGCAGCGCTGGCGCGGCAGCGAGGGCGGGCCCCTGCGGGCCGTGCCGCTGCGCGCCGAGGTCCTCGCCGCGGGCAGCGAGGCACACGCCCCGCACGTCCGCAGGGAGAGCCGGATGGGGGCCTACGAGCGGCTCGGCGGGGTCGTCGACGGCAGCGTGCCCGTCTACTGCGGCCGGGTCGGCGGCGGCGACGGCCACCGCGCGATGGACGTGGCGCTCGCCGCCGGACACCCCATCGCCCTCTGGCGGCACGGAGCGCGCGACCACGGCGACTGCGCCGAGTTCCACACCAAGGTCGGCGAACTGCTGGCGAAGGCCGACTCCGCCGAGGGCCTGCACCAGCCGGTGCGCACCCTGCGGATGCGGGTCGCCGACGCGGAGGCCGACCCGGCCGAGCGGTCCGAGCACGCCTGGGCCGAGGACCTGGCCGTGCTCTACGACCCCCCGGACCGGCCGCCCTTCGACGATCTCCTCCAGGGGCCGCCGCTGCTCGGCGAGGGCGACCGGTGAGCGCCGCCGCGCTCCGGACGGGCCGGCGGGGCCTGACGCCCCCGATGGGCCTGACGGGCGTGACGGGCCGGATGGACCAGCCGGGCCTGACGCGTCTGACGGGCCGGACGGGCCGACGAGGTCTGACGGGCCGGACAGGCCGGAAGAGTCCCACAGGTCCCACGGGTCTGACGGGTCCCACAGGTCTGACGGGTCCCACAGGTCTGACGGATCTGAAGGGCCCGAAGGGCCGGACCCGGAACCCGGCGCACCGGAGCACGCGCCCCGCGCGCGGGATCTCACGCCCGCCCCCGCGCTCCGCCCCAACTCGCCCATCACCGGACTGGATTGAACGTCGGCAGACCAGCCGGTCGAACGGTACCTTCGAGGAGGCCGGCGACATCACCACTGCCAGGAGGAGTCAGGCGTGAACGATTGGCGGATCTACCGTGGTGCCGGCCATCCGCACGACGAGATACGGCGGCTGCCCGCCCCGCCGCCCTGGCGCGACTTCTCCGCCGGAGGCGCCGACGACACCCTGGCCGGCTCCGACCGGCGGCTCGGCGTGCGCCGCAGGCTGGTCCAGAACCACCACCCCCGGCCCGCCGAGACCGACGCCGTCAACGCCGCCCTCTACCTGCGCCGCCCGCTCCTGGTCACCGGCAACCCCGGCACCGGCAAGTCCACCCTCGCCCACGCCGTCGCCCACGAGCTCGGCCTCGGCCGGGTCCTGCGCTGGCCCATCGTCAGCCGCACCACCCTCCAGGACGGGCTCTACCGCTACGACGCCATCGGCCGCCTCCAGGACGTCCAGCTGGAGCGCGCCCGCGCCGACGCGGGGGACGCCGCCCCCGCCGCCGCGAGTCCGGCCGGCATCGGCTCGTACCTCCGGCTCGGCCCGCTCGGCACCGCGCTGCTCCCCTCCGAGCTGCCCCGCGTGCTGCTCATCGACGAGCTCGACAAGAGCGACCTCGACCTGCCCAACGACCTGCTGAACGCCCTGGAGGAGGGCGAGTTCGCCATCCCCGAGCTGGAGCGGCTCGCCGACCGCGAACCGGTCGTGGAGGTGCTCACCGACGACGGACGCAAGGTGCCCGTGTACGGCGGCCGGGTCCGCTGCACCACCTTCCCGTTCATCGTCCTCACCTCCAACGGCGAACGGGACTTCCCCGCCGCCCTGTTGCGCCGCTGCATCCGGCTGGAGCTCGAAGCCCCCGGCGAGGAGCAGCTCGGCGCCATGATCGAGGCCCACCTCGGCCCCGACGCCGCCGCGGCCGAACCCGGCCTCGTCGACCGCTTCCTCGACCGGGAGCCCGGCGAGGTCATCGCCACCGACCAGCTGCTCAACGCCCTCTACCTGACCCAGCACGCCCCCCGCACCGAGCGGGTGACCCGGGAACGCATCGCGGACATGCTCATGCAGCCGCTCGATCAGCCGAGGTGATGGCCGGATGCACCGGACGAGCCGGATGCACCTGGAAGAACTCACCCGCAGAATGCGGGCCGGCGGCCAGGACCCGACCGCCGAGGAGGTCGCGGACGCCGTCTGGCTCGCCCAGTGGCTGCCGCGGGCCGACCCGGAGGAGCGGCCGGAGGGCCGGCCGCCCGGCCCCGCGCTGCCCGGACACCCCGAGGACCATACGGATCAGGCCACCGGCGAGGACACCGCCACCGTCCCGCGGACACCACCCGTCCCCACCGACCCGCCGGCCCGCGCCACCGAGACCGTCGACCTGCGGATGCGCTACGACAGCACGGGCCGCGGCGGCACCGGCGGGGCCGCCGTGCGCTCCGGCGCCGCCCTCCCCGTCCGCGCCCCCGGGGCGAACGCGCTGCCCGGACTCCTCGGCCTGCAGAAGGCGCTGCGCCCGCTGCGCCACTACGCCGCCCTCTTCCCGACCCGGCCCGGCGAGGGACGGCTGGACGAGGACGCCACCGCCGAGCACAGCGCAGCCTCCGGCATCCTCACGCCGGTGCTCCGCCCCGCCGCGGGCCGGCGCCCCGACATCCAGCTCCTCATGGACACCGGCCCCGCCATGGTCGTGTGGACCCGGATGGTCGAGGAACTGCGCCAGGCCTGCCAGCAGTCCGGCGCCTTCCGGGACGTCCAGGTGCACCGCCTCCACGACACCGGCGAGGGCCCGCCGCTCGTCACCACCACCTCCGACCCCGACGGCCGGCCGCGGCTGCGCCCCGGAGACCAGCTGCACGACCCGACCGGCCGCCGCCTCACCCTCATCGTCAGCGACTGCGTGGGCCCCCTCTGGCAGCGCGGCGCCGCCCAGCGGCTCATCCACCAGTGGCCCCGCCAGTCCCCGCTCGCCCTCGTCCAGCCGCTGCCGCCCCGCCTCTGGTCCCGCACCGCCCTGCCCGTCGAACCAGGCACCCTGCTGCGCCCCGCCGCCCCCGGCGGGCAGCCGCGCTTCGAGCCCGACGAGGCCCCCTGGGAGCCGGTCGCCCCCGACCTGCGGGCCGTGCCCGTGCTCACCCCCACCCCCGAGGCCTTCGCCTCCTGGGCCCGGCTGCTCACCGGACACGGCGGCGGCCCGGTCCGCGGCTGGGCCGCCCGGATGGGCCCCGAGCCCGCGCGCCCCCCGGGCGCCGGCGCGGCCAGGACCGCCCGGCGCGGCGACGAGGAGCTCCTGCGCGCCTTCCGCGCGGGCGCCTCCCCGGGCGCGGTACGGCTCGCGGTCCACCTCGCCGCCGCCCCGCTCGCCCTGCCCGTGATGCAGCTCGTGCAGCGCGCCATGCTCCCCGACACCGGCCCCATGGAGCTGGCGGAGGTGCTGCTCAGCGGATTGCTGCGACGGCTGCCCGGGCCCACCCCGTACCCCTGCTTCAGCTACCCCCGGACCGTCCAGGAGCATCTGCTCGGCTCGCTCGACCGGGGCGCCGCCGCGCTCGTCCTGAAGCACGTCTCCGAGTTCGTCGAGCGCAACTTCGGCCAGGGCATGCGCAACTTCCCGGCCCTCGCCGCCGCCCGCCTCGCCGGACACGGCACCGAGGAGGAGCCGGCCGGCACCGTCGGACCGGGGGAGGAGGCCGAGGAACCGGCCGACGCCGGGACGGAGCTCTTCGCCCGCATCCCCGCGCGCGTGCTGCGCTTCTATCAGCCCGACCTCGTCACCCCCGACCCGCTCGTCCGCGCCCGCCGCCTGCTCGACCAGTGGCGCGCCCAGTCCGACCCCTCGCTGCTCGCCGCCGCCCGCGAGCTGGCCGAGGCCGCCCTGGGCGGCGAGGACCCGGCCGACCGGGCCGGCGCCTCCGAGGACACCGCCGGCGCCCTCCTCGTCCTCGGCCAGACGCTGTACGCGCAGGCCGGCACCCTCGCCGCACGGGACGCGGGACAGCGCCGGGAGCTGCTCACCCGGGCCGTGGCCGAGCTCGTACGGGCCGGAGAGCTGACCCCGCCCGGCGGTGCCCCCTGGGCGGAGGCCCGCCTCGAACAGGCCGCCGCCCACCACGCCCTGTGGCGGCACACGGGCGAGGCCGCCCACCTGGACGCGGCCCTCGCCGCGCTCGGCACGGAGCCGGGGGCCGCCCCGGACGCGACCGGCTGGCCGGACGGTCACCGCCCCGCCCTCCTCGTGCGCCGGGGACGGCTGCTGCTCGCCCGCGGCGACGGGACGGCCGCCGCGGCCGCGTTCACCGCCGCGCTGGCCCTCCAGGAGAGCGGCCCGGTCCTGCTCGACCTGGCCGACGCCCTCCACCTCGCCGCCTCGCCGCCCGGGGCGGTCGCCGACGCGCTCGACCGGGCCGAGCCGCTGCTGGGCGACTCCCTCGCGCTGCGGCTGCGCTGGACCACCGCCAGGGCCCGGCTGTACGAGGCCACCGGCGACGGCCCGGCCGCCGACCAGGCGTACGAACAGGCCACCCTGCTCACCCCCGCCGAGGGCGAACAGCGCGGCCGGCTCCTGATGACCTGGGGCGAGTCCCTGATGCGCCGCGCCGCCGCCGGGACCGGCACCGAACCCGTCGACCGGGCCGAGTCCGTGCTCCGCGAGGCCCTCACCTGCCTGCCCGCCGCCGATCCCGCCCGTTCCCGGGCGCGGGTCCTCATCGGCAGCGTGCTCGCCCTGCGCTTCGACCGCGCGGGCTTCCTGCCCGACCTGTACGAGAGCCGCCACCTCCTCGACCAGGCCGTCCGCGGCGCGCGCGAACCCGGCCCCCGCGCGGAGGTGTGGCTGCAACTGGGCTGGGTCCGGCTCCAGATGAGCGAGGCCTCCCGGGACGGCCAGCTCGCCGACGCGCTCACCGCCTACCAGCGCGCCGCCGAGGACGCCCGCACCGCCCGCGGCGAGGTCCCCGGCACGGTCACCGCGGCCCGCGCGCTGCACGCCCAGGGCGCCGTCCTCTACCTGATGGGCCGGACCGGCCGT
Source organism: Streptomyces showdoensis (assembly GCF_039535475.1). Taxonomy (NCBI): domain Bacteria; kingdom Bacillati; phylum Actinomycetota; class Actinomycetes; order Kitasatosporales; family Streptomycetaceae; genus Streptomyces; species Streptomyces showdoensis. The sequence continues at coordinate 206,348 of NZ_BAAAXG010000026.1, read as the reverse complement.
GCCACCACCGTGCTGCGCTCCGCGGCCGGACAGTGGCGCCGGCTCGACGCCGCCCTGACACCCCTCGACTGGGCGGACGTGGAACGCACCAGGACCCTCCTCGCCGAGGTCGAGGCGAACCCGCGGCAGCGGCCCGACCGGCTCTCCCGGGCGGACCGGCGCCGGATCGCGCCGCCGTGGTGGGCGTGGAGCGGGACGGAGGGGTAGCCGGAGGGCCGGGGAGAGACGGCGGAAACGGAACGGCTTGATAACGGGGGCGTGAATGGGCGCAGTTGAGTCGAACGGGTTTCTGAGTTCTTGGCGTCGGGAAGAACCGCTGCGCCGCTACGACCGTGGGGGACAAGGGTCGGTGAGGAGGAGCAGAGGGTGTTGGAGCACACGCAGTGGCCGACGACCGGTGCCGGCCGGGAGGCCGGATCGCCGCCCGCACCCCCGCCCGACCTCGCCGCCGTCGACCTGCGTACCCTGCGGGTCCTCGACCATCCCGAGGTCGTGGCCGAGGCCGAGCGGGTCCTCGGCCGGCCCCTGGAGCTCGGGGAGTCCTGGGTCAGTGAGGGCAATCCCTGAAGCACCCCTCGCCGACCGGCGGTTTCCGGTCAGTTTCCGGCCCGGGCGGCCCCTCGCCGGAGAGGGCGCGCGGTGACGACCGCCCCCCTGACCGAAGCCGAGTTCGCCGAACTGGCCAGGACCGGGCCCGCCGTCGTCGGCATGTCCGCGCTCCACGCCGGTCTGCGCGGCCGCCGGCAGCTGCTGCTGAAGGCCCTGCTCATCCGGGTGCAGCGCGAGCGGGACCAGATCGACCCGGGCGCGGTACGCGGCTTCGACGACGCCTGGCGGCTGCTCGAACGGGCCGAGCGGGCCCACCCCGTGGTGGTCCGCGACGTGCTCGACTATCCGACCACCGGCGCCTGGCTGGCCGCCGCCCTCGGGGCCGCCACGGGCGCGGAGCTGGGCCGGCGGCTGGGCCGCTTCGAGTCCATCGCCGTCACCGCCGCACTGCGGGCCGGCTGCGCCCTCGACCTCCGGGTCCTCGCGCCGCAGGGCGTCCTCTCCCTGGCCGGCGTCGGCCGCTTCCGCATCGGCGCCGAACGGGCCCGGATCCGGTCCCGCGCCCGGGTGGCCTGGATCGCCCCCGACGGCGCCCGGACCGCGCACGGCGCGCTCCTCCTCGCCCACCCCGGCACCGGACGGCTCGCCGGGCTCGGCCCCACCTGGAGCGGTCTGCGCGTGCTGCCCGGTGCCACCGCGCTGCTCGACGACCTCGACCCGTACCGGGTGCCGCCCGGCGGGATCGGCGCTCCGCCGCGTACCGCCACCGACCGGGCCGTCACCGACGCCCAGGCCTGGACGCGCCACTGGCGCGGCGCCCAGCAGCTGCTCGTCCGCGTCGACCCGGTCCGCGCGGCCGAGGTCCGTCGGACCGTCCGGGCGGTCGTCCCGCTCAGCGCCGGCGGCCCGCCCGCGGTGCCGATGAGCGCCACGCTGCGGGCGGCTCCCGGCGCCGTCCTCGCCTCGATGCCCACGAGCGCGCGGACGATGGCCGAGACCCTCGTCCACGAGATCCACCACAGCAAACTGGCCGCCCTGCACGAGCTCGTACCGCTGCACCGGTCCGGCCGGGCGGCCGTGCACCGGGTGGGCTGGCGCTCGGACCCGCGGCCCGTCGCCGGGGTCCTGCAAGGGGCTTACGCCCATCTCGCCCTCACCGACCTGTGGTGGCGCGCGGTGGAGTCCGACGGCGCTCCGAGGGCGTGGCGGGCGCGCGCGGGACAGCGGTTCGAGCGCTTCCACGTTCAGGTGGGCGGAGCCTTGGAGATCCTGCTTGAATCCGATGAACTGACCATCGCGGGGCGGGAGTTCGTGAACCAAATGCGGAGGCATCATGCGAGCCTCGGCGGAGTCCGAAGATCTCTTTGATAACACGGTGTAGCAGAATGCCGACAGACCGTGGCACGGGAGCGGATAGGGAGACGCGATGACGGAACAAGGGCGGACGGGCGCCGCGACGGCGCCGGAACATGTCCTGGTGGTCTTTCCGGGCTATCACCGCCCCTGGGCCGCCTGGATCGCACAGCGACTCGACCTCCAGGGCATCCGGAACACCCTGCAACGCTGGGACCCGCCCCGCGAGGTCCCCCTGGAGGACTCCCTCGGCGACTTGCTGCTCGCCCGGGGCCAGGTCCTCCTCGTCCTCAACGACTGGTTCTTCGAACTCGGCCCGCGCCCCGCCGGCGAATGGAACGACGTCCTGCGCGGCTTCGTGGCCGGCCACGCCGACCGCTTCGCCGCCGTCAACCTCACCAACCGGCCACTGCTGCCCGCCACCGCCGTCCTCGAACCCGTCAGCCTGTGGGGCATCGGCGAGGAGGAGGCCGAGGCCCGGCTGCTCAGCAGGCTCGGCATCGAGCCGCGCCGCTCCGCCTCCCGCCGCGTGCAGCACGGCTCCCTGGTCCGCTACCCCGACACGCCCCCCGAGATCTGGGGCGACGTCCCCCGCCGGAATCCGCGGTTCACCGGCCGGGACGACCTCCTCACCGAGCTCCAGCAGCGGCTCATGGACGCCGAGCGCGGCAACGCCGCCTGCACGCTCCTCGGCATGTCCGGAATCGGCAAGACCCAGATCGCCGCCGAGTACGCCCACCGCTTCAGCCCCGACTACGACGTCGTCTGGTGGGTCAGCTCGGACGACCGCAACGTCCAGCGCGACCGCTTCGGCGAACTCTCCGCCGTCCTCGGCCTCCCCGCCGGATCCGAACCCGGCGAACGCATCCGCGCCGTCCGCGAGGCCCTGCGCCGCGGCGACCCGCACGGCAAGTGGCTCGTCGTCTTCGACGGCTGGGACGACACCAAGGACGCCGAGGTCCTGCTGCCGCACGGCCCCGGCCACGTCCTCGTCACCTCGCGCAACCGCGGCTGGGGCGAGTACACCGACATCCTCCAGGTGCCCAGCTTCGACCGGGCCGAGTCCACCGGCTACCTGATGCGCCGCGCCCCGCACGTCACCGCCCCCGAGGCCGACGAGGTGGCCGCCGAGTTCGGCGACGTGCCCCTGCCGCTCGTCCAGGCCGCCGCCTGGCTCGGCGAGTCCCGCATGGAGGTCCCCGAGTACCTGCGGATGGTCCGTGAGGGCCGGCTGTCCACCGTCGACGAGCCCGCCGCCGTCGACGGCTTCCCGCACGCCTCCCTCACCTCCTGGTCGATACTGATCAACCGGCTCCGACGCTCCCAGCCGCAGGCCGTCGAGATCCTCAGCCTGTGCGCCTCCTTCGCCCCCGGCCGCATCCCCCTCGGCATCGTCCGCGCCTACCCGCAGGCCGAACTTCCCGAGGACCTGCGCTGGATGACCACGGACCTGCCCTCCTGGAGCCGGGCCCTCGACACCCTGGTCAACTTCTCCGTCCTCACCCGCGACGCGCGCGGACCCGCCAACGAGCTCGGCCCGCACCAGGAGTCGGTGCACATGCACCGGCTCGTCCACGACATCGTGTCCCGGCTCACCGACGGCCCGCACCGGGCCGCCCACCGCAAGGCCATCCGCACGCTGCTCGCCGAGGCCGACCCCGGCAACCCGATGGACAGCCGCCACTGGCCCCGCTACGCCGAACTCCTGCCCCACCTGGAGCCCTCCGGCGCCCTCGAAAGCCACAACCCGCGCGTCCAGACCGCCGTCCTCAACTGCCTGCGCTACTGCTACCGCAGCGGCGAGTACACGGCCGGCGCCCGGCTCGCCGAGAAGATCCGGGCCTGCTGGAGCGCGTTCATGCCGCCGCTCGCCCAGCCCATGCTCGACCTGACCACCCAGGAGGGCAACGTCCTGCGCTCCAGCGGCCGGTTCCGCGAGGCGCACCAGCTGGACCACGCCCTGCGGGAACGGCTCACCCAGGACGCCCCCGTCAACGAGCTCGGCGTCATGCTCTGCGGCGGCGCCATCGCCAGCGACCTGCGCCACCTCGGCCAGTACGGCGAGGCGGAGACCCTCCAGCGCGAAGTCCTGGACGAGTCCAGGAGGCTGCTCGGCGACACCGAGTTCGTCACCCTCGTCGCCCGCTTCAACCTCGGCCTCGGGCTGCGGCTCCTCGGGCGCTACCAGGAGGCGTACGACCTCGACGTCGAGACCCTCGCCACCCGCGAGACCGTCCTGCGCCCCCGCCACGCCAACACCCTCAACTCCGGCATCGCCCTCGCCCAGGACCTGCGTCTGCTCGGCCGCTACCGGGACGCCCTGGCCCGCCAGGAGTCCAACCTGAAGATGCACGTCCAGGTCCTCGGGCCGCTGCACCCGCAGACGCTCAAGGCCCGCGCGCAGCTGACCCTGTGCCGGCGCCGGGAGGGCGGCTTCCAGCGGGACATCGGCGCCATGATGGCCACCGCCCTCGACCAGCTGGAACAGGTCCACGGCCGGGGCCACTACGTCACGCTCGCGTTCATCAACGACTACGGCAGCTTCCTGCGCGAGCACGGCGACCTCGCCCAGGCCAGGGACCTCATCAACGAGGCCGAGGCCGGCTACCGCTCGCTCCTCGGCCCGGCCCATCCCTTCGCCACCGGCATGCTGTCCAGCACGGGGCTGGTCATGCAGGCGGCCGGCGAGCGGGCCGACGCGCTCGCGATGCTGGAGGCGTCCCTCGCCGGGCTGACCGCCTCCCTCGGCCCCGACCACCCGTGGGTCCTCGGCTGCGCCCTCAACGCCGGCGCGGCCCGCAACTTCAACGGCCGGGTCGCCGACGCCGCCGAGCTCAGCCGCGACGCCCTGCGCCGGGCCCGGCACACCCTCGGCGGCGAGCATCCGCTCACCCTGTCCTGCCAGATCGCGCTCGCCACCGACCTGCGCGGCCTGCGCGAGACCGAGGAGGCCGGGAAGCTGGAGGAGGACGCCCTGCTGACCCTCACCCGCACCCTCGGCGCCCAGCACCCGCACACCCTGTCGGCCCGTCAGCGGATCCGCCCGTACTGGGACTTCGAGGCCTTCCTCTGAGTCCGTGCGGGGGCTCCCGCGCGAGCCCGTGAGCGGTCGCGGACACGCCGGAGGCCCGGCACCCCGAGGGGGTGCCGGGCCTCCGTGGTGCTCGGGCTCCGACTCAGGCGTCGAAGACCTCCGAGACCAGCTGCGCCTGCTCGGCCTGGTGGCGCTTGGCCGAGCCGACCGCCGGGGACGAGGAGTGCGGGCGGGAGATCCGGCGCAGGCGCTCGCCCGCCGGGATGTCCGCGCCGACCGCCAGGTCCAGGTGGTCGATCAGGTTGAGCGCGATGAACGGCCAGGCACCCTGGTTCGCCGGCTCCTCCTGGGCCCAGATGTACTTCGCCGCGTTCGGGTACTTGGCGATCTCGGCCTGGAGCTCGGCACCCGGCAGCGGGTACAGGCGCTCGAGGCGGATGATCGCGGTCTCCGTGTCGCCGCGCTTCTGACGCTCGGCCTCCAGGTCGTAGTAGACCTTGCCCGCGCAGAAGACGACCTTGCGGACGTCCGCCGGGTTGACCGTCTCGTCGCCGATCACCGGGCGGAAGCCGCCGGTGGTGAACTCCTCGACCTTCGACGCCGCGGCCTTCAGACGCAGCATCGACTTCGGGGTGAAGACGATGAGCGGCTTGTGGTGCGGGTTGTGCACCTGCCAGCGCAGGAGGTGGAAGTAGTTCGACGGCAGCGTCGGCATGGCGACCGTCATGTTGTCCTGGGCGCACATCTGGAGGAAGCGCTCCGGGCGCGCGGACGAGTGGTCCGGGCCCTGGCCCTCGTAGCCGTGCGGCAGGAGCAGCGTGACGCCGGAGGTCTGGCCCCACTTCTGCTCGGCCGAGGAGATGAACTCGTCGACGACGGTCTGCGCGCCGTTGACGAAGTCACCGAACTGGGCCTCCCAGATGACCAGGGAGTCCGGGCGCTCCAGCGAGTAGCCGTACTCGAAGCCCATCGCCGCGTACTCGCTGAGCAGCGAGTCGTAGACGTTGTAGTGGGCCTGGTCCTCGGCCAGGTAGAGCAGCGGGGTGTAGTCCTCGCCGGTCTCCTGGTCCACGAGGACCGCGTGGCGCTGGCCGAAGGTGCCGCGGCGGGAGTCCTGGCCCGACAGGCGGACCGGGGTGCCCTCCATCAGCAGCGAGCCGATGGCGAGGGTCTCGCCGAAGCCCCAGTCGATGGTGCCGTCGTCGATCGAGGCGGCACGGCGCTGCATCTGCGGGAGCAGACGCGGGTGGACCGTGATCCGCTCCGGGATGTTGACCTGCGACTCGGCGATCCGCTTCACGACCTCCGCGGAGACCGCCGTGGTGACGGCGACCGGGAACTCGGGACGCGCGTCCGGGACCTGCGGGGAGGCCGGGGCGGCGGTGGCCTCGCGGACCTCCGCGAAGACCTTCTCCAGCTGGCCCTGGAAGTCCTGGAGCGCCTGCTCCGCCTCTTCCAGGGTGATGTCGCCGCGACCGATCAGGGACTCGGTGTAGAGCTTGCGCACCGAGCGCTTCTTGTCGATCAGGGTGTACATCTGCGGGTTCGTGAACTGCGGGTTGTCGCCCTCGTTGTGACCGCGGCGGCGGTAGCAGATGAGGTCGATCACGACGTCCTTGTTGAACGTCTGGCGGAACTCGAAGGCGAGCCGCGCGACGCGGACCACGGCCTCCGGGTCGTCGCCGTTCACGTGGAAGATCGGCGCCTCGATCATGCGGGCCACGTCGGTGGCGTACATGGAGGAGCGGGACGACTCGGGAGCCGCCGTGAAGCCGACCTGGTTGTTGATGACGATGTGGACCGTGCCGCCGGTGCGGTAGCCGCGCAGCTGCGACATGTTCAGCGTCTCGGCCACGACGCCCTGGCCGGCGAAGGCCGCGTCGCCGTGCAGGGCGACCGGCAGGACGGTGAAGTCCGTGCCGCCCTTGTTGATGACGTCCTGCTTGGCGCGGACGACACCCTCCACGACCGGGTCGACCGCCTCCAGGTGGGAGGGGTTGGCGACGAGCGAGACCTTGATCTGCTCGCCGTCCAGGCCGGTGAAGGTGCCCTGGGCGCCCAGGTGGTACTTGACGTCGCCGGAGCCGTGCATCGACTTCGGGTCGAGGTTGCCCTCGAACTCGCGGAAGATCTGCGCGTACGACTTGCCGACGATGTTGGCGAGGACGTTCAGGCGGCCGCGGTGGGCCATGCCGATGACGACCTCGTCGAGGCGCGACTCCGCGGCGGAGTCGATGACCGCGTCGAGCAGCGGGATGACGGACTCGCCGCCCTCCAGGGAGAAGCGCTTCTGGCCGACGTACTTCGTCTGCAGGAAGGTCTCGAAGGCCTCGGCCGAGTTCAGGCGGCGCAGGATGCGCAGCTGCTCCTCGCGCTCCACGCGGGCGTGCGGGCGCTCCACGCGGTCCTGGATCCACTTGCGCTGCTTCGGGTCCTGGATGTGCATGAACTCGATGCCGGTGGTGCGGCAGTACGAGTCGCGGAGCACGCCGAGGATGTCGCGGAGCTTCATCATCGACTTGCCGGCGAAGCCGCCGACCGCGAACTCGCGCTCCAGGTCCCACAGGGTGAGGCCGTGCTCGGTGATGTCCAGGTCGGGGTGCTTGCGCTGCTTGTACTCCAGCGGGTCGGTGTCGGCCATGACGTGGCCGCGGACCCGGTAGGAGTGGATCAGCTCGAAGACGCGCGCGGCCTTGGTGACGTCGTCGTCGTGCGAGGCGTCGATGTCCTTGAGCCAGCGGACCGGCTCGTAGGGGATGCGCAGCGACTTGAAGACGTCGTCGTAGAAGCCGTCCTCGCCGAGGAGGAGGTTGGCGACGATCCGCAGGAACTCGCCGGAGGCGGCGCCCTGGATGACCCGGTGGTCGTAGGTCGAGGTCAGGGTCATGACCTTCGAGATGCCCAGCTTGTTCAGGGTGTCCTGGGAGGTGCCCTGGAACTCGGCCGGGTAGTCCATCGAGCCGACGCCCATGATGACCGACTGTCCGGGCATCAGACGCGGGACGGAGTGGACGGTGCCGAGGCCGCCGGGGTTGGTCAGCGAGACCGTGACGCCGGTGAAGTCCTCCATCGTCAGCTTGCCGACGCGGGCGCGCTTGACGATGTCCTCGTAGGCCTGCCAGAACTCGAAGAAGTTCAGGGTCTCGGCCTTCTTGATGCCGGCGACGACGAGCTGGCGGTCGCCGTTCGGCTTCACCAGGTCGATCGCGAGGCCGAAGTTCACGTGCTCCGGCTTGACCAGGGTCGGCTTGCCGTCCTTCTCCGCGAAGGAGTGGTTCATCGCCGGCATGGCCTTGATGGCCTGCACCATCGCGTAGCCGATGAGGTGGGTGAAGGAGATCTTCCCGCCCCGGGCGCGCTTCAGGTGGTTGTTGATGACGATGCGGTTGTCGAAGAGCAGCTTCACCGGGACGGCGCGGACGGACGTGGCCGTCGGCATCTCCAGCGAGGCGTTCATGTTCTTCGCGACCGCGGCGGCCGGACCGCGCAGGGTGACCAGCTCGGGGCCGGCGGGGGCCTCGGTGGCCTCCTTGGCCTTGACCGGGGCCGGAGCCGCGGCGGCCGGCTTCGCGGGAGCCGCGGCCGGGGCGACGGGCGCCGCGGCGGGCTTCGCGGGAGCCGGGGCCGGGGCCGGCACCGTGGCGGCCGGAGCGGCGGCAGGCGCGGCCTGTGCGGGGCCCGTCTGCGGCGTCACGGGCGCGCTGGAGGCGCTCGGCGTGGTGGCGGCCGGGGCGGCGGGGGCCTCCGCGGCGCCGGGCTTGTAGTCGGCGAAGAAGTCCCACCAGGCACGATCGACCGAATTCGGGTCCTGGAGGTACTGCTGGTAGATCTCGTCGACGAGCCACTCATTGGCACCGAAGGCGGCGGCAGGAGACTTTCCCTGCCCGCTTTGGTCGGTCGGGGAGCTCGGGGTACTGGGGGACTGAGACGACACGGCGGCAACCGCCCTCTTCCGCTTCACAAGGTGATGGACAGCGGAAATAAAGGCTACGCCTCCCTGGCCGGGAGGTGCAGGCCGGGCACTCCAACGTCGCGCAAGTCACACTTGACGGGGTGTTTCAGTGCCATGAATGGCGGGAAACAAGCGTGGTTCTGCCCTCGTACGGGTAGGGGAAAGCGCGGGTGCGGCCCCCCTGGGGGCGCATCCCTGACCTGTTCCTGACCACGTCACGCGCGTCTCTCGTACGAGTGCTCGTACGGGTACACGCAGAACGCCTGCTTCCGGTTCGAACCCTACGTCAATCTCGCGCCGGAAGGCTGCCCGGAAGGGTGAGCCTGATGCGGCATCCCCGTGACGATTCGGCCACCCCGATGTGGCCACCGTGCAGATCCACCGCCCAGCGGGCGATCGCGAGGCCCAGCCCCGTGCCGCCGTCGCTGCCGGGGCCCTGCTGGGCGCGGACCGCGCCCCGGTTGAAGCGCTCGAAGACCTTGTGCCGCTCCGCCTCCGGAATGCCCGGGCCCTCGTCCTCGACCTCCACCTCCAGGGAGTCCGGGAACGGCCCGCGCCGGGCCCGTACGGTCACCCGGCCGTGCGGCGGCGAGTGCTTCACCGCGTTGTCGATCAGGTTCGCCATCACCTGGTGCAGCCGCTCGGCGTCCGCGTGCGCGGTCAGCTCCGGCGGCGACACGTCCAGGTGCAGGTGCACGTCCGTCCGGTTGTGGAGCCCCGAGCTGGTGGTCAGGCCGCGCTGGGAGGCCGCCAGGTTCGCCTCCCGCAGCACCCCGGAAAGGTAGGGCCAGACCTCGAAACGGCGCGTCCTGAGCTTCACGACACCGTTGTCGAGCCGTGACAGGTCGAGCAGCGTCTCCACCAGCCGGCCGAGCCGCTCGGTCTGCTTCAGGGCCGTCCGCATCGTCTCCGGATCGGCCTCGGAGACCCCGTCCACCACGTTCTCCAGCACCGCGCGGAGTGCGGCGATGGGCGTGCGCAGCTCGTGCGAGACGTTCGCCACCAGCTCCTTGCGGTGCCGCTCCACCGCCTCCAGGTCGTCCGCCATGCGGTTGATCGTCAGGGCGAGGTCGCCCAGCTCGTCCCGGCGGTCCGCGCCGCGCACCCGGCGGCTGAAGTCGCCGCGGGAGATCGACCCGGCCACCGTGTTCATCTCGTCCAGCGGCGCGGTCAGCGACTGCGCCACGAACTGGGTGATCAGCAGGGTCGCGATCATCGCGAAGATCGTGATGTAGCGGAACTCCGTCGAGGTGCGGATCGCGACCAGCGCCAGGCACGAGGTCAGCAGCACGGCCCCGACCACCAGGGCGCCCAGCTTGGTCTTGATCGAGATCACTATCCGGTGCCGCTCCCGCCGCGGGCGGTGGCCGGCGTCCCGCCGCGGCCGGTTCACGGCGCCGGGGTCTCCAGCGCGTAGCCGACCCCGTGGACCGTGCGGATGCGCTCGGCGCCGATCTTCCGGCGCAGCGCCTTGATGTGGCTGTCCACGGTCCGGGTGCCGGAGGCGTCCGCCCAGTCCCACACCTCCGCCAGCAGCTGCTCGCGGGAGAGCACCGCGCGGGGCGTGTTCGCCAGGCAGACCAGCAGGTCGAACTCGGTCGGCGTCAGGTGCACGTCCTCGGCCCTGACCCGGACCCGGCGCTGCGCGTGGTCGATCTCCAGCTCGCCCAGCCGCAGGATGCCGCTGCGCGGGGTGACCGCCGCCAGCGCGGCGCGCTCCACCCGGCGCAGCAGGACGTGCACCCGGGCGGCCAGCTCGCGCATCGAGAACGGCTTCGTCATGTAGTCGTCGGCGCCGACGCCGAGGCCGACCAGCATGTCCGTCTCGTCGTCACGGGCCGTGAGCATCAGGACCGGGACGGGGCGCTGGGCCTGGACCCGGCGGCAGACCTCCAGGCCGTCGAAGCCGGGCAGCATCACGTCGAGGACCATCAGGTCCGGCTGCCAGGCCTCCGCCGCGTCCACCGCTGCGGGGCCGTCGGTCGCCGTCTGCACCAGGAAGCCCTCGGCGCGCAGCCGCGCCGAGATGGCCTCCACGATGGTGGCGTCGTCCTCGACGACAAGGACCCGCCGCTGGGCCCCCGGAGTCGCCGCACCCTGGTGAGTGGTGTGTGTCTGCTCCATTGCCCCGCCTCGCGTCGCCGATGTCGGTGCAGCAGCCTAGAGGTACCGGCGGCGTCCCGGCTACGCAGGCCGGACGGCGAGGTGGACCGCGTCGGGGACGCCCCGGGCAACCGGGATCTCTTCGGTCCGTACCCCGCTGAATCCGGCATTCCGCAACGACTCTTCGAAATCGGCGGACGGCCGGGCGGACCACACGGCGAGGATCCCGCCGGGTGCCAGACGGTCCTTGCAGACCGCCAACCCCTGGGCCGAGTACAGGGATTCGTTGTCCTCGGTGACCGTCCAGTCGGGGCCGTTGTCGATGTCCAGGCAGAGGGCGTCGTACGTGTCCGGGGTGGTGCGGAGGTACGCCAGGAGGTCCGTGTGCAGGATCACGGTGCGCTCGTCCCCGAGCGCCCGGCCCGAGATCGCCGCCAGCGGGCCCGCGCGGTGCCAGTCGATGACCGCCTCCTCGCGTTCCGCGACCGCGATCCGGCGCCAGCGGGGGTCGGCGGCGGCGTGCGCGAGCGAGAAGCCGACGCCCAGGCCGCCGATGAGGACGGCCGGGCCCGAGTCGCGCGCCGCTTCCGGGAGCGCCGCCATCGCCGCGTCGACCAGGAGCCGCTCCGAGCGTCCGTCGGACGTGTCCATCAGGAAGGTGCCGTTGGCGATGATCTCGTAGACGTCGTCGTCCTGCGCCGTGGAGCGTCTGCGCAGGACCACCTCCCCGTACGGGCCCTCGCGGCGGTCGACGGTGACGGGGATGGTCGTCAAGGTGCGCTCCGTTCTCGTCCGTTCTCGTCCGGCACTCGGCCCGGCCGTCCGCAGCCGGCGGCGGGGGCCGGGCCGAACACCTTACGGAGTACGGGGTTGGGGCGCCTTCTCTTTACGGGCGCGGCGCGTCGTGCTCGACGTACTGTTCGATCCGCTTCAGCGTGCGGCGCGCCTCGACGGGGGTGCCGTACGTGCGGTCCCAGGTGATCGGGGCGACCGTGACGTGGCCCTTGTCGAGCAGCCAGGTCGAGTCGGCGTCCTTCCGGCCCTCCGCGCACTCGCCCTCGCCGGTGCCGTCGAACGGGCACAGCCCCAGCGCGATGTCGAAGGAGTCGCTCGTGCCGCGCTGCTCGAAGGCGTGGTAGACCACCGCGCCGTCGCCGACCCGCGTCCACACCGCGGGCCGGGCCCGCTGTCCGGTGCTCACGTCCGGGTAGTCGACCTTGAGCGCGAACTCCGGGGTGAGCAGGGAGCGCGCCCTGAGGCCCGCGACGAGCCGGGCGCCGAACTCGGCGTGGGCGCGGTAGTTCTCGCGCGGGAAGAACGTGTTGCTCTCGTCGCCCGAGGAGGAGAAGGCGAGGGCCGGGACGCCCTGGTCGACGGCCGCGACCGCGGCGCCGACCGTGCCCGAGTCGTTGACGCTCGCGGAGACGTTCGGGCCCGAGTTGATGCCGGTGAGGACCAGGTCGGGGGCCTCCTTCCAGCCCACCTTCGCTCTCAGCCCGCCGCGCAGGGCGAGCTTCACCGTGTCGGCGGGGGTGGCGCTCGGGGTGTCCTTGCCGCAGGGGCCCGCGGCCAGGCACACGCCGAAGACGGCGCCCTGGGAGGGGGCGGCCGAGCAGTCGTCCTCGTAGCCCGCCGGCAGGGCGGTGCGGCGCTGGGCGGTGACCACCCCGCCGTTGGTGACGGCCGTGCCCTTGCCCGACTGGACCTGCCAGGGGGCCATCACGACGACGTCCGCACCGGCGGCGCACATCGCGCGGCGCAGCTCGTAGAGGCCGAGGCCGTCGGAGTTGCTCGCCTTGGCGGCCTGCATCGAGTCGTCGTTGGAGATCAGGACGCGGAGGCCGGCGAGGGGCTTGGCGGCGGGGCCGGGATGGGCGGGCGTCACCGCGTAGGCCGTGGCTCCCGCGGCCAGGAGCGTGGCCGCCGCGGTGGTGAGGGCGAGGTAGGTGCGCATCAGGATGTCCCTTCCTGTCATGTGCATGGCATGTGGCGGGTACAAGGCGATCCGGGGCCCTGCCCCCCACGGGAGGGCCCCGGATCGGGCGCGGGGCGGCGTCAGGAGCCCCGCGGTCTGTGGGTGTGCTGCGGTGGATCGGTGGGGTGGGTGCGGCTCAGAGCTCCAGGCCGTGGCCGTACGGGAAGACCGGGTCCGCCGTGTCGTTCGGGACGTCCGGACGCGAGGCCTCCACCGCCGCCATGGAGCGCGGCAGCTCGAAGGGGAGCCGGCCCTCCGGCTTCGCCCGGCCGAAGGCCACGTCCAGCAGGGCCTCGTCGCTCGCCCCGTAGTCGGCGATCAGGGCCGCCGCGTGCTCCGCGATCTCCGGGAGGACGGCCGGGCGCTCCAGGTTCACGCACACCAGGGTGGGGGTGGTGTCGAGGAGGGCCAGGATGCGGGTCAGCTCGGGTTCGGGGAAGGCGAGCGAGCCCGAGTGGAAGAACGATTCGAACTTGTTCGGGCGCTCCTCGTACGGGGTGCGCAGGCGCAGGACCGCCAGGTCCGCCTCCGCGGGGGTGGCCACCACCTCGCCGTAGGCCGCCGCCGTGACCGGGTCCACGTTCTCCACGTATAGCTTCGGCCGGTTCCCGACGGGGAGCGGGCCGGCGGTGAGGACCGTCAGGGAGCGGCGCTGGGCGGCGGCGCCGAGCGCGGCGAAGTCGGCCCGGCCGACGGTCTCCGCGGCCTCGTCGGGGTCGACGTACCGGCGCTCGTCGAAGAGGCCGAGGACGAACTTCTCGTGCAGCAGGCGGCGTACGGAGGCGTCCACGCGGGATTCGGCCACGCGGCCCGAGCGCACCAGCTCCACGATCACCTCGGGGCACTCCTCGCCGCCGAACTGGTCCGCGCCCGCGTCCAGGGCCTTCGCCGCGCGCTCGGCCACGCTCAGGTGCTCCACGCCCCAGGCCCGGGCGCCGTGCGGCTCGCCGAAGATCTCGCTGTCGTTGAGCAGGCCCCAGTCGGTGCAGACGATGCCGGTGAAGCCGAGCTCCTCGCGCAGGAGGCCCTGGATGACGCCCCGGTTGAAGCCGAAGCCCACCTCTTCCCAGTCGGTGCCGACGGGCTGGCCGTAGTACGGCATCATCTGCGAGCAGCCGGCGGCGATGGCGGCCTTGAAGGGCTCCAGGTGCAGGTCGCGCAGGCCGCCCGGGTAGACCTGCTCCTTGCCGTGCGCGAAGTGCGGGTCCTCGCCGTCCTTCTGCGGGCCGCCGCCCGGGAAGTGCTTGACCATCGCCGCGACCGAGTCCGGGCCCAGCTCCTCGCCCTGGAGGCCGAGGACGTAGGCGCGGACGAGTTCGCCGGTGAGGGCCGCGTCGGAGCCGAAGGTGCCGGACTGGCGGGACCAGCGGGGCTCGGTGGCGAGGTCGATCTGCGGGTGGAGCGCCGTGCGGAAGCCGACCGAGAGGTACTCGCGGCGCACGGTGTCGGCGAAGCGGAAGACCAGCTCCGGGTCGCGGACGGCGGCGAGGCCGAGGGCCTCGGGCCAGGCGGAGAAGGCGCCGGAGTTGAAGGACGCGCCGATGTTGTCGGTGAAGGCGTGCCGGGGGTCCGTGGAGAGCGAGACCGGGATGCCGAGGCGCGTGGCGGCGGCCATCTCCTGGATCGCGTTGTGCCACAGGGCCATCTCGCGGGCGCCGTGGGTGCCGAGCAGGTTGAAGTGGGTGAGCCCGCGGCCCTCGATGAGCTCCGGGGTGGTGAACGGCAGCATCGAGCCGTCGGTCTCGGTCACCGGGGTGCCGTCCGGATTCATCATCAGCATGGAGTGGAAGAGCTGTCCGGCCTTCTCCTCCAGGGTCATGCGGGAGAGGAGGTCCTCGACGCGCTCGGCGACCGGGCGGGTGGGGTCCTGGTAGGGGTGCATGTCCGTACCTGCTCTGACGTCTCTGATCGGACCGTCAGGCTAAGCGCCAAAACCGAGTACCTACTAGGTTTGTGTGATGTGGCGTGGGTCACAGGGCGGGTGGGGTGCGTCCGGGGCTTCGTTAGGGTGTGGCCATGCCGGAGAGCGAGGGGCGAGCGGCCCGTAGAAGTGCAGGTCGGGGCAGTTACGCGGTCGGTGACGCGCGGCGCCGGAAGATCCTGGACACCGCCGTCGAGCACTTCGGCCGGTGGGGCTTCCACGCCTCCTCGCTGGCCCGGATCGCCAACGACTGCGGCATCACCCAGGGCGGGCTGCTCCACCACTTCCGCAGCAAGGAGGACCTGCTGCTCTCCGTGCTCGCGCAGAGCGAGGAGCACGACGTCGAGCGGCTCTTCAGCGAGGAGCCCGCGTCCTACGCCGGGTACCTCGACACCCTGGTGGCGCTGATCGAGGACAACACCCGGCGGCCCGGCATCGTGCGGATGTTCAACGTGCTGGTCGGCGAGTCCGGCAACCTCGGACACCCCGCCCACGAGTACTTCAAGGAGCGGTACGCCCGCATCCTCCGCCACACCGTCGACCTCCTGGAGCGCGCCGTCGAGCGCGGCGAGCTGCGGACGGGCATCGACTGCGAGGCCGTCGGCAGGGAGCAGCTCGCCGTCATGGACGGGCTCCAGATCCAGTGGGCCCTCGACCCCGGGGCGCTGGACATGCCGGGGCGGGTGCGGGACTTCCTGCGCCGCCAGTACGAGGAGATCCGGGCCTGAGGGTTCCCCGGCGGGCCCGGCACGAGCCGAAAGGCGCGGCCTAGCGCCCCGTCGGCGGGCCGCCCTCGGGGAGGGCCTTGAAGACGCGGTCCAGGGCCGGCGGGCGTTCGCCGTCGCCCGCGATCACCAGCCGGTGGGCGTGCGTGACGGCGTACGTGAACCCGTCGGCGATCGGGCTCCCGCTCGGCCGGGCCGGGACCTTCGCGTAGGCCGGGTCCTCCAGCGCGGCGCGCAGCTCGGCGACCTCGGCGGGGGTCATCCGCCCGCTCTTCGGGGCCTCGGTTCCGGTGCGGGTGGTGTACGTGCCGTCGTAGTGCACGACCAGCTTGTTCGAGACGCCGGCGAAGCCGCCGTTGACCACCACCTCGACCAGGACCTCCTGGGGGGCGGGCTCCCGGGTGCCGGCGGTCGGTGACGCGGTCGCCGGGGCGTCGGCGGGGGTCGCGGGGGCCTGGCCGCAGCCCGTCACGGTCACCACCGCGGCCAGCAGGGCCGCGGCCCCGTACCTCTTTCCGCTCTGCATGCAGCGAGCATGCCCCCTCTCCCGGTGCCGTGCAGCCGGAACGGCTCAAGCCGCGCGCACGATGCCGGTCAGCGGCCCCCGGTAGTACCAGTCGAGCGAGTCGTACAGGGCCATCCCGTCGGTGGTCGCCGCCAGGACGCCGGTCTCCGCGCCCGCCTGCGCGGCCGCCGCCTCCAGGGTGCGCATGACGTTGGCGCCGAGGCCGCGGCGGCGGTGGGCGGGGTCCGTCTCGATCTGGTCGGCGACGGCCGTCTCCCCGGTCGGCGCGATCTGCCCGCGGGCGGCGAGGGTGCCGTCCGGGGCGAGGATCCGGACCCGGATCACGCCCTCGTCGGTCTCCGTCGTCCGGGCGTAGCCGTCCGGGGGCGCGGGGCGGGCCGCCGGGTCCAGCTTCTTGGTCATCATGAACCCCGGGTCGTCGGGGATCGTCCAGCCCTCCGTGATCCACGGCGCCACCTCCTCGGGCGTCGCCATCACCTTGAGCCACGCGTACGGCTCGGTGATCGCGGCGCACAGCCTGCCCACGGAGGCCGCGTCCGGGTGTGGCAGCACGTGCCGGAAGGGGTGCCGGGGGAGGCCCACGTGGATCCGGTAGCCCCAGGGTTCGACGACGGCGGGCGGGGTGCCGCGGGAGACGGTCCAGCCGGCCACCCAGGCAGAAGTAATGGATGCAGTGTTCATGGGGGTATTACAGCCGCTGCGCAGAGAGCGTGCGGGGGTGATCGCTCAGAGCGAACGCGCGGCGGGGAACATTCCTCGGCTCACGTGCATTGAGTCCACATAGCTCAACTTGACTGCCGAAGGGGAGATCATGGCTTCTGAGTCCATGGCGTCCGTGCCGCTCACTCTGCCTGTGCTGCCGCTCGACGACGAGGTCGTGCTGCCCGGAATGGTGGTGCCGCTGGACCTGTCCGACAACGACGTCCGGGCCGCCGTCGAGGCCGCCCAGGCCGCCGCACGCGGTGGCACGGGCAAGCCGCGGGTGCTGCTCGTGCCCCGGGTGGACGGCACCTACGCCGGGACCGGTGTGCTCGGCACGGTCGAGCAGGTCGGGCGGCTGTCCGACGGCGACCCCGGCGCGCTCATCCGCGGCCGCGGCCGGGTCCGCATCGGCGCCGGCACGACCGGGCCCGGCGGGGCCCTGTGGGTCGAGGGAACCGCCGTCGAGGAGACCCTGCCCGATCCGCTGCCCGGCTCCGTGACCGAACTGGTCAAGGAGTACAAGGCGCTGGCCACCAGCTGGCTCAAGAAGCGCGGCGCCTGGCAGGTCGTCGACCGCGTCCAGCAGATCGACGGCGTCGGCGCCCTCGCCGACAACTCCGGCTACTCGCCCTTCCTCACCGTCGAGCAGAAGGTCGCGCTCCTGGAGACCGCCGACCCGGTCGCCCGCCTGAAGCTGGCCACCGCGCAGCTGCGCGAGCACCTGGCCGAGCAGGACGTCGCCGAGACCATCGCCAAGGACGTCCAGGAGGGCGTCGACAGGCAGCAGCGCGAGTTCCTGCTGCGCCGCCAGCTCGAAGCCGTGCGCAAGGAGCTGCGCGAGCTCAACGGCGAGACCGCCGGGAACGGGAACGGGGCCGACGAGTCCGACGACTACCGGGCGCGCGTGGAGGCCGCCGAGCTGCCGGAGAAGGTGCGGGAGGCCGCCCTCAAGGAGGTCGAGAAGCTGGAGCGCTCCAGCGACCAGTCGCCCGAGGGTTCCTGGATCAGGACCTGGCTCGACACGGTCCTCGAACTGCCGTGGAACGAGCGGACGGAGGACGCGTACGACATCCAGGGCGCCAAGGCCGTCCTCGACGCCGAGCACGCCGGCCTGGAGGACGTGAAGGAGCGGATCACCGAGTACCTGGCGGTGCGCAAGCGGCGCGCCGAGCGCGGGCTCGGCGTGGTCGGCGGGCGACGCGGCGGTGCCGTGCTCGCGCTCGTCGGGCCGCCCGGCGTCGGCAAGACCTCGCTCGGCGAGTCCGTCGCCCACGCGATGGGGCGCACGTTCGTGCGGGTCGCCCTCGGCGGCGTGCGCGACGAGGCCGAGATCCGCGGCCACCGGCGCACGTACGTGGGCGCCCTGCCAGGCCGGGTGGTCCGCGCCATCAAGGAGGCCGGGTCCATGAACCCGGTGGTCCTGCTCGACGAGATCGACAAGGTCGGATCCGACTACCGGGGCGACCCGGCGGCGGCCCTCCTCGAAGTCCTCGACCCCGCGCAGAACCACACCTTCCGGGACCACTACCTGGAGGTCGAACTCGACCTGTCGGACGTGGTGTTCCTGGCCACCGCCAACGTCCTCGAAGCCATCCCCGAGGCGCTGCTCGACCGCATGGAGCTCGTCCGGCTCGACGGCTACACCGAGGACGAGAAGGTCGTCATCGCCCGCGACCACCTGCTGCCCCGGCAGCTGGAGAAGGCCGGCCTGGAGCCGGGCGAGGTCGTGCTGGAGGAGGCGGCGCTGCGCAGGCTCGCCGGCGAGTACACCCGGGAGGCGGGCGTCCGCACCCTGGAGCGGTCCATCGCGCGGCTGCTGCGCAAGGTGGCCGCCCAGCACGAACTGGGCGACCGGGAGCTGCCGTTCACCGTCGGCCCGGACGAGCTGCGCGGCCTCATCGGGCGCCCGCACCACGTGCCCGAGTCGGCCCAGGACCCGGCCGAGCGCCGGACCTCGGTGCCCGGGGTCGCGACCGGTCTCGCCGTGACCGGCGCGGGCGGCGACGTGCTCTTCGTCGAGGCCTCGCTCGCCGACCCGGAGACGGGCGCGGCCGGGCTCACCCTCACCGGCCAGCTGGGCGACGTGATGAAGGAGTCCGCGCAGATCGCGCTCTCCTTCCTCCGCTCGCACGGCGCGGAGCTGGAGCTGCCCGTCACCGGTCTCAAGGACCGCGGCGTGCACATCCACTTCCCGGCGGGCGCGGTCCCGAAGGACGGTCCGAGCGCGGGCATCACGATGACCACCGCCCTCGCCTCGCTCCTGTCGGGCCGGCTGGTCCGCACGGACGTCGCGATGACCGGCGAGGTGTCCCTGACCGGCCGGGTGCTCCCGATCGGCGGCCTGAAGCAGAAGCTCCTCGCCGCGCACCGGGCGGGCATCACGACGGTCGTGATCCCCAAGCGGAACGAGGCCGACCTGGACGACGTCCCGGCCGAGATCCTGGAGAAGCTGGAGGTCCACCCGGTGACGGACGTCCGGCAGGTCCTGGAGATCGCCCTCGCCCCGGCCCAGGTCGCGGTGGGCGCGGCGGCCTGACGCCCGGACCCGCGGTACGCCGGTGGGGCGCACTCCCAAGGGGAGGGCGCCCCACCGGCGTTGTCAGTGGCGGCTGCGATGCGGCGGGCATGGACGAGAAGGCCTTCTGGGCGCTGATGGGGGAGCTGCGGCACCGGCCGGGGTCGCGGGACGACCGGCTGCAGTGGCTGCGGGGGGAGCTGGCGCGGGGGCCGGCGCAGGAGTGCGTGGCGTTCCAGGTGGAGCTGGAGGCGGCCTGCGACCGGTCCTACCGGGCCGACCTGTGGTCGGCGGCCGAGCGGATCCTGGGCGGCCGGTGCTCCGACGACGGCTTCCACTACTTCCGGCTGTGGCTGGTGGGTCTGGGGCGCGAGGTGTTCGAGGAGGCCCTCGTGTCGCCCGACGGACTGGCCGGGGTGCCCGAGGTGCTCCGGCTCGCGGGGCGGAGCCGGGATTCCTGGTGCGAGGCGGAGGAGTGGCCCGACCTGGAGGCGCTGGACTACGTGGCGGCGGACGCCTACGAGGACCTGACGGGGGTGGCCGACGAGGGGGAGGCCTTCTTCGACGCGCTCGACGCCGCCCAGGGCGAGGAGGCCCCGGACCCGGAGGCGCCGCCGCGGGAGGAGCCCCTGGACGAGGCGGGGATGCCCCGGCTCGCCGCCCTCTTCCCGGCCCGGGCCGGGCGGGGGTAGCTCCCGCCCGGCGCGCACGCCGGCCGGGAGCGGTGCGGCGGCGCGCCGGGCGGGACCTCCGGGGGCGGTGCTCAGGACTCGTTGCGGCGCCGCGCCAGCAGGATGCTGCCCGCGCCGAAGGCGGCGAGCGCGCCGGCGCCCGCGAGGGCGAGCGGAAGCGGCGAGGCGGGGGTCTCGGCGGTCTCGGCGGAGAGGGCGGGGGGCTGCTCGTCGCCGCCGTGGCCCTTGTGGCTCACGGTGGAGAGCTGGGCGCCCGCGGCGAGCTCGGCCTCGGTCGGGACCTCGGCCTTCGCGGCGACGGCGGCGGCGCCACCGGTGCCGAAGGTGACGTCCGAGCAGCTGTAGAAGGCCTCGGGGCTGTCGTTGCGCTGCCACACCATGTAGACGATGTGGCGGCCGGAGCGCGCGGGGAGGGTGCCGTTGAAGGCGTAGTAGCCGTCGGTGGCCGTGCGGGTGGTGTTGTAGACGGCGACCGGGGTGGTGTCGAGGTCGGACCACTTCAGCGGCTGGGTGGGGTCGAAGGCCGGCTTGGTGATGTACATCGTCATCGTGCCGGAGTGCGCCGCCGTGGCACGGATCTTGAAGCCGAAGGCGCCGGGGGCGACGGCGGTGGCCGGCCAGTCGGTGCGGGCCCAGTCCAGGGCGCGGTACTTCGCGCGGTTGGCCGAGCAGAGCTTGCCGTCCGGGATCAGCGCCTTGTGCTGCCCGTCGGCGTTGGCGATGTTGACCTCGTTCCAGTCGTAGAGCGGCTGGGTGCCGGAGTCGGCGACGAGGTCCTTGCACACCTGCGACTTGGGGGCCTCGGGGCCCTCGGCGTAACAGGCGGCGATCCTGCTGACCGGGTTGAACACGGCACCGTGGGCGCTCGCGGCGCCGGGCGTGAGGGGGACGAGCACGGCGGCGGTCAGTGCGGTCGCGGCGGCGGCGCGGCGGGAGCGGGAGGTCGTGATGCGGGGCATGGCGGAGCTCTCTCTCGTGCGTGGGGGAGTACGGGACGAGCAACGTGCGCACGGTGCGGGCGAGTTGCGGCTCGCCCGCGGCTCCCCGAGGGTCGCATTGGTCCATACCAATGGGCAAGGGGTGCGTCCGAGAAAGCCGGGACGCGGGGGTGTGCGCACGAAGGGGGCGGGCCTCCCGGGTGCGCCGCCGCACACCCGGGAGGCCCGCCGCGCCGCACCGGTCAGCCGTTCGCGAGCGCCTGCACCCGCGAGTAGTCCCCGTTGAAGTGGTTGTGGTCGCCGACCGTGGGGCCGGACGAGGTGTACTGCCACATCGTGTAGTAGCCCCAGCCGGCCGGCAGGGTGCCGACCTCCGCGGCGTACCGCGCGATCCACAGCGGGTTGGTCGAGGCGAAGCCGCCGTAGTTGCCGGTGCACTGGGTCCACCAGCTCGTCGCCGTGTAGATCACCGCGTCCCGGCCGGTGCGGTACTTGTACCGGTCGAGGAAGTCCTTGATCCAGGCGACCATCCCGGCCTGCGTCTTGCCGTAGCAGGTCGCGCCGTACGGGTTCCACTCGATGTCCAGCGCGCCCGGCAGCGTCCTGCCGTCCCCGGACCAGCCGCCGCCGTTGTTCACGAAGTAGTCGGCCTGGGCCGCGCCCGACGTCGTGTCGGGCGTCGCGAAGTGGTACGTGCCGCGGATCATGCCCACGTTGTACGAGCCGTTGTACTGCTGGGTGAACGAGGTGTTCTTGTAGTACGTGCCCTCCGTCGCCTTCACGTAGGCCCACTTCACCCCGCTGTTCCACAGGGTCGACCAGGCCACGTTGCCGTTGTGGCTGGACACGTCCACGCCCTCGGTCTGGACGGCCTGGACCGCGAGGCCGGCGGGCTCGGCGCCCCGGCCGTCGTGCGCGGCCACGCCCATGCCCATGTACGCGGAGCCGCGGGCGGGTGTCTGCCGGGCGCCGCCCGGGTCCTGGGCGGCGGCGGGGGTGGCGAGGGCGCCGAGGGCGAGGGGGAGGAGGAGGGCCAGGGCCGCGAGGGCGGCGCCGGCCGGGGACGTCCCGGATCTGTGCACACGCATTGCGTGCCTCCGAAAGGCTCGGTGGGGGGAGCGATGTCCACCTGTCCTGTAGTGGACATGTCAGCGATGGCGCTTGGGTGAGACGCTACGCACGTAGACCCGCCCGGCGGAAGAGGGGCCGACTGCTGCCGTTGGTCTACGCCTGCGAAATACTGGAGGAGCTGCGGCGATGGCCGCGGCCGGAAATAACTTTCAGCGAGCGGAAAGCGCGTGAGGGGTGCTGACGTGCACGGAAGCGGTACGGGGAGTGAATCCGCACCCAAGGGCGGGAGTGGTGTGGACCAGGAGTTCCTCGCCCTGGAGCGCGAACTGGCGGTCTTCCTGCGCCGCGCCCGGGCCCAGTCCGGCGAGATGGCCCGCGAAGTGCACCCCGAACTGGAGCCCGCCGCCTACGGCCTCTTCGTGCGGCTCGACGACGCGGGGCCGCAGCGCGCCACCGATCTGGCCGGCTACTTCGGCGTCGGCAAGGCCACGATGAGCCGTCAGCTGCGCGCCCTCGAACAGCTCGGGCTGGTCGCCCGCGACCCCGACCCCGCCGACGGCCGCGCCTCGCTGGTCCGGCTGACGGACGAGGGCCAGGGCCGCTTCCGGCGGGTGCGGGACGCGCGGCGCGAACGGTACGTCCGCAAGCTGGCCGACTGGGACCGTTCCGAGGTCGCCGAACTGGCCCGGCTGCTGCACCACTTCAACGTGCGATCGGAGGGGTGACCCCCTACAGCTCCGCGTACACCGCCGTCGCGTCGTCGTGCAGCTTCCAGCGGTGCACCCCGCCCGCCTCCGCGTCGGCGCCCTCCAGCGCCCGGACCCGCTGGAGCAGGCCGTGCGCCCCCTCCTTCGCGAGCACCCCGAAGCAGTCCGCCCAGTCGCCCTCCCCGAACAGCTGCACCCAGCGGGTCGCCCCGTCCGTGAGCGCCGCCAGGGCCCGCACCCGCGCGCGGGGCGTCGTGCCCGTCACCGCCCGCGCGGCCACGGCCGGATCGGCGGCGGCGGTGAAGAAGCCGCCCTCCCGGTTGCGCAGCCGGTCGGTCGCCTCCAGGGAGCGCAGCACCTCCTCCGGGACGTGGTCCAGCCGGTCGTCGAGCACCGCGCGTACCGACCCGTCGGCGGCCTGGAGGAGCAGGGCCGCGTCCGACAGGACGAGGTGCTCCACCGTCGCCCCGTCCCAGCGCGCCATGGCCACCGTCGCCTGCGGAGTCCGCACGTGAGAAAGGTCACAGGTGTTCCGGTGGGCGTCCGCGGTGCGCCGGATTGCGAGGGCGAGGATCTCGGACAGCGTCAGATCGGGGCGCGAAGCGGACAGTTCCGTCAAAGCGCCGCCGAGTCGGGCGGTGAACCAGGGCACCGTGTGCACACAACCGTCGTCGCCCGCCGGGGGCGTCACCCCGTCGAGGACCACGACCGTGCCGCCCGCCCCCGAGGCGGGCAGGGCTGCGGCCGCCCAGTCCTCATTGGGGCGTTCGGGGCTGCCGGGCAGGGTGACCGCTTCGGTGCGCATGATCCCCAGTCTGCCCCGGGCGGGCCCGGCCTGCATCACTCCTTCACAGCGCCTCCAGACGGCCGAATCAGGCCTGTACCAAAGGACCGTGACGGGCCCCGGAGCCCGGAACCGCAAGCTCCGGGGAGCTGCGGGCGGGCATCCTGCCAAAGCCCGCGCGGAAGATCCAACCGGGGGTAAGCCCGGCGCCCCGGCGGCCACCGGGAGGAGTTGTTTGCCAACTCATGAGTGTTGTTCACTCGTTCGGGTGGCGGAGCGGCCGATGCGAGTCCCCTGACCAGAACCGCTGAAATGGTCGGAAGACACACACCAGGGGTGGGGGCTCTTACATGTGACCGGTCGTCACCTCTGCTTCATGGGCGGACGATCAAGAATGCGAGCACCGGTGCAGAAGAAGCGGCCTCGGAGCAACAACGGCGCGCGGAGCCAGACCCCCGGTGACCCGCAGCACCCCGGCCTGCCCGCGCACGGCGCCGACAGCGCCCCCCAGGCCCCCGCCGGCCGCCCCAAGCGGGTCCGCGGCCGTCTCGTCGCCGGTGTCGCCCTGGTCGGCGTCACCGTCCTCGCCGCCGGCGCCCCCGCGATCCTCGCCGCCTCCGGCGACCTCGACGACACCGTCGGCCTGGTCGCGCTCGCCGAACTCGACCGCCAGGCCGTCACCCTCGCCCACTCCCTCTCCGACGAGCGCGACGAGGTCGTCGCGTACATCGCCGCGGGACGCGACGAGCAGGGCGGCGACAGCGCCTCCAAGCGCCAGGTCACCAGCGCCCGGTCCACCCGGGTCGACCGCCAGATCGACGAGATCCGCCCGGCCGCCCCCGAGGACCTCCGCCGCGAGCTCGCCGGACTGCCCGCGATCCGCCGCACCGCCCTCACCGGCAAGGGCTCCGCGCTCGACGCGCACCGGGCGTACACCGAGGTCATCGCCAAGCTCCAGGCCCTCGCCGACCGGCTCGCCGAGGGCACCCCCGCGCGCGCCGCCGAGGCCGTCCGGGCCCCCGCCGCCCTCGGCCGCGCCACCGAACATGCCTCCGCCGAGCGCGGCCTGCTGCTCGCCGCGCTCGCCGTCCCCCGGCCCGAGTCCACCGGCGGCACCCACTACGACCCCGCCACCGGCACCTACGTCGCCGACGAGGCGGAGGGCGCCGCCGAGGCCGACCGGGCCAGGTCCGCGCTGACCCTCGCCGCCCAGCAGGCCAGGGTCCGCGAACTCGCCGCCCTCGCCGACTTCGACCAGGCCGCCACCACCCCCGCGCGCGACTCCCTCGCCGCCACCGTCACCGGCCCCGACGTCAAGAACGCCGAGCGCTACCTGGCCCGGCTCACCGACCGGCCCGAGCTCTCCGAGTCCGAACTCAACACCGACCCGGCCAAGCTGGACGCCGCGCTCTCCGCCCGCATCGAGCAGATGCGCGGCGTCGAGTCCGCCCTCGCCGCGGAGCGCGCCGAACGCTTCACCGCGCTCCGCGACGACGACGTCACCGCGCTCGAAGTGCGCATCGCCTTCCTCGGCGGCTGCCTGCTCGTCGCCGTCGGCATCTCCACCTACGTGGCCCGCACCCTCACCCGGCCGCTCGCCGTGCTGCGCATCGGCGCCGCCCGGCTCGCCGCCGCCCCCGAGCCGCACGCCGAGGAGCCGATCCGCTTCACCGGCCGCAACGACGAGTTCGCCCAGGTCGTCCGCTCCCTCAACACCCTCCAGGGCAAGCTGACCGCGCTCGCCGCCCGCGCCGAGCGGCTCGACGCCGAGCGCGCCGACCAGGCCGGCGCCCGCGAGGCCGTCGCCGCCGAACTGGCCGCCCAGCGGGCCGAGCTCCAGGGCCACAGCGCCCGGCTCACCGCCGAGCTCGAAAAGCTCCGGCAGACCGTCCAGCACACCTTCGTCAACCTCTCGCTGCGCAGCCTCGGGCTGGTCGACCGCCAGCTCGGCGTGATCGAGAAGCTGGAGGAGCGCGAGCAGGACCCGGACCGCCTCGCCACCCTCTTCAAGCTCGACCACATGGCGACCGTCATGCGCCGCCACAGCGAGAACCTCCTGGTCCTCGCCGGCCACGAGCACCACCACGGGCACCCCGGCCCGGTGCCGCTCGTCGACGTGCTGCGGGCCGCCGTCAGCGAGATCGAGCGCTACGAGCGGGTCAGCATCCAGGCGCTGCCGCCGCACGCGCAGGTCGCCGGCTTCGCCGCGGACGACCTGAGCCACCTGGTCGCCGAGCTCCTGGAGAACGCCACCTCCTTCTCGCCGCCCGACTCCCAGGTCCAGCTCTCCGGCTGGCTCCTGGAGTCCGGCGAGGTCATGCTCTCCGTCCAGGACGGCGGCATCGGCATCGCGCCCGACCGGCTCGCCGAGCTCAACGCCCGGCTCGCCGACCCCGCGATCGCCGACGGCGAGGGCGAGGGGCTCGGCATCCGGGTCGCCGCGCTGCTCGCCGCCCGCCACGGCGTACGGGTCGAGCTGCGCGAGCAGAAGCCCGGCGGCGTCGCGGCCGTCGTGGTCCTCCCGCTTCCGCTGCTCCCCACCACCCCGCCGGCCGCCGTGCCCCCGCCGGTCCCGGTCCCGGGCGACGCGCCCGTGCTCACGCTCCCCGGCTCGGTCGCCGAGGCCAACTCCAACACGCTGCCCTCCCGCCACCGCGACCCCCTGGTGGAGGCCGCGGAACGCGCGATCGCGGCGGCCGCGGAAGAAGGCACCCTCGTCGCCGGTACGCCCCTGCCGGAGCGGCAGCCGGAGCCGACGCAGTCCCCGGCGCCCGAGCCGGAGGCCACGCAGGCCCCCGCGCCCGAGCCCGTACCGGCGTACGAGCCGGAGCCGACGCCCGAGCCCGCCGCCGCGCCCGCGTACGAGCCGGAGCCCGAGCCCGCCCCCCACGACGCCCTCCCCGCCCCGACTCCCGTGGAGTCCGTCTCCGAGACCACGCTCCAGGTCAGGCTCCCGGACCCCCCGCCGGAGCCCGACGCGCACGAGCGGGCCGTCGAGGAGCCGGAGAGCCTGCCGGACGAGGCCGGGCCGCGGCCCGGGCGGTGGGAGCGGGTCACGGACAAGGGGCTGCCCAAGCGGACGCCGCGGATCGTGCGGCAGGCCGGCGGCGCCACCCCGCCGATACGCACCCGCGGCGTCGACGCGGAGGCCCTGCGCCGCCGGCTCGGCGGCTTCCAGCGGGGCGCCGAGCACGGCCGCCGCGACGTGGCCGCCGAGATCGAGGCCGCACAGACAGCACGTACCGAGGAGAACACGGGGGACACAGTCGAGGAGGCACGCAGTTGACTGCGACCGGAACATTCGGGCTGAGCAGCGAGGCCCGCAATCTGCAATGGCTGTTGGGCAACCTCGTCGAGGAGGTGCCGGGGGTCCGCTCCGTCGCCGTCGTCTCCTCCGACGGGCTGCTCCTGCTCTCGTCCGACCCGGAGGTGCAGAGCGCGGCCGCCGAGGCCGACCGGCCCGAGGGGCCGCGGGGCTCCACCGCCGACCTGGCCACCATCGTCTCCGGCATCGGCAGCCTCACCGTGGGTGCCGCCCGGCTGATGGACGGCGGCGGGGTGAAGCAGACGATGGTCGCCATGGAGGAGGGCAGCGTCTTCGTCATGTCGATCAGCGACGGCTCGCTGCTCGGCGTGCACGCCACCCCCGACTGCGACATGAGCGTCATCGCGTACCACATGGCGCTCTTCGTCGGCCGCGCCGGACACGTGCTCACCCCCGAGCTCCGCAGCGAACTGGCCAAGTCGATGGAGAGCTACCAGTGACGTCAGCCTCCTCGGCCCACCACCCGCACCGGCTGCCCATACGCGGCGAGGGGCGGCGCCCCGCGCGCGTCCGCCCCTACTCGCTCACCGGCGGCCGCACCCGCTTCGCCCACGTCCTCCTCGTCGAGACCTTCGTGGCCGCGCTGGAGGCGGCGCCGGAGCGCAAGGTCCTGACCGACGGGGGGCGCGCCGCGCGCGGGCTCATGCCGGAGATGCGGGCCATCGTCGAGGTCTGCCGCCGGATGCGCACGGTGGCGGAGATCTCGGCGCTCCTGAAGATGCCGTTGGGAGTCGTCCGGGTGCTGCTCAGCGACCTGGCCGACCAGGGAAAGATCCGCGTGTACGGGACGGGGCACGGCACCGACCGGCCCGACCGCGCGCTCCTCGAAAGGGTGCTGAGTGGACTCCGCCGTCTCTGAAACGCCGCCCGTCGTCGGCGGCATCCCCGCCCAGCCCGCGGGCGGCTCCACCGCCCCGCCCGCCGCCCGGCCCGAACCGGACCCCGAAGAGGGCGCCCAGGACTGGCAGCTGGACCACACCCGCGCCCCGATCGCGACCAAGGTCGTCGTCGCGGGCGGCTTCGGCGTCGGCAAGACCACCTTCGTCCGCGCGGTCTCCGAGATCACCCCGCTGCAGACCGAGGCCCTGATGACCCGGGCGAGCGAGGACACCGACGACCTCACCGCCACCCCCGACAAGCTCACGACCACCGTGGCGATGGACTTCGGGCGGATCACCCTCGACGACGACCTGGTGCTGTACGTCTTCGGCACGCCGGGGCAGCAGCGCTTCTGGTTCATGTGGGACGACCTGGTGCGCGGCGCGATCGGCGCCATCGTGATGGCCGACACGCGGCGGCTGACCGACTGCTTCCCCGCGCTGGACTACTTCGAGAGCTGTGGCCTGCCGTACATCGTGGCCGTCAACCACTTCGAGGGCACCGAGTCGTTCGAGGTGGACGACGTCCGCGAGGCGCTGACCGTGCCGGCCCACGTGCCGGTCGTGATCATGGACGCGCGCAAGCGGTACAGCGTGGTCGAGACCCTGCTCGCGATGGTCGCCCACGCGCTCGAAGCCACCCCCGAATAACCCCCGAGTTCCCCAAGGTCGGTCGCACATGCGGAAGATACTCATAGTCGGGGCCGGCCAGTCCGGCCTCCAGCTCGCCCTCGGTCTGCAGTCCCGGGGCTACGAAGTCACCCTGATGTCCAACCGCACCGCGGACGAGATCCGGTCCGGCCGGGTCATGTCCACGCAGTGCATGTTCGACACCGCGCTCCAGCACGAGCGCGACCTCGGCATCAACTTCTGGGAGCCCCAGGCCCCGCGGATCGAGGGCGTCGGCGTCTCCGTCGCCGCGCCCGACGGCGGCCGCGCCATCGACTGGGTCGGCAAGCTCCGCGGCTACGCCCAGTCCGTCGACCAGCGCGTGAAGATGGCCGGCTGGATGGAGACCTTCGCCCAGCGCGGCGGCCAGCTCGTCATCCACGGCGCCGCCGTCGGCGACCTCGACTACTTCGCCCGCAGCTACGACCTGGTGCTGGTCTCGGCCGGCAAGGGCGAGCTGGTCTCCATGTTCGGCCGGGACGCCGCGCGCTCCCCGTACGCCGAGCCGCAGCGCGCCCTCGCCGTCAGCTACGTCCACGGGCTCGGCCCGCGGCCCGAGCACCCCGACTTCGACGCGGTGCGGTGCAACGTGGTGCCGGGCGTCGGCGAGCTGTTCGTCATGCCGACCCTCACCACCTCCGGCCGCGCCGACATCCTCTTCTGGGAGGGCGTCCCAGGCGGCCCGCTCGACGTCTTCCAGGGCGTCAAGGACCCCTCCGAGCACCTGGCCCTCACGCTGGAGCTGATGGAGAGGTTCACGCCCTGGGAGTACGCGCGGGTTATCAAGGTCGAACTGACCGACGCCGGCGGCACCCTGGCAGGCCGCTACGCCCCGACCGTCCGCAACCCCGTCGGGCGGCTCCCGGGCGGCGGGCTGGTCCTCGGCGTCGCCGACGTGGTCGTCGCCAACGACCCGATCACCGGCCAGGGCTCCAACTCCGCCTCCAAGTGCGCCGCCGCGTACCTCGCCTCGATCGTCGAGCACGGCGACGGCGCCTTCGACGAGGCCTGGATGCGGGCCACCTTCGAGCGCTACTGGCGGACCGCCCAGCACGTCACCAAGTGGACCAACGCGATGCTCGCGCCGCCGCCGGAGCACGTCCTGAACCTGCTCGGCGCCGCGGGCGGGCTCCAGCCGGTCGCCGACCGCTTCGCGAACGGCTTCGACGACCCGGCCGACTTCGAGGAGTTCTTCTTCGACCCCGAGAAGACCTCCGCCTACCTGGCCTCGGTCGCCGGGGCCTGACCCCCGCCGGACCGTCCTTCCCCGCGGGACCGCTGGTCCCCGCCGGACGGTCCGTCCCCGCCGTACCCCTCGTCCGCGCCGTCCGTGGCTCCCGCCGGGAGCTCGGGCGGCGCGTACGTCGTCAGGGCCGGGGTGTCGGGATCGGGGCGCACGGCGCCGAGGAGCGGGTTGGCGGCGAGCGGGGAGACCTTGATCCGGGCGCCGGGGCGCGGGGCGTGCACCACGAGGCCGTCGCCGAGGTAGAGGGCGACGTGGGTGGCCTCGGGGAAGTAGACGACCAGGTCGCCCGGGCGCAGCCGGGAGAGCGGGACGCGGGGGAGGGTCTGCCACTGCTCCTGGCTGGTCCGGGGGAGCTCGCGGCCCGCGCTCGCCCAGGCCCGCTGGGTGAGCCCCGAGCAGTCGTACGTGTCGGGGCCCTCGGCGCCCCACTCGTACGGCTTCCCGATCTGCGCCACCGCGAAGCGCAGCGCCTCGGCGCCCGCCCGCGACGGGGAGCGGGGGCCGTCGAGGACGCCGGAGCCGAGGAGTTCGGCCTGGGCTCCGGCGGTCTGGGTGCGTTCCAGGGCGCCGAGCCGGGCGAGCTCCTCGGGGGAGAGGGCGGCCAGCAGCCCCTCCACCTCGCGGAGCCGCTCCTGCACCTCGTCGCGGTGGGTCCGCTGCCGGGCGGCCAGGGAGCGGCGCCGGTCCAGCGCCTTGCGGGAGGCCGCCGCCAGGTCCGCGGCGCGCTTCTCGGCCCCCTGGAGCCGCGCGACGGTCCCGGCGCGGTCCCGGGCGGCCCGGGCGAACAGGTGGTTCTGGTCCAGGGCGTGCTGGGGGTCGCGGGCGAGCAGCAGCCGCAGGTACGGGGAGAGTTCGGAGCGCCCCTGGTACTGCTCCCGGGCCAGCCGTCCGGCCTCGTCCCTGCCCCGGGCCAGCTCGGCCCGGGCGGCGGCGAGGCGGGCGTCCACCTGCCGGGTGTCGGCGGTCTGCCGCTTGAGCGTCTCCTCGCCGGCGTTGAAGGCCTCGGTGGCCCGCTCGGTCTGCCGGTAGAGGCTCTGCAGCCGCGCGAGGAGGGAGCCGAGGGACTCGGGGCCGGCGGCGGGGGCGAGGGCCGATCCGGGGGTCTCGGGGGTCTCGGGGGTCCCGGAGGGCTCTCCCGCGGCGGCCTCCGGCGTCTCCGGTGCCGCGGGCGGGGTCGGGGGCGGGGTCGTCGGCGTCTCCCGTGACTCCGGCGTCTCCCGTGGCTCCGACGTCTCCGGTGGCTCCGAACTCCCCGGCGCCGGTGGCTCGGCGGCCCTCGCCGGGTGGCCGGTCACCCCCGGCACGCCCGTCAGGGCCGTCAGGACCGTCAGGGCCGCGAGTCCCCCCGTGCAGACCGTGCGCAGCAGCCGTACCGACACGTCACCACCTCCATCGGGATGATGGCGCGGGGATCAGTGTGATGATCGGAGCGGCGTGGGGGTGTTCCCGGGGCTCACTCGTTCGGCGCAGCCGGGTTCCGGGGCTTCGACCACGGCCACCGGATCTCGCGGCGCTCCCGGCCCTCGGGGGCGTACGCGTAGACCCAGCCCTGCTGCAGCCCGAGCCGCTTGCTGTGGCCGGCCGGCTCGCGGCGGTACGCGTACACGGTGGCGGGGCGGCCCTCGTGGGCCGGGACCGGGACCTCGTACCACTTCGGGGGGTGCCCGGTCGGGCCGAGCAGGACGGGCAGCACCCGGCCGTCGAGGGGGCCGCCGCGGAAGGGGGTGTTCTCGCTCTTCACCCCACCAGTGTCGCCCCCGCCGCGCTCAGAGCAGGTGCGCGGCCTCGCTGACCACCGGGATGACGTTCCGCGCCAGGGTGCCGACCGGCCCCGCCGGGGTCTCCCGGGCGAGCAGCCGGGCCACCACCTTCGCCGTCTCCGGGTCGCTCGCGGCGGTCGCGGCGAGCAGGGCGACCAGATGGTCCACCAGCCAGTCCCGCAGCTCCCCGGGGGTCGGTCGCTTCCCCTCGTCGACCCAGATCAGGGAGGCCGCCTCGACCGCCGCGATCCAGGTCCGCACCATCATCCCGAGCCGCGGCCCGGGCCGGTCCACGCCCAGGTGGAAGAGGATCTGCTCGGCCGCCGCGCGCCGGACCTCGTCGACGATGGCGGAGGTCCGGGAGGTCTCGGCGACGCTGCCGCCGCGCAGCAGCGCGGCGAACCCGGCGTCGTGCCCGTCGACGAAGGCCAGGTAGCGGTCCAGGACCCGGGCGAGCCGCTCGGTCGGCGGCCCGTCCGGCGGCTCGGCGAAGCAGTGCTCCAGGGCGTCGGCCGAGGAGCGCAGGGCCGCCTCGTACAGCTGCTGCTTGCCGCCCGGGAAGTAGCGGTAGACGAGCGGGCGCGAGACGCCCGCGGCCTCGGCGACGTCGTCGAGCGAGACGTCCTCGGGGGCCCGGTGGGCGAAGAGCGTCTGGGCGGCGTCGAGCAGCTGGTGCTTCCGTTCCTCGACGCTCAGGCGGCGGTACGCGGGCGAGGCGTGACTCGTCATGCCCGCAGCGTAACGCCGCCCGGAGCGGCCCCGGGCGGGTCCGGACGGATCGGGGCAGCTCAGCGAGGGCGGCCGGGCGTTCAGGCGAGCAGCCCGGAGGACTTCCAGAGCCGGCGGCCCGCGCCGCGCAGCACGCCGATGTCGTCCAGGAAGTCGGTCAGGCGCTTGGCCCCGGACTGCATCACCTCGCGCCGGTGGCCGCTCGCCCTCACCTGGGCGACGGCCTCGCGGCGGTCCAGGCCGACGTTGTCGTACACCTTCGGGTTCACGAAGCAGGTGGAGAAGACCCGGGCGGCCTCGCCGCAGCTGAGGCGGGTGAACTCCTGCTCCCAGCGCGGGGCCGTCGCCATCTGCCGGCGCAGCTCCTCCCGTGCGTACCGCACGTGCCGGGCCTCCTCGACGACGTGGATCCGGGTGACGCCGCGGACCAGCGGCTGGACCCGCTCGTCGGGGAAGGTGAGGCGCTGCATCCAGTCCAGGATCTCCTCGCCGAGGAGGGTCGCGGCGAAGGAGCCGGGGGTGGTGGAGACGGTCTTCAGGACCCGGCCGAGGTTGTGGTAGACCCGCGGCACCGGGTACTCGGGCGAGCCGCCGCGGGTGATCAGCCGCGCGAACATCATCGAGTGCCGGCACTCGTCGGCGATCTCGGTGAGGGCGTAGCGGACGTGCTTGCTGGTCAGCGACTTGTCGTAGATGTGCCGGACGAGCAGCTGCATGAGGATGATCTCGAACCAGATCCCGAGCGAGGCGAGCGAGGCGGCCTCGTGCCGGGAGAGCTCGATGCGCTGGTCCTCGGACATCTTCCGCCACAGCGGGGTGTCGTAGAGGGAGAGCAGCTCCGGCGGCCAGAACCACTTCCCGTCCTCGAAGGGGGCGTCCCAGTCGAGCTCGGTCTCGGGGTCGAAGGAGTGCTTGAGGGAGGACTCCAGCAGCCGCTCGGCGACCTGTTCACGGTCGCGCAGCGGGCCGAGGGCGTCACGCAGGAGGGCGAAGTCGGGCTCGGTGAGACTGGCCATGCAACGTATAAGACTCCTCGTCAGTAACGTCGTCAATCCCTCACGCACGACTTGTTGACCCTGCGTCTACCAACGTGTGAGCCTGCTGGGAACCGTAGGAAGGAGCCGTCAGTGTCGACGCACGACCTCTATGCGCAGGCCCCCGGGGAGCCCGTCTGGCAGGTGCCCGCGACCGGCGCCGCGCGCTTCAACTGGGATTATGACGACGGGCGCGACCGCCTCCTGGCCCTCTACCAGAAGGGCAAGGACAAGCAGTGGGACGGCGCCACGCGCATCGACTGGGACCTGGAGGTCGACCCGTACGACCCCCTCGGCACCCCGGACGAGGCGATGTCCCTCTACGGCACCCGGCACTGGGCCAAGCTCACCGAGAAGGACAAGGGCGAGCTGCGCCGGCACTACTCCTCCTGGCAGTTCAGCCAGTTCCTGCACGGCGAGCAGGGCGCGATGATCTGCGCCGCCCGGATCGTCGAGTCCGTGCCCGACATGGACGCCAAGTTCTACTCGGCCACCCAGACCATGGACGAGGCCCGGCACGCCGAGATCTACTCCCGCTTCCTGCACGAGAAGATCGGGATGCTCTACCCGATCAACGACAACCTGCAGAGCCTGCTCGGCGACACCCTGCGCGACTCCCGCTGGGACATGCCCTACCTCGGCATGCAGGTCCTCATCGAGGGCCTCGCGCTCGCCGCCTTCGGCATGATCCGCGACACCACCGACAAGCCGCTGCCCAAGCAGATCCTCGCGTACGTGATGCAGGACGAGGCCCGCCACGTCGCCTTCGGCCGGATGGCACTCCGCGACTACTACCGCCAGCTCACGGACGCCGAGCTGCGCGAGCGCGAGGAGTTCGTCATCGAGGGCTGCTACCTGATGCGGGACCGGCTGCGCGGCGTCGAGGTCCTGGAGAACTTCGGCATCCCGAAGAAGGAGGCGGAGGCCCTCAGCGAGCAGAGCGACTTCCTGCGCCTCTTCCGCAAGCTGCTGTTCAGCCGGATCGTCCCGTGCGTCAAGGACATCGGCCTGTGGGGCGAGCGCCTCCAGAAGGCCTACCTCGACATGGGCGTCTTCGACCTCGGCGACTCCAACCTCGACCTGCTGATGACCCAGGACGAGGAGATCGCCGAGGCCCTGGACCGCGAGCGCTTCGCGGCGGAGGAGCGGGAGCGGGTCGAGGAGGTCGCGACGGCGATCGCGGAGGGCGGGGCCTCCGCGTAGGGCGGGGTCTCCGCGTAGGGCGGGGCCCGGGAAAGGGGTGAGCCCCCGGCGCCTTGGGGCGCCGGGGGCTCGGTGTGGTGCGGGGTGGCCGGGGATCAGCCGAACGCCCTGATGGTCCGCCAGTCGACCGCCAGGACCGTCCTGACCGGTGCGTTGGTGTTGGTGGTGGACGGGTAGTACAGCTTGATGTTGCCGGTGTCGCCGAAGCGGGCCCAGATGTCCGGGACCCCGTCCTTGTTGACGTCGGGGAGGCCGATGGCCGTGGTCACGTTGGCCTCGGTCCAGTTGGTGCCGAAGGCGACGTCGCCGTTGAGCGAGTTGGCCGCCACCTTGATCGACTCCAGGTCGACGCTGCCGGTCACCGGACCGGGCTTGCCGTGCCGGGCGTACATGTTGCCGTTGTCCAGGTTGCGCCAGAGCAGGTCGGGCGTGCCGTCCTTGTTCATGTCCGCGATGTTGACGATGTCACGGCGGGCCCAGGCGGTGCCCTCCATGAGCGTGGCGGTCTGGAAGGTGGCCCCGGTGTAACCCGAGAGGATCCAGAACGCGTTGCCGGCGCGCAGGGCGATGTCCGGGTTCTTGTCGCCGGTCACGTCGCCGATCGCCTTCATCTGCGTCCAGGTGCTCGGCGCGGGCGCGTTGGAAGGCAGCCGGATCTTGATCCGCTGGTCCACGTTGAAGCTGCCGTAGCCGTCGCCCGGGTAGAGCCAGAACTGCTTGTCCGGGGTGACCGCGAACAGGTCGGTCGAGCCGTCGCCGGGGTAGACGTCGTTGTAGTGCGCGATGAGCGAGGCGTTGCCGGCGGCGTCGATCCAGTGGTTCGGCGGATCGGTCTTCTTGCCCGCCGTGACGTAGGACGCGGACAGGCAGCTGTAGAGCTCACCGCCGGTGCCCGGGACCGCGGGGTCGGCGGGAGCGCCGACGCAGTTCTTCAGCTTGCCGTCCGGGTAGAGCACGAGCAGGTCGGCGACCCCGTCACCGCCGGTGTCCATCGGACCGTCGGCCGTGTCGCGCGGCGGCAGGTAGAAGGAGTAGTCGCCGCGCAGGCTCTGGTTGCCGTTGGCGTCGTACGCGAACACGTTGATCTGGATCGGGCCCGCGTGCGGCGGGGCGACGTCCTTCAGCGTGACCTTGCCGTTGACCGGCGGCGGGGTGTCCTTGTAGCCCTGGCCCTCGAAGCCGTACGAGAAGCGCGTCGCGCCCGCGGCGGTGAAGGTGAAGTCGCCGGGCTTGCCGAAGTTCACCTTCGCCCAGGTCTTGCCGTCCGGGGTCGCCTCGTCGAACACCGTGCTGGTGATGTCCGGCTGCGGCGGCGCGGTCGGGTCGACGGTGAGCCGGCAGGGGTAGGAGCCGTCCGGGAAGAACGACGAGGTGGAACCCGCGTCGGGGTACGTCGAGTCCTCGGAGCGCACGTCCCAGAGGAACGTCGTGTTGGCGGTGATGTCCTTCAGGAGCGGATCCGTGGCCGGGATGATCACCTGTGCCCAGCCGTTGGCGTCCGGAGTCGCCAGCGGGCGGTCCACGGCGGAGCCGCCGTCCTTCCAGAACCGGAAGCGCAGCTTGGAGAGGTTGCCGTCGGCGTCGGCGCCCTTTGCCTTCAGGGTGATGTTGGTCCGGCCGATGAGCACGCCGGTGCCCGAGCTGCCCGTCACGCACGCGCCGCCGGGGGCGGAGGTGCCGGAGGTCGGCTGCGTCGGCGCGCGGTTGAACTCACCGGTCAGCGTCGCGCCGGTGGCGGCGAACTTGCGCCAGGTCTGGGTGTCGGACTCGCTGGTGGCGCGCATGCCGAAGGTGATGTTCGACCAGCCCTTGTCGGCGGCCTCCTGGGCGGCCGAGGTGACGGTGAACGACTCGTACTCGTCCGGGCAGGAGCTGGACCAGCCGTGCGCGAAGGACTTCTTGTGCAGCACCTTCGCCCAGCTCGGCTGTGCGTTCCAGGTGGTGCCCGACGAGATGCCGCCGGTCAGCCAGAACTCCATCTGCCGTTCGGTGCAGGACCAGGAGTGGTTGTTCTTCACCTTGAAGTACGCCCAGTCGAACTTGGCGTACTTGTAGGTGGTGGAGAACCTCATCTGCCAGAAGGAGCGGGCCAGACCGCCGGTGTCGCTCTCGTAGCCGACGCGGGCGTCGGAGGTGCCGGACGAGAAGTTCGTACCGTTCCAGAAGCTGGAGCTCGGGTACTTCTTGTACGCAACGGTCCAGTTGAGGAAGCCGGTGTTGAGCGGCGGGTCGATGAAGACCGGGTACGCGGTGTCCGCGTCGCTCAGCAGCTTGGTCTCGGCCACCTTCAGGCCGACGGCCAGCTCGCCGGTGCCGTCGCCGTCGAGCACGACCGGCAGCTGGGCCGACTTCGCGCCGGGCTCGATGCCGGTGAGGCCCGACAGCTTCAGCACGTCGGCCGGGGTGGCGACGGCGGTGCGCGGCGCGGCGCCCGGCTTGTCGGCGTCCCGCCCGGCGGAGTCCCAGGCGAACGGGGTGGGGACGGAGCCGATCTCCTGGCCGGACCTGTCCAGCACCTGGATCACGTTCGCCGCGGTGTTCTGCCGGAAGACGGCGGTCTTCGAGCTCATCCCGAACTTCACCGTCGACAGCGCCTGGTTCTTCGCGGCCTCGCGGTTCTTCACGATGAGGACCTGACCGAAGCCCCCCTCCGCGCGGGCCACGAGCAGCAGGTCGACGCCCGGGAAGACCTCGGGGTAGAGCGCGCGCGGGCCGTCGAGGACGGGCTCGGGAAGCGCGGTCGGCCAGGTGTACGTGACGGTGTGGCCGCCCAGTTCGACCTCGGCGAGCGGAGTGCCGTTCGACGTGCCCTCGGCCAGCGGGAGCCGGCTGAAGGAGCGGTCGGCGCGGGCGGCCTTGCCGCCGCCGGAGCCGCTGGAGAACCGGACCGGGACGACGGCGTTGGCCGGGCTGACGTTCAGCGGCCCGGCGGCCTTCGTGCGGTGCAGCGTGGTGTCGATCGGCGCCCAGTTGCCCTCGGCGTTCTTCGCCCGCTGCGGCAGGGCGTCGATCTGGGTGAGCATCTTGCCGTTGGGCTGTGCCCAGATGAGCTGGGTCTCGGTGGTCGCCGTTTCGACGAGCACCTTCTTGCCCGTCCGCTTCGCTTCGGCCACCGCGGTGGCCTCGTCTCGCGGACCCACCGACGCGTTGCGCGCTTCGGTGGAGGTCTGGGAACCCGGGGCGGTCGGGCCGTTCGGCTGCCACCAGGGCAGCAGCGCGGCGGTGAGTGCGGCCAGGACGAGGCCGAGAGTGAGGCTCAGCCGCGTGCGCGTGCGCACGAATGGGCTGAGAAGGCGAGGCGGCGCGGGCACGGCGGTCTACTCCCGTGGGAACCAGAGGATTTCGGACAGCACAGACAGCCCCGCGGTCTAGACCGCGGGGCACAGGCGCGCACACGATCACACGGCAATCAGGAGACGTCCATATCTGAGAGTTTTATGAAGATGTTATGAGTGAGCGTGTGAGAATCAGATGGGACGTCAAGATGGCCGGATTGTGCCCTTTTGGTGGAGTGTTAGGTTCCGAATGCCGGAACCCTCCTGATCCCTCATGAAGATCGTATGTGCGGTGCTCTGTTTGCGAGTGCACCGTGGTGAAGATCACTTCGCACGATTGCGGACGCGATCACCGATCTTGTATCCAGCGTCGTGCATGACGGAGAGTGCGCACGCACGCGCCTGATCCGGGCGCGTGCTCTTTGGTGTTTCCGCACCTCATCCGTTGTCTTGTTCGTCTGGGTGGGAGTCGACGCGTATGCGTGCTTCAGGTCCGCTGTCATGGCTGGGGCGACATCGCCTCGCCCTGACAGAGTCACAACGACGACGCCGTCGGCTCAGCCGCACGGCTGTCGTCCTATTGTTGTCATCGACATTGACGGTGACCAGCCTGGGCTCGCAGGCCCTGGCCGTCCCCGGGGACGGGATGAGCCGCGAGGAGACGACCGCAGAGGTCGACCTCCCGGACATCCCCGAGAGCACCACCCTGGCCGACGACGTCGCGGCCCAGAAGATCCTGAGCACCGCTCAGGCTCAGAAGGTCGAACCGTACGTGCCGCAGGCGGTCGACCCCTGGGCGGCCGACGCCGGAAAGGCCGACCCCTCCAAGGTCGAGGCGGGCAAGACCGTCCAGGTCACCAACACCGCCACCTCGGCCCTGCTGCCGGTCGGCGTCGGCGTCCCGGTCGGACAGGACCCCGCCACCATCGCGGGTGACTGGCAGGTCGCGATCAAGTCGACCACCACGTCCGAGGAGTCCGGCGTCCCCGGCATGGTCATGGAGATCGTGCCCCCGGCCACCGCCGACCCCACCGCACAGGTGCTCCTCGACGTCGACACCAGCGGCTTCAAGGACCGCTACGGCCAGCTCGCCGCCGAGCGCTTCGGCCTGATGCTGCTGCCGAGCTGTGTCCTCGACTCCCCGGACACCGGCGACTGCGCCCCCGACGAGGGCGTCGAGACCATGGCCGGCAAGGACGAGCAGGGCCACGGCGTCGAGCGGCTGCGCAGCGTCGTCAAGGACGTGCCGACCGCGCAGGCCGGACTGAAGCCGACCGCTAAGAAGGGCTCCGCGACCCGGCAGATCCTGTCGGGAACCGTTCCGGTCGCGAACCTGCTCCCGGACGCGGGTGCCGCGTCGGGCGTCTCCGGCGCCTCCGCGCGCAAGGCGTCCCTGCCGGCCGCGGACGGCCTCCAGGTCGTCGACGCCTCCGGCCGCCAGGTCGTCGGCGCGATGGACACCGGCTCCTCGGCGTCTGGTGACTTCACGGCCTCGCCGCTGCTGTCGGCCGGTTCGTGGGCGGCGGGTTCCTCCAACGGTGCCTTCACCTACGCGTACCAGGTGCAGACCCCGGAGACCGCCGGCGGCCTGATGCCGAAGGTGAACCTGTCGTACAACTCGCAGTCCGTCGACGGGCGCACCTCCTCGACGAACAACCAGGCCTCCTGGATCGGCGACGGCTGGGACTACAACCCGGGCTCCATCAGCCGGAACTACACCAACTGCCGCCAGGACTCCAAGAAGGCCGGGGCCAACAACAAGGACCACAAGACCGCGGACCTGTGCTGGGGCTCCAACAACGCCACCCTCTCGCTCGGCGGCATGACCACCGAGCTCGTCTGGGACGCGGCCAAGAGCAAGTGGTTCACCGCCAACGGCGACGGCTCCACGATCCAGCAGGTCACCGGTGAGGACACCGACAACAAGGCCCGCAACAACGAGTACTGGATCGTCACCACCAAGGACGGCACCAAGTACCACTTCGGCCTGAACCGCCTCCCGGGCTGGTCGAACCACGGTGCCGACCCCGACGACCCGACCACCGACTCCGTCCTCACGGTGCCCGTCTACGGCAACCACCCGGACGAGCCCTGCTACGCGGGCCCGACGAAGGAGGACTGGAAGAAGTCGTCCTGCACCCAGGGCTGGCAGTGGAACCTCGACTACGTCGAGGACATCCACGGCAACGCGATGTCCTTCTGGTGGAAGAAGGAGCAGAACTACTACGCGAAGAACTTCTACTTCAAGGGTCCGGTCAAGTACGACCGCGGCGGCTACCTGTCGCACATCTACTACGGCCAGCGCAAGGACAGCATCTTCACCGCCACGGCCCCGGCGCGCATCGGGTTCTCGGTCGAAGAGCGGTGCTTCAAAGAGGGCACGCTGACCTGCACGGACGACAACTTCGCGTCGCCCGACCCGGG
The DNA here is from genome assembly GCF_039535475.1 of Streptomyces showdoensis. Lineage (NCBI taxonomy): Bacteria > Bacillati > Actinomycetota > Actinomycetes > Kitasatosporales > Streptomycetaceae > Streptomyces > Streptomyces showdoensis. The sequence continues at coordinate 166,258 of NZ_BAAAXG010000026.1, read as the reverse complement.
TAAGTACCGCATCTGGTACGACACCCCGGCCGACCTGCGCTGCCAGGCCGTCACCTCCACGTACAAGCGGAAGTGCTGGAACGCCGGTCCGACCTTCTGGACCACCAAGCGCCTGGACAAGATCACCACGTCCGCGCAGCGCCTGACCACCACCGCCTCGCGCCAGGTCGTCGACGAGTACCAGCTCAAGCAGAGCTTCCCGGTCCTCAGGACGGGCGCCAACACGGCCCTGTGGCTGGAGTCGATCCAGCGCACCGGTTACGGCCGCAAGGGCACGACCGACGCCAAGGTGGAGCTGAACCCGGTCCGCTTCGAGTACAACGCCGACGACATGCCCAACCGCGTCCTGCGCGGCGGCAGCGAGGCCACCGACCCGCGGCCCGGCTTCTCCCGGCTGCGCGTCGCCCGCGTCGTCAACGAGTACGGCGGCGAGACGGTCGTCGAGTACAAGGACCGCACGGGCCAGTGCCTCTCTGGTACCGGCCTGCCGGCCAAGACCGACACGGCCGCGCTGAAGTCCAACACGCGCCTGTGCTACCCGTCGTACTGGCACCCGGACTCCGAAGTCGAGGACATCGACTGGTTCAACAAGTACGTGGTCGACTCGATCGAGGAGCTGCCGAACGTCGCCGGCTCGTTCTCGACCACGACGGCGTACGACTACAAGAACGCCGGCTGGAAGCTGGCCGAGGCCGAGTTCACGAAGAAGTCCACCCGGACCTATTCGCAGTTCGCGGGCTTCGAGCAGACCACCGTCATCACCGGTGAGCGCAAGGCCGCCTCCGACAGCGGCGAGGGCTCCACCCCCGGCGAGGACACCCCCGGCCAGGGCGGTCCGGGCGCCGAGGCGCCCAAGACCAAGGCCGTCACCCGCTTCTACCGCGGCATGGGCGACAACGTCGCCATGACGGACATCCACGGCAACCCGATCAAGACGGCCGACGGCAGGCAGGTCTACGACCGCGACGCGTTCGCGGGCCGCATCGCCGAGGAACTCTCCTACACCAACGCGACGGACGCCGACACCAACTGGCTGACCCGCAGCATCACCATCCCCGAGGCGACCGAGCTGGCCAGCCGCGACCGCGGCGACGGCCTGACCCCGCTGAAGGCCTGGCGGGTCACGGAGCCGGAGGAGGTCGCGTACACGAAGTCGTCCGGCACGGGCGACGACAAGCGCACGCTGCGCACGGTGCGGACGAACACCACGTACGAGTCGACGTACGGTCTGCCGACGCTGGTGGAGTCGCTGGGCGACGACACCCAGGCGGGTGACGAGTCCTGCACCAAGATGGAGTACCTGCACGACACGACCAGGAACCTGATCGGTCTGTCGAAGCAGGTCCTCGCCTCCCCGACGACGTGCGCCAAGGCCGACTGGACCAACCTCGGCACGCTCAGCGGCGGAGCGCGCACGGCCTACGACAACACCGCCTACGGCACCGCTCTCGGCGCCACCGGCCGCGGTCTGGCGACCGAGTCCTGGTCGCTGAACGGCAAGGGCACAGGCTTCCAGTCGAGCGGCACCACGGTCTTCGACGCCGTCGGGCGGGTCACCAAGATGATCGACCCGGACCGCAAGGAATCACTGATCACCTATGACCCGCCCACGGGGCAGGTCTTCAAGATCACCGAGACGAATCCGCTGGGCCACGCCCAGGTCAAGGAGGTCGAGCCGGGCCGTGCGGTCACGCTGAAGGTGACCGACGCCAACGGCTACGTGAGCGAGTCGATCTACGATCCGCTGGGCCGGCTGAAGGAGGCGTGGTCCCCGGGCCGCACTCCGGGCTCCGGGGTTCCGGACTTCCGTGCCGACTACGTGATCCCGCAGGAGACGACGGACCCCGACGACCCGGACGGCAAGAAGATCCGCAAGCCTCCTTACGTCGCCACGTATGCGCGTGGCTACGAGGACCGGATCGAGAAGTCCGTCAGCATCTACGACGGCCTCGGCCGTGAGCGCCAGTCGCAGGAGCAGGCGGACGGCGGCGGCCGGCTGATCACCGACACGCTGTACGACAGTGCCGGTGAGGTCTACCAGACCAACAACGCCTACCTGAACCCGGACGAGCCGGACGGCGAGCTGTTCACGCCGCTCGCCGACACCACGGTTCCGAACATCACCCGGTACACGTACGACGGCCTCGGCCGTGTGACCGAGGAGATGCCGGTCCTCAAGGTGAAGGCCCCGGGTACCACCGAGGCCATCTCCCAGGAGGTCCCGGAAAAGGCGGTCCGGTACGAGTACGGTCCGGACTGGTCCAAGGTGATTCAGCCGCAGGGCACCTCGACCTACCAGGTCTTCACCGACGCCATCGGACGCACCGTCCGCACCGACACCATCAACCCGGCTGCTCCGGGCGGCCGCACGTCGACCCGCTACGAGTACGACCCGCGCGGCCAGCTCGCCAAGGCGACCTCGTCGACCGACCCGGCCCACCCGTGGTCGTGGACGTACGACAAGCGCGGCCGGGTGGAGACGGCGACCGACCCCGACACCGGCACCACGGTGACCACGTACGACGACCGCGACCGTCCGGTGACCATCGCCAACGCCCGCGGCACCGTGTGGAACAGCTACGACGAGCTGTCCCGCCCGAAGCAGCAGCGTGAGACGGACGCCAACGGCAAGGTCCTGTCCGACTTCACCTACGACACGGTTCCCGGCGGCAAGGGCCTGCCGGCCACCGCCACCCGTTACACGGACGGTCTCGCTTACGTCCAGAAGATCAACGGGTACTCCAAGGAGTACCAGCCGACCTCGACGACCCTCTCGCTGCCGGACTCGATCGTCAGCACTTGGGGTCTGCAGAAGGACTACACCTACGGCTACACCTACTCCGACAACGGCATGCTGGACGAGGCGACCCTGCCCAAGGCCGGCAAGTTCGACGCGGAGAAGCTCGTCGTCCGGTACAACCAGGACGGCAAGCCGGTAGCCCTCTCCGGCAAGGACTGGTACGGCACGGAGACGGTCTATTCCCCGTACGGCCAGGTCATGCGCTCCACGCTGGGCGCGCAGCCGTACCGGGTGTGGGCGCAGAACTCGTACGACGAGTCCACCGGTGAACTGACCAAGCAGGAGACCTACCGCGAGAAGGCCGACCCGTCGGTCGTCAGCGGCAACCTGGTGTCGAGCCGTTCCTACTCCTACGACGCCTCCGGCAACGTCACGGGCATCCGTGAGGGAGCCACCGGGATCGAGGAGAACCAGTGCTTCACGTATGACCCGCTGGGTCAGCTGAAGGAGGCCTGGACCTCCAAGGACCAGACCGCCTGCACCGCACCGAAGAAGGCCGACGGCAGCCTCAACGTCGCCGCCGGCGCCGACGGCTCGGGCTACTGGCAGCAGTACGAGTACGACCTGATGGGCAACCGGAAGAAGCTCGTCGAGAAGGACCTGTCGGGCAACACCGCCAAGGACGCGACGACCGACTACGCGTACGGCAAGGCGGACGGCGCTCAGCCGCACACGCTCACCAAGGTGTCGAAGACCTACACCACCCCCGCGGGTGCGCAGGTCAAGGCCGAGGCCGAGCGGCTGTACGAGCTGACCGGCGAGACCAAGCAGGTCACCTCGCTCCAGAACGGCGACAAGCAGACGCTGTCCTGGACGTACGACGGCCAGATCGACCGGATCACCGGCGCGGGCGCCGGAGGCCAGACCCCTTACGTGGGCCTGGCCGACAAGTGCCTCGACCTCAAGAGCGGCCTCGGAGCAGCCGCGCAGCCGGTCCAGCTCTACACCTGCAACACCACCGTCGCCCAGAACTGGAAGTTCGTGCCGACCCCGGCCCTCGTGGGCGGGACGCAGCCGGACCCCAACCGGGGCACCATGACGGTGTACGGCGACTGGTGCCTCCAGCCCGCCGCCAACACGGCCGGCTCGGCGGTCCAGATCCAGAAGTGCAACGGCTCCGCCGCGCAGGAGCTGAAGCGCAACACCGCGGGACAGCTGATCCACCCCGCGTCGAACAACCTGTGCCTCGCGGTCCAGGGCGCCAATTCCACGAACGGCACGCCGATCGTGCTGGCCGCCTGTGACAGCACGTCCTCGGCCCAGCTGTGGGGGGCGCAGAACGACACCCGCCACATCTACGGCCCCGGCGGCGACCGTCTGCTGACCATCAAGGGCAAGACGGCCACGCTGTACCTCGGTGACACCGAGGTCACCATCCAGCCGGGCGGTGTGCTGCTGAACAGCCAGCGCACCTACTCGACCCCCGGCGGCCAGGTCATGCGCTACGCCGCCGGAACGGCGGGCGACCAACTGGTCGCCATGACCAGTGACCACCAGGGTTCGACGTACGCCGAGGTCGCCATGAGCGGCACGATGGCGGTGCGGATCCGCAAGCAGGACCCGTTCGGCAACCAGCGGGGCGCCGGTACGGTCGGAGCCAACCAGCAGAGCCACACCGGCTTCCTGGGCAAGGTCCGGGACGACGCCTCCGGCTACACGCCGCTGGGTGCCCGTCTCTACGATCCGGTGGTCGGACGGTTCCTGTCCGCCGACCCGATGATGGACCTGAACGACCCGCAGCAGTCCAACGGGTACGTCTACGCCCACAACAACCCGGTGACGTTCGACGACCCGACCGGTCTCGCGATCACCCTGAACGCATCCGAGCGGGCCGCGGCCCTCGCGGGCGCCGGTCTGTCGGCGGCGCAGGTCGCCCAGGCGCAGGCGATGCAGGGCAAGTCCCTCACCTCGGTGATCCTCGCGGTCGCGTGGGAGACGCTGAAGGACTTCATCGGCATCAACGACGCCATGGCCTGCTTCGGCGGTGACATGTGGTCCTGCGCGAGCATCATCATCGACGCGATCCCGTGGACGAAGCTCGGCAAGATCCCGTCGGTGATCAAGGCGGTCAACCGCACCATCGACGCCATCAAGGCGTTCAAGGTCGCCAAGCGGGCCGCCGAGGCCGTCCTGAAGGCGGCCAAGGCCGCCGAGGCGGCAGCCTTGAAGGCCAAGAAGCTGGCCATCGAGAAGGCCAAGAAGGAGGCAGCGCAACGGGCGAAGAAAAAGGCGGCCGAAGCAGCCAGACGCAAGGCCGATGCCGCCGCGGCAGCGAAGCGGAAGACCGGTAACCCGGCCCACAAGCAGTCGCAGGCGAAGGCCGCGCCGAAGTCCTCCTCCCAGCCCAGGCCCAAGAGCGGGGGCGGCGGCAAGGTCAGCACCAGCAAGCCCGGCGGTTCCTCCGGCGGTTCCTCGCGGAACAGCGGCGGCTCCAGCGGCGGCGGCGGCTCCGGCAAGGCGGGCTGCAACAGCTTCGTGCCCGGCACGAGGGTGCTGATGGCCGACGGCTCCACCAAGCCGATCGAGAAGGTCAGGACCGGCGACAAGGTCCTCGCGACCGACCCGGAGACCGGCGAGACCCGAGTCGAGACGGTCACCGCCGAGATCAAGGGTCAGGGCCTCAAGCACCTGGTCACGGTCACCATCGACACCGATGGTGCCGCCGGCGAGCGGACGGCCCTGTTCACGGCGACCGACGGCCACCCCGTGTGGGTGCCCGAGCTGCGGCGCTGGATCAAGGCAACCGACCTGAAGCCGGGGCAGTGGCTGCGGACCAGCTCTGGTACGTACGTCCAGGTCACGTCTGTACAGCGGTCGATCGCTCCGGCGGCGACCGTGCACAATCTCACCGTCAGCGAGATCCACACGTACTACGTGCTCGCGGGTGCGACCTCGCTCCTCGTCCACAACGACTCCTGCCCGACGGCAGGAGAGTCGGGTGGTTCGGGTGGTGGTGGCGACCAGGAGAACTGGGCGCCGGACCACTACTCGGACGCGGAGATCGAGGCCCGTCAGACGGACATGAACGACCTCGGCAACTTCTTCGACGTTCCGCCGGAGACGCATCAGCTGGTCGCCGACTTCCGTGCGAACCCGAACATGCCGGCGCGTCACGGCAGCGCTCCCGACGGACTCGACCACTTCACCGGACGGGATCTCAACCCCCGGCAGCGGGCCCAGTGGGCCTCGTGGATCGGACAGGGCCCGACGGGTGGAGCGTTGATCTACTGGAACAGGCAGCCGGGAAGTCAGATCCGGATCATGGTCCATCCGACGACAGGGCAGATCGCCTGGTTCCCCCTGACGAGGGGGGGCGTCCACAACTACGGCTCGCCACGCCTCTACAGCGGTCTCTGGGGCAGGTAGTAGATTAGAGAAATCGCAGTGCGCGGCATCCCACGAGGGGTGTCGCGCACTGCTACGTCCACCCTCGGTGGACGTGTCCGAAGGTCTTCCGGAAAGGTTTGTGCAATGGACCACGCTGGGCGACTCGCCCCTGCCGGACTGGTCTTCCTGGAACTGCTGGACCTGAAACTCCCTCTCGTCCCGCCGGCACTGGCCAACCTCGCCACCGGATATCAGCAGCGTGCCGGGCAGTGTTCCGTCGCGACCGTCGAACGCACCGAACCGGATTTCCTCACCAAGGCGAACGACAGCTGGTTCGAGCTGTGCCGAGCGGGTGGGCTGATCGGGGACGACGGCGAATTCCTGGTCGCCGTCCCGCTCGACGAGGACGGGCGGGACCTGTGGTGGGCACGGGTTCGGCTGGCCGAATCCTGGGATCTGGTGGGCGAGGGTTCCGTCACCGCTCTGGGTCTCGGTTTCGGCTCACCGGAGTTCACCACGCTCTCGGTGAAGGGAGACGTCGCCGCTTTCTGCGCCTCGCACGAGCTGGCCGTGATCACCGTGGTGGCGGCCGGATTCTCCAGCCTCCCGGACCTCCGGAAGCACGCGGAATGGGTGGCGAGCCAGCAGAGGATCTCGGAGCAAGAGAAGGCGGCCGCCGGACGATGGCTCGAAGCCTCCGGCGACTGAGCGAGGGCCGCCGTCACCACCATGGTGGTGACGGCGGCCCTTCTCGTCCCCCTACCGCCCCCGCCCCTCCGCCTCCAGCCGCAGCCCCTCCTCCATCACCGCGCGCGCGATCGGGGCCGCGTTCCCGCCGCCGCTGATGTCGGTTCGGCTGGCCTCCGCGTCCTCCACCACCACCGCCACCGCGACGGCCGGCTGGGCCGAGTCGGTGGCCTGGGCCCAGGCGATGAACCAGGCGTAGGGGGTGCCGGTGTTGCCGAGGCCGTGCTGGGCGGTGCCGGTCTTGCCGCCGACGCGGGCGCCGGGGATGGCCGCGTTGGTGCCGGTGCCCTCCTCCACCGCGCGGACCATCAGGTTCTGGAGCTGGTTCGCGGTCGAGGGGCGCATGGCCTGGCGGTAGCTGCGGCGGCCGGTGGTGTCGACGGTGGTGCCGCCCGCGGTGGTGGTGCGGTCGACCAGGTGGGGGTAGGCGATCTCGCCGTTGTTGGCGACCGCCGCGGCGACCATCGCCATCTGGAGGGGGGTCGCCGCCGTGTCGAACTGGCCGATGGAGGAGAGGGCCAGCTGGTCGTCGCTCATGTCGGTGTCGAAGTTCGACTTCGCCACCCAGGACGGGATCCGGAGGCCCGTGTCGTCGAAGCCGAACTTCTCGACCGCCGTCACCATGTCCGTGAGGCCCACCTTCACTCCGAGGCCGGCCATCACCGTGTTGCAGGACCACTGGATCGCGTACGCCAGGGAGGCGTCGGCGCAGCCGGTGGCCTCGTTGGGGAGGACCTGGCGGGTGCCGGGGAGGACGAACGGGTCGGGGGTGTCGGTGGGCGCGTCGACGTCGGTGACCACGCCCGCGTCCAGGGCCGCCGCCGCCGTGACGATCTTGAAGGTGGAGCCGGGCGGGTAGGTCTGGCGGATCGCGCGGTTCAGCATCGGCTGGTCGGGCGAGGTGTTGAGCCGCTTCCAGCTCTCGGCCACCGCGGGGCCCGTGCCGGACAGGACGCCGGGCTCGTACGAGGGGGAGGAGACCAGCGCGAGGATGCGGCCGCTCGCCGGTTCGATCGCCGCGACCGCGCCCCGCCTGCCGTCCAGGCCGCGGTAGGCCGCCTCCTGCATCCGGGCCCGGATCGTGGTGACCACGTCGCCGCCGGGCTGCCGGCCGCGGCTGACGTCGTTCCACAGCGGGAGCGGCGCGAGCATCGGGTCGGTGCCGGAGAGGAGGGAGTCCTCCGCGCTCTCCAGGAGGGTGGTGCCGTAGGTCTGGGAGGCGTAGCCGGTCACCGGTGCGTACAACGGGCCCTGGGTGTACGTGCGTTCGTAGCGCAGCTGCTGTCCGCTGTCGCGGGAGCCGGTGACCGGGTGCCCGTCCACGGTGATCTCGCCGCGCGGCTCGCCCCAGCGGGTGATCGCGATCCGGCGGTTGGCCGGGTTCTCGTCGTACGCGTCGGCCTCGAAGACCATGACCCGGGCCGCGTTGACGAGCAGGGCGACGAGGAGGACCAGGCAGAGGGCCGCCGCGCGGCGGATGTAGCGGATCATCTTTCGTCCTCCGTGATCGGGGCGATCACCCCGCCGTCCGCCATGTCCGGGCGCGGGGTCCGGGCCGAGTCGGAGACCCGGACCAGGAGGGCCACGATGATCCAGTTGGTGACGACCGAGGAGCCGCCCTGGGCGAGGAACGGCATCGCCATGCCGGTGAGCGGGATCAGGCCCATCACCCCGCCGGCGATGACGAAGACCTGGAGGGCCAGGATCGAGGCGAGGCCGATGGCGAGGAGCCGGCCGAAGGGGTCGCGCAGGGCGAGGCCGGCGCGGTAGCCGCGGGCGACGAGCAGGGCGTACAGGAGGAACAGGGCGGTCAGGCCGACCAGGCCCAGCTCCTCGCCGGCGGTGGCCAGGATGAAGTCCGACTTGGCCGCGAAGCCGATGAGGACGGAGTGGCCGAGGCCGAGGCCCGCGCCGAGCATCCCGCCCGCCGCGAAGGCGAACAGGGACTGGGCGAGCTGGCCCGGACCGTCCCCGGCGCGGATCGAGGCGAAGGGGTCGAGCCAGTCCTGGACCCTGCTGTGGACGTGCGGTTCGAGGGAGCCGACCAGGAAGGCGCCCGCCGCGGCGAGGACGAGGCCGACCGCGATCCAGCCGGTGCGGCCGGTCGCCACGTACAGCATGATCACGAACAGGCCGAAGAAGAGCAGCGAGGTGCCCAGGTCGCGTTCCAGGACCAGGACCCCGACGCTGAGCAGCCAGATCGCGACGATCGGGCCGAGGACGCGGCCGGTGGGGAACTGGAGCCGCCAGACCGTGCGGCCGGTGTAGGCCAGCGCGTTGCGGTTGGCGGCGAGGTACGCGGCGAAGAAGACGGCGAGCAGGATCTTGGCGAACTCCCCGGGCTGGAAGGAGAGTCCGCCGACGCGGATCCAGATCTTGGCCCCGTTCACGGCGGGGAAGAAGATCGGCAGGATCATCAGGCCGAGGGCCGTGGCCACCGAGAGGTACGCGTAGCGCTGGAGCAGCCGGTGGTCGCGGAGGAGCAGCACGACCACGATGAACAGGCCGACGCCGAGGGTCGACCACACCAGCTGGGTGGGGGCCGCCCGGTCGCCGGGGGTCTCCAGGTCGAGCCGGTAGATGAGGACCAGGCCGAGTCCGTTGAGCAGCACGGCGATCGGCAGCAGCAGCGGGTCGGCGTAGGGGGCGCGCCACCGGACCGCGAGGTGCGCGAGCAGGGCGAGCAGGCCGAGCCCGGCGCCGTACCGGGCGGCGTCCGGCGGCACGGCGCCGCTGCGGGCGAGGCCGACCTCGGCGTAGCCGTAGACGCAGATGAGGACGGCGCAGACGAGGAGGGAGAGTTCCACGCCGCGGCGCTTGGGGATGCGCAGCCCCGGCGGGGGAGCGTCCCGCGCGTCCTTCGTGTTCGTCGGCGGCGGTGCGGTCATGGTCCGCAACGTAGCAAGCAGTAAGCCTTATGTCCCTTTTGTGTGACGGTGTGCCGTCGGGGGCGTGCGTCAGCTTCCCGCGCTTCCCGCGGCCCGGCCGTCCGTCTCGCCGCGCGCCCCGCCGTCCGTCTCGCCGCGCGCCCCGTCGACCGCCCCGTCGTCCGCTTCGCCGTCCGGGTCCGCGAACCGCACGTACTCCGGGAGGGCCAGCCGGGCCACCGCCCCGCCGTCCGGCGCGTTGGCGAACACCAGCTCGGCGCCGATCACCTCGGCCTGGCCCACCGCGATGGTCAGCCCGAGCCCGTGGCCCTTGCCACCGCTCTCCGTGCGGAACCGCTGCGGGCCCGCGGCCAGCAGGTACTCCGGATAACCCTCGCCGTGGTCCCGCACCGTCACGACCGGCCCGTCCACGCTCAGCACCACCGGCGGCAGCCCGTGCCGGTGGGCGTTGGCGACCAGGTTGCCGAGCACCCGCTCCAGCCGCCGCTTGTCCGTCTCCACCGTGGCGTCCCGGGTGATCCGCACCTCCGTCGCGGTGCCGGAGGCGCGCACCACCCGCTCGGCCAGCGGGCCGAGGTCGTGCACCGCGAGGTCGACCGTCTCGGTGCCCGCGTCGAGCCGCGAGATCTCCAGCAGGTCCTCCGTGAGTCCGCGCATGGCCTGCACCCGGTCCCGCACCAGCTCGGACGGCCGCCCCTCGGGCAGCAGTTCGGCCGCGGCGGACAGGCCGGTCAGCGGGGTGCGCAGCTCGTGCGCCACGTCGGCGGTGAAGCGCTGCTCGGTCTGGAGCTTGCGCTGGAGCGAGGAGGCCATCGTGTCCAGGGCTCCGGAGACCGTCGCCACCTCGTCCTGGGGGCGTGAAGGGTCCTCGGTACGGGGGTCGTTGACGCGGGCGTCGAGGTCGCCGGCGCTGATCCGCCGGGCCACCTGCGCGGTCAGGTGCAGCCGCCGGGTGATCCGGGTGACGGCGAAGGCGCCGACGAGCAGGGTGGCGCCGATGGCGAGCACCGAGGAGCCGAGGATCGAGCGGTCGAGACCGTCGATGGTGGCGGCGCTGGAGGTGTAGTCGACCCGGACGGCGAGGGCCTTGCCGTCCGCCGGGCCCGCCGCCCACATCGTCGGCCGGCCCTGGTACTCGGTGACCATGGTGCCCCGGTCGCCGCGGGCCGCGAGCGCCCGCAGCGAGCCGGGCAGTCCCTCCGGGTCGACCCCGGCGAAGCGGGGGAGCGGCTCGCCCGACTCGTACAGCCTGCTCACCTCGTCGAGCCTGCCGAGCGCCTTGTCCCGGGAGTCCTTCACCGTCTGGCCCGCCACCGACACGTGGACGAGCACGCCGAGCAGCGCGGCCAGCGCGCAGCACATGACGGTGATGAAGACCGCGGCCTTCCAGGTGAGGGTCGCGGTCCAGGCGGGCAGGCGGGGACGTCTCACTGGCTCACCTCGGGCGGGGCCGCGTCGGGCTGCCCGGCGCCGGGCGCGGCGGGCGGCGGCGTGGCAGGGGCCGGGGTGGTGCTGGGGCTGACGAAGGCGGGCGCCGGGACGACCGAGGCCCCCGGCCCCGGCGGCTTGACCCGGACGATCTCGTCCCGCGCGGGCAGCATCGTGCGCTGCTGCTCGTCCCAGGACCAGGCGGTCCGGTACTCGTAGCCCGGGATGCCGGCCGAGCTGACCCGCATGATCAGGTCCCGGCCGGCCAGCTCGACGCTGACCACCTGGTCGACGGTGGACATGATCCTGGTCAGCCCGCCGTTCTCGGCGAGGTAGACCCGCACGCCCAGCTGCTGGTCGGGCATCCGGATGCCCACGATCAGCTCGTCGCGGCCGTTGCCGGTGAGGTCGCGGTAGTACGGGGCGAGGACCGGGCAGGCCTTGCGGTCGGTGGTGCAGGCGCCGATCGCCCGGACGGTCTCCTCGTACAGCCCGTCCGCGCCGCTGCGGGCGCCGCCGTGGGCGCGGACCTCGGCCTGGACGACCGCCACCGCGTCGACCGAGTGGACGTCGTTGTCGGGGACGTCGATGCCGGGGACCCGCTCGGTGTCGGACTCGCCGTAGTCGATCGGCGGATTGGTCGCCGGCGGCAGGTCGGGCCAGAGCCGGACCGGCCCCACGGCCTCGGGGGTGGGCCCGGCGCTCTTCAGGGCGCCCTGGTTGCCGCAGCCGGCCAGGGCGAGCGCGCCGAGGAGCACCGCGGCCAGGACGGCCGCGGCGCCGGTGAGCCGTACCGCGCGCGCTCCCACTCGGTTCCTTCTGTCCTTCTGTGCTTCCGCGTCTCACTTCACCAGGTCGGCGAAGAGGATGATGTTGTCCGTCCGGTGACCGTCCCGGACCGGGCCTCCGCAGGTGATGAGGCGGAGCTCGGGGCGGTCGGTCTTCCCATAGACCTTATTCGTAGGGAAGTCCTTTTTGTCTACCTGCTGTATCTCGCGGACCGCGAACCGGGCCGTCGTGCCGTCCGCCCGCCCCACCTCGATCGGGTCGCCCGTCTTGATCCTCGCCACGTCCCGCAGCAGCGCCGGACCCCGGGCCGTGTCGTAGTGCGCCACCAGGACGGCGGCCCCGCGCTCGCCCGGTGTCACGCTCCCTGTGTACCAGCCGGGCCGATCCGCCTGCTCGGCGGAGGGCACCTGGAGCTCCCGGTCCGGGTCCAGGCCGAGGCGCAGTACGGGCCCGGCGTCCACGCCGGCCGCCGGGACCACCAGCCGGACCGGCTCGGATGCCGCCATCGGGGGCGCGGCCCGGCGGTCCGCGGGGGCCGCGGACGCGTGCGGCATCCGCACGTCCGGCGCCAGGGCCGCCGCCCCCTGGCCCGCGCAGCCCACGACCGCGCCGCCCGCCACGGTCAGGGCGAGCGCGCTCCCGGCGAGGAGCCGGTGGCGGCGGCCGGGGGCCGCGGCACCGGGCGTGCGGGAGGGGGTGGGGCGGGGTGCGGGGCGGGGTGCGGGGCGGCGGGGCGTGCGGCGCATGACGGGTTCCGATCCGGGAGGGACTGCTGACCGAATCTGAACCTAAATGTCCTTATTTACGATGACGTAACGATCGGCCATAGGCAGCGCCGCGAAGCTGTCACATCCGGTGGCGTTCCATCCGCGCGAGCGCCGCCCGGCAGAGCGTGAGCAGCTTCTCGTCGTCGTGCACGTCGTGCGAGCCCGCACCGTCCTCGCGGGCGTTGTGACGGTGTCTTCGGGCCAGCTCGGTACGGATGGCGAACTCCGCCTCCGCCGCCGCCGGGCCCATCTCCGCCAGGCACTCGGCCACCGTCACCCGCGTGTGCCGGTTCTCGTCCCAGGCCGCGAGCAGCACCGGAAGCACCGTCGCCGCGTCCCCCGACACCCGCCACAGGGCCGCCGCCGACCGCACCCGCACCCACAGGTCCCGCGCCCCGAGCCCCGCCCGCAGCGCCGGCGCCGCCGCGGCCGCCGCCGGACCGATCGCCCCGAGCGCCCGCGCCGCCGCGCACCACTCCGCGCCCGACGCACCCGGCCGCAGCCAGCCCTCCAGGGCCTCCAGCGCCTCCTCGGGCGAACCGTCCAGCGCCCACACGGCCTGCGCCGCCATCGACGACACCGCCGCCGACTCCGAGCCGAGCAGCGCCCGCGCGTCCTCCAGCGCCTCCCGGGCCGCGGGCCCGAACGCCGCCAGGGTCCGCAGGCACGCCTCCCGCACCCAGTCCCGCCGGTTCGGCGGCGCCCCGCGCAGCACCCGGAGCACCTCCGGCAGCGCCTGGACGCCCCGGACCGCGCCCAGCGCGCACAGCAGCGGCGCCGCCCGGTCGTACAGCAGCTCGTCCAGCTCGACCTCCGCGAGCCTGCGCCGCAGCGCCGGGGCGAGCGGCAGCGCCGCCGGGCCCAGCGCCTTCACCGCGTACAGCAGCTCGCGCCGCACTTCGCCCTCCTCCAGGGCGCGGGCCAGCAGCGGGATCGCCCGCGCGTCCCCGCAGCGGGCCAGCGCCAGCAGCGCCCCGCCCCGCCCGGCCCGGGCCCCGGGACCCGGCAGGCCCAGCGGCCCCTGCGGGGCGGCGGCGAGCCGGGCCGCCAGCGCGTCCGCCGAGGGGCCCGCCAGCTCGAAGAGGCGCTCCAGGAAGGAGCCGGCGGCCTCGCGCAGCCGCGGCTCCGGATCGCTCAGCTGCGCGCCGACGAGCCGGACCACCTCCTCGTACCGCCCGCGCCACACCCGTATCAAGGAGCCGCACAGCCAGATCGCGTCCGAGCGCTGCCCCCAGTCGGGGCTGCGCAGCTGGGCCAGGATCAGAGCGATGCGGTCGTCGACCCGGTCGTCGAGGGCCGTGTGCAGGGTGCGCAGCAGCTCCTCGGTCCACGGCGTCGGGCGGCCCGCCGAGTGCTCCTCCAGGAGCTCGCGGACCTGCCCGATGAGGGTCGGGGTGGCCGCCCGCGGGGTCTCCCCGGCCGGCTCGCCCGGCGCGGTCCGCACCTCGTCGAGGAGGACGGTGACCCGCTCCACCACGTCGCCCGGGATCTCGGCGGGCGCGATCCGGGCCAGCTGGGCGAGGGCCGCCAGCCGCAGCCCGGGCGCCTGGGCCGCGCGGGAGAGCCAGGCGAGCCAGTCCGCGGTCTCGGCGCGCAGCGACTCGTGCCGCAGCGCGAGCCGCCCGACCGCGGCGACCAGGGCGAGGCGCACCTCGGTGTCCCGCTCCACGGTGAGCCGCTCGCGCAGCAGGCCGAGCACCCGGACGGGGTCGGGGTGCAGCGAGGCGAGCGCGCACGGCGCCGCGATCCGCACCTCGGGGTCCGGGTCGCAGACCAGGCCGAGGAAGACGTCGGCGCCGGCCGCGATGGCGGCGGCCGCCATCGCGTAGTTCGCCGCCGGTATGAACTCCTCGTCGTCAACGTCGAGTTCGGCCAGCTCCTCGTCGTCGCCGAGGTCGATGCCGCCGATGCTGGTCAGCAACTCCACGATGCAGCCCCGGTCCTGGACCTCGGGGTCGGCGACGAGTTCGAGGAGGAAGGGGATGCAGGCGAGCGTCGAGTCGTACACGTCGCCCTGGTGGTGCACCGCCCCGTACATGCCGTCGAGCGCGTTCTCCCGCTCCGCGGGATCGGCGGAGGCGAGTCCGCGCAGCAGCTCCGGCACGTCGTCCGCCGGGCCGTACGCGTGCCCCAGCGAGGCCCAGTCGACCTCCTCGATCCCCGTCAGCATGCCAGGCCGCCTTCCCCGTGAGCGCTGTACCAGGCAGCAAGTGTGCACCAACGGGCTCAGAACGAGGGCCCGCCTGACGGACGCTCTCGGCGAACCCCCGCGCGGCCGCTCGCTTTGCGCCATCCACCGCTCCGCCCGTCGCCCCGCCGGACCCCCGCGGGACCCCTCCCGGACCCCCTCAGGACCCCCACGGAGCCCCCGCACCCGGTCCATACCACTCCCCGCGGACGGCCGACCGGCCCGGTTCCGCACCGGGTGGGCCGTCGGGCGGCCGCGGCGGCGTTGCGTGAGTTTGTCCTGAACGGAGCGCCGGGGGAGGAGAGCGGGACGGGCGGAGGAATCAGCCAGGGGGCTCGTTCGCGGCGGGGCCGCTGCGGGGGCCGGTGCGCGGGGCGGCGTGGGGGGGCGGCACGGGGGGCGGTGGGAGGGGCGGTGTCCGGGCGGCCGTCGGGCTCCCCGTCTCGTCCGTCGCCTTCGACCCGCTGGTCCTCCCCGGCCCGCTCCCCGGCCTGCTCCCCGGCCTGCTCCTCGGCCTGCTCCTCGGCCTGCTCCTCGGCCTGCTCCTCGGCCTGCTCCTCGGCCTGCTCCTCGGCCCGCTCCCCGTCCCGTACCCGGACGAAGCGCGCGGTGTCCTGGCGGCCCGACGGTACGCGCAGCTCGACGGGCAGGTGCTCGGTCAGCGGCCGTACGGTCCCGTGCTCCGGGTCGGCCATCGGCCCCGCGAGGAGCCCCGTCGTCAGCCGGGCGACCTCGCGGGCCTGCGGCGCGGTCAGCCGCGGGCTCGTGCGCAGGGTGCGCCCGTCGGGCAGCCGGACCAGCACCGCGTGCGGGCGGTCCGGCGGGCCGAAGACGCCGACGAGGGCGGCGTCCCGGGTGTCCGCGTACCGCACCTTCCGCCAGGACCAGGTGCCGCCCGGCCGGTACGCCGAGTCCCAGGCCTTCGCGACGATCCCCTCGACCCCCGCCTCCCGCAGTGTCCCGAACCACTCCCGCGCGGTGCCCTCGTCCTCCGTGGCGAGCACCCGCTGGAGCGGCGGACCGGTCCCGGCGAGGGCCGCGCCGAGCAGCTCCCAGCGCTCCCGCAGCGGCCGGGCCCGCAGGTCGTGGCCGGGGAGGGCGAGCAGGTCGAAGGCGATGTACGAGACGGGGACGCCGGCCCGCTCGCGCTCCCGGTGCGGGCGGAGCAGGTCGGTGAAGCTCAGCCGCCCCTCGCGGTACGCGCAGAGCTCGCCGTCCAGGACGATCCCCGGCGGCAGCCGCTCGCCCAGGTACGCGGCGACGGCCGGGAACTCGGGGGAGAGGTCGCGGCGGGCCCGGGACTGGAGGAAGACCCGGCCCCCGTCGAGGACGAAGGCGAGCGCGCGGAAGCCGTCCAGCTTGAGGGAGTACTGCAGGCCGCCCGGGACGCTGCCCTGCGCGGGGATCTCGTCGGCGGACCGCGGCCGCATCACGTCGACGGGCGGCCGGAGCACGACGCCGGGGCCGTTCACGGCAGTGCTCCCGCCACCGCCGGGTCGAAGAGCGGGGCGAGCAGCTCCCCGTACCGCTCCAGGCGCGGGGCGATGTCGTCGAGGAGCAGGACCAGCCGGTCCGGAGAGGCGCAGGCCTCGACCTCCGCCCAGGTGACCGGCGCCGACACGGCGGGGAGCGGGCGGGCCCGCAGGGTGTAGGGGGTGGCGGTGGTCTTCGCGGCGGCGTTCTGGCTGTGGTCGACGAAGACCTTCCCCCGGCGCAGCGCCTTGGCCATCCGGTGGACCACCAGCCCGGGGAGCTCCGCCTCCGCCTCGACGGCGAGCCGGCGGGCGTACGCGGAGACCCGCTCGGACGGGGTCGGTTCCAGCGGGACGAGCAGGTGCAGCCCCTTCGCGCCGGAGGTCTTCGGGTAGGCCGTGAGGCCGTCGGCCGCGAGCCGTTCCCGCAGGTGGCGGGCGACCAGACAGCACTCGACCACGCTCGCGGGCGGCCCCGGGTCGAGGTCGAGGACCAGCCGGTCGGCGACGGCCGGGGCGCCCGCCCGCCACTGGGGGGTGTGGAACTCGACGACCAGGTTGGCCGCCCACATCAGCGAGGCCAGGTCCTGGACCATCACCTGCCGGGCCCGCGGGTCCTCGGAGCGGGGGACGGGGGCGGTCTTCACCCAGGCGGGGGTGCCGGGCGGCGGGTTCTTGGTGAAGAAGAGCTGGCCGTCGGGGCCGTCCGGGTAGCGCAGGAAGGAGACCGGGCGGTCGCGCAGATGGGGCAGGATCGCGGCCCCGACGGTGGCGTAGTAGTGCAGCAGCTCGCCCTTGGTGGTGCCGGTGGCGGGGTGGAGGACCTTGTCCAGGTTGCTGAGCGCCAGCCGCCGCCCCTCCACCTCTGTGATGGGCGTCATACGATGAGAATCCCATGATTCCCGATGTAACGGGATGAACGGCATCAACCTCACTGATCTCGCTCACCGCACCAAACGGCACGAAAGGCGATGAACGTGCGATCCATCTGGAACGGCGCCATATCCTTCGGGCTGGTCAGCATCCCGATCAAGCTGGTGAACGCGACCGAGAGCCGGTCGGTCTCCTTCCGCCAGATCCACACCGAGGACGGCGGCCGCATCCGCTACCGCAAGGTGTGCGAGCTCGACGGGGAGGAGGTCTCCCCGGCGGAGATCGGCAAGGCGTACGAGGACGCCGACGGGTCCATGATCCCGATCACCGACGAGGACCTGGCCGCCCTGCCGCTCCCGACGGCGAAGACCATCGAGATCGTCGCCTTCGTCCCGGCCGGGGAGATCGACCCGCTCCAGATGGACGCCGCGTACTACCTCTCCGCGAACGGGGTGCCCGCCGCCAAGCCGTACACCCTGCTCCGCGAGGCGCTGAAGCGCAGCGACAAGGTGGCGGTGGCCAAGTACGCGCTGCGCGGGCGGGAGCGGCTCGGCATGCTGCGGGTGGTGGACGACGTGATCGCCATGCACGGGCTGCTGTGGCCCGACGAGATCCGGGCCCCGGAGGGCGTGGCCCCCGAGACCCCGGTCACCGTGCGGGAGGCCGAACTCGACCTGGCGGACGCCCTGATGGCCACCCTGGGCGAGGTCGACATCACCGGCCTGCACGACGACTACCGGGAGGCCGTCGAGGAGATGATCGCCGCGAAGGCCGAGGGCGGCGCGGGCCTGGCGCCCGCCGAGCCCGAGGCGGCCGGCGGCGGTCAGGTCATCGACCTGATGGCGGCCCTGGAGAGCAGCGTCCGCGCGGCGAAGGAGGCCCGGGGCGAACCGGCCGCGGAGGCGGCCACGGAGGCGGCCACGGAGGCGGTCGCCGAGGTGACCGAGCTCAAGCCGCGCAAGAAGGCGGCGCGGGCGCCCGCCAGCCCCAAGGAGACGGGCGCGAAGAAGTCCACGGCCCGGACGGCGGCGAAGAGGACGGCGGCGGCCCCGGCCCGCAAGTCGACGGCCAAGACGGCCAGGACGGCCAGGACGGCGGGTGCGGCCGGGGCGGCTTCCGGCGGGGCCGCGGCGAAGAGTACGGCGAAGGGCGCGGCGAAGAGTACGGCGAAGGGCGCGGTCAAGAGCACCGCGAAGACGGCCGCGAAGACCGCCGCGAGCGGGGCCGCGACGAAGAAGCGGACCGCCAAGGCGGCGCAGCCGGCGAAGAAGGCGGCCCCGCGCAAGCGCTCCGCGTGACGCAAGGCGTGTCGGTTCGTCGGCCGGTCGGCCGGGTTGGCCGGAAGTGACCCCAGACACACCCCGAATGGGGGCACGGGTAAAGAATTCGTCATGATGCCCCGAGGGCGTCTCGATATGTGGTCGAGGGGCTGCGCGTACACCTCTGTGGGTAGCGCACACGTGTGTTCCTGACTGTTTTCGGTCGCGAAGCGGGGTGGCCGGGGGCCGCCCCGACCTGCTGACGGCCAGGCCAGGGTGCGGCGGCCGTGTCCGGAATGATTCGGCCGCCACGGGTCGTACATGGGGCCCGTGTATCCTCGGGGATCAAAAAAGGTCCGGAAAATGTAACCGGAATTCAATGTTCCCCTTTACTTCGCAGACACAGCCCGTTTACGGCGTCGATCTTTGACAAAGCGAAGCGGTGGTTTTTAGACTCGTTGGACAACAGTCTAGGGGGAGACGATGAGTCAGCGTACGCAGGAAAAACCGAAACCTCTCATACCCGACGTTTATATCGACCGGGATTCCGTCGGCTGCGACAGCTGGCGGATCCTCGTGGTGGAGAGCGAGCTCCGGTACGCGGAGTCGCTCGTGACGGGGCTGCGCCGGCACGGCCACCAGGTGTCGACGGTCGAGACCGGCGGCGCCGCGCTCCAGGTCTACACCTCGGCCGACCTGGTCCTGATCGATCTCGAACTGCCCGATCTCGACGGCCTTGAGGTGTGTCGGGCGATTCGCGCCGCCGGTGACACCCCGATCATCGCGGTCACCGCCCGCGGCTCCGAACTCGACCGGGTCCTCGGCCTCCAGGCCGGCGCCGACGACTACATGGTCAAGCCGTACGGATTCCGCGAACTCATGGCCCGCATGCAGGCCGTCATGCGCCGGTCCAGGCCCCGGCCGCGCGCCGTCGACGTCATCGACCAGGGGCCGCTGCGTATTGACGCCGGTGCCCGCCAGGTCAGCCTCGACGGAAAGCAGATCGACGTCACCCGAAAAGAGTTCGACGTCCTTTATCTGCTCGCCTCGAATCCCGGAAACGTCGTCCCCCGTAAAAGGCTCATGCAGCAGATATGGGGGGATTCCTGGTCCCGCAGAACCGTGGACACCCATGTGAGCAGCCTCCGCAACAAGCTCGGCTGTCGGGACTGGATCGTCACCATTCGCGGTGTCGGTTTCAAGCTCGGCAAAGTGTAATCGGCAGCGTCGGCGCACGGCTTCGGAACACGGAGAAACGGAAAATGGCTCACCCGGCGACGCACCTGCCCCCGCGGGCCGTGTGCGTGGGCGAGGACTGCAGGCGGAGCGCCGTCGACGGCGGCGGCAAACGACGGGCACGGCCGGACCTCCGGCTCTGCCCCCCATGTCTGGGCCGGCTGGTCGCGGTCCTCGAGGAACTTCCCGGCCTCTACGCCGAGTGCGAGCGGGTGCTCGGCGGCGCCGGACCGGCGCGCGGCACCGGCGAAAGGCGCGGCACCGGCGGCAGACCCGCCGGGATCCCGCTCAACGGCCCGGCGGCCGAGGTGCGTTCGGCGATCGTCGCCACCCTCGGCTCCTGGAGCGGACTCGTCGCCGACGAGCGGGGCTTCCCCGCCCCCCGGCGCACCCCCGCGCACCTGGCGGCCTTCCTGCTGCGCAGCGCCGAGTGGCTGGCCGCCCACCCGGCCGTCGCGGACGCCACCCGCGAGCTGGAGCGGCTGGTCGGCGCCGCCCGGCGGGTGGCCCGCGAGCCCGTCCGGCACCTCCCGGTCGGTCCGTGCGTCGAGCCCGGCTGCGCGGGCCGGCTCGCGGTGGTCTCCGGCACCCGGCGGATCCTGTGCGACGCGGACCCGGCCCACCAGTGGGCGGGCCACGAGTGGACCCGGCTGCGCCGCGCGATGCCGGGCCAGCGGGTGCCCGCGCAGCGCGGGCCCGCCCAGTGCGCGGCGGCCGCGGTGCCGTCGGTGCCCCCGGCACCGGCCGCGGTCCCGCCGACGGCCACCTCCGCCGCGGCGTCCGTACCCGCGTCCGTACCCGCGTCCGTGCCTGCGGCGCCGTCCCCGCCCCCGCCCGTCGAACGCTGGCTCACCGCACGGGACATCGCGGACCTGTGGGGCGCGCCGACCGGGACGGTGTACCGGCTCGCCAGCGAGCAGCGGTGGCGCAGACGGAACCGCTACGGCCGCACGTACTACGCGGAGAGCGACGTCCACGGCAGCCTCAGCGGCCGGCGGCCCCGCACCCCCGCGATGAAATGACCCCCCCCGGGGCCCGGGCCCGCCGCCACGCCCGCCCGCCGCCCCGCCCCGCCCCGCCGCGGCCACCCCCGCGGTCCTGCCCCGACACCCGACGCCCCGCCCCCCGGCACCCGTCCGGACGGCGGGGCGTCGCCGTTCCCTCCGTACCCGTGTCCCACCCGTACCCGCGTCCCCCGTCCCACCCGTACCCGCGTCCCCCGTCCCACCCGTACCCGCGTCCCCCGTCCCACCCGTACCCGCGTCCCCCGTCCCACCCGTACCCGCGTCCCCCGTCCCACCCGTGTCCCCCGTACTCCCGTCCCCCCCGTACCCTCCGAGCCCGAGGAGACCCCGCCCGATGCAGGCCGAAGCCTGGTTCCTGGAGGTGGACGCCACCGTGTCCGCCGACGCCCTCGACACCACCGCCCTCGACGCCCACGAGCGCCACCGCGCCGCGTCCTTCCTCCGGGCCTCCGACCGCACCCTGTACACGGTGGCCCACCTCGCGCTCCGCACCCTCCTCGCGCGGTCGCTCGGCGAGCGCCCCGAGGAGCTGGTCTTCGGGCGCGAGCCCTGCCCCTGCTGCGGCGCCGCGCACGGGCGCCCGGTGCTCGCCGTCCCCGAACCGCCGCTGCACTTCTCCCTGTCGCACACCGAGGGCCTGGTCCTCGTCGCCCTCGCCCCCGTTCCCGTCGGCGCCGACGCCCAGCGCCGCCCCGCGCCCGAGGCCGTGCCCGGACTGCTGGCCGCCCTCCACCCAGGCGAACGCGCCGCGGTCGCCGCCGAGCCCGGCGCCGCGGCGCGGGCCGCCGCCTTCGGCCGGCTCTGGGCGCGCAAGGAGGCGTACCTCAAGGGACTCGGCACCGGGCTCGGCCGCGACACCACCCTGGACGACCTCGGCACCGACCCGGCCGGCTGGACCGTGGACGACCTGCCCTGCGGCCCCCGCCACCACGCCGCCGTCGCCCTGCGCGCGCCCCGCTCCGTCAGCGGCCCCCCGCTGCCCCACCACGTGCCGTCCCTGACCGAGCTCTGAGAGAACCCGCGCACCCCTACCGGGATTTGAGAAACCCGACAGAGCTCTGACACAAGCCCCATTGAACGCCGCCGCCCGTCCGAAGAAGCTGGACGTCAAGGTCGGTGCGCTGTCTTCACCGCGCGGCCCGCCCGGCCGGAACCACCTCCCCCCGGCCGCCCCCACGCCGTCTCCGTCGCCGTCGTGCTGCCCATCCCGCAGCCGGCGGCGGCCGTGTTCCGGCACCTGTCGCGCCCCCTCCACGGGGCACCGCACCGCACACCGCACACCAGAGAGAGGACATCGCCATGACCGTGGCCATCCCATCGACCCGGACCGTCGCGGACCTGCTGCTCCAGGCCGCGGAGGCACACCCCGGCTCCGGAGTCCTCTACCACGAGGGCGACGCCGGTGCCGCGGCCGCGCACCTCCAGCCGTACCCGGAGCTGGTGCACGAGGCCCGCCGGGTCCTCACCGGGCTGCGCGCCCGCGGGCTCGCCCCGCAGGACAAGGTCGTCCTGCTCCTGGAGCGCCCGCAGGAGTTCCTCACCGCCTTCTGGGCCTGCCTCCTCGGCGGCTACGTGCCCGTGCCGATGGCCCCGCTCGGCGGCGACCCGGAGCGCTGGGCCGCCCAGCTCGGCCACGTCCACACCCTGCTCGACGGGCCGCTGGTCGTCACCAACGACAGCCTGGCCGCCGAGCTGCCCCGCGTCGACGGCCTCGCCGTCACCGCCCTGGACACGCTGTACGGCGCCGATCCGGCCGACCTGCTGCACGAGGCGGCCCCCGAGGACACCGCGCTGCTCGTCCTCACCTCCGGCTCCACCGGCAACTCCAAGGCCGTCCGGCTCACCCACGCCAACCTGATCGCCTCCATGGCGGGCAAGAACACCGCCCACCGCATCGGCTCCGAGGACACCTCGCTCAACTGGGTCTCCTTCGACCACGTCGCCGCGCTCCTGGAGTGCCACCTGCTGCCGCTCTCCGTCGGCGCCACCCAGCTGCACGTCGAGGCGGCCGTCGTCCTCGGCGAACCGCTCGACTTCCTGCGGCTGATCTCCCGCTACGGCGTCACCATGACCTTCACCCCGAACTTCCTGCTCGGGCTGCTCAACGCCTCGGCCGACCGGCTCGACGAGCACGGCCCCGTCGACCTGTCGAAGCTGCGGCACATCATCAGCGGCGGCGAGGCCGTGGTCCGCACCACCGGCGAGGCCTTCCTGGCCCACTTCGCCCCGTACGGACTGGCCGGCGACACCCTGTGGCCCGCGTTCGGCATGACCGAGACCTGCGCCGGCTCCATCTACTCGCGCGAGTTCCCCGCCTCCGACCAGGGGCAGGAGTTCGCCAACCTCGGCCGCCCGGTCGACGGCCTGCGGATCCGCGTCGCCGACGAGCGGGACCGGCCGCTGGGCGAGGGCGAGACCGGCGAGCTCCAGCTCCTCGGCCCGATGATCACGCCCGGCTACCACAACAACGAGCAGGCCACGAAGGACGCCTTCACCGCCGACGGCTGGTTCCGCAGCGGCGACCTGGGCCGGATCGACGACGGGCGGCTCACCCTCGTCGGCCGCAGCAAGGACAGCATCATCGTCAACGGCGTCAACTACTTCAGCCACGACATCGAGACCCTGCTCCAGGAGCTCGACGACGTCGCCCGCTCCTACGTCGCCGCCTTCCCCACCCGGGCCCCCGGCTCCGACACCGAGCAGCTCGTCGTCGCCTTCCACCCCGAGGTCGAGGAGGGCGACGAACTCGCCCTCTACCGCGTCCTGTCCGCGGTCCGGGCCAGCGTCGTCATGCACTGGGGCTTCCGCCCCTCGCTGATCCTCCCGCTGCCGAAGGAGGCCTTCCCGAAGACCAGCCTCGGCAAGATCCAGCGCCCGCTCATGCGCAAGCGGCTCGAAGCCGGGGCGTACGCGGAGACCGCCGACGCCGTCGCCGACCTGATCCTGCGCCGCCTCGGCGGCTACACCGCGCCCGAGGGCGAGACCGAGACGGTCCTCGCCGGGATCTACGCGGAGATGTTCGACACCGACCCGGCCAAGCTGAGCGCCACCGCCAACTTCTTCGACCTCGGCGGCACCTCGCTCGACATCCTGCGGCTGCGCAGCCTGGTCGCCCGCCGCCTCGGCGCGAACGACCTCCAGATCATCACCGTCCTGATGGCCCCGACCGTCCGCGCGCTGGCCGCCCGGCTCGCCGAGGACGCGGCCGGCGGAGCGGCGGAACGCCCGTACGACCCGATCGTGCCCATGCAGGTGGTCGGCGACAAGACGCCGCTGTTCTGCGTCCACCCCGGCGTCGGCGAGGTCCTCGTCTTCGTCAACCTCGCCAAGTACTTCGTCGGCGACCGGCCCTTCTACGCGCTGCGCGCCCGCGGCTTCAACCCCGGCGAGAAGCCCTTCGAGAGCTTCGAGGAGATGGTGAGCACCTACGTCGCCGCCATCCGCGAGAAGCAGCCGCACGGCCCGTACGCCGTGGCCGGCTACTCGTACGGCGGCGCCGTCGCCTTCGAGATCGCCAAGGTGCTGGAGGCCGAGGGCGAGCGGGTCGACTTCATCGGCAGCTTCAACCTGCCCCCGCACATCAAGTACCGCATGGACGAGCTGGACTTCGTCGAGACCGCCGCCAACCTGGCCTTCTTCCTCGCCCTCATCGACAAGAAGCAGTCGCTGGAGCTGCCCAAGCAGCTGGGCCACCTGTCGAAGGAGGAGCAGCTGGCCTACTTCATCGAGCACGCGCCGCAGGCCCGGCTCGCCGAACTCGACCTGGACCTGGCCAAGTTCACCGCCTGGGCCGAACTCGCCGACGGCCTCACCGACCTCGGCCGCAGCTACGCGCCCTCC
This sequence comes from Streptomyces showdoensis, assembly GCF_039535475.1. Taxonomy (NCBI): domain Bacteria; kingdom Bacillati; phylum Actinomycetota; class Actinomycetes; order Kitasatosporales; family Streptomycetaceae; genus Streptomyces; species Streptomyces showdoensis. The sequence continues at coordinate 141,619 of NZ_BAAAXG010000026.1, read as the reverse complement.
GGGCGCGTCCGCGGCATGTCCGTCTTCTACGCGATACCGCTGCGCGGCACCAAGGAGGACTGGCTCAACAACGAGCTGAGCCGCTGGAAGGAGCACGCCGACGACGTCACCTTCATCGACGTCCCCGGCGAGCACTACACGCTGATGGGCCCGCAGCACGTGGCCGGCTTCCAGTCGATCCTCCGCAAGGAGCTCGACCGGGCGCTCGGCGACGGCAAGTAAGCACGAAACGAAGGGGATTGCACACATGAACGGCAAGAAGATCCTGGTCACCGGCGGCACGGGCCAGGTGGCCGGACCGGTCGCCAAGGCGCTCGCCCAGGACAACGAGGTCTGGGCGCTCGGGCGCTTCGGCGCCCCCGGCTCGGAGGAGGCGCTGCGCGAGCACGGCATCACCACCTTCCGCTGGGACATGGACGACACGGGCGAGGACGCCCTCAAGGGCCTGCCCGAGGACTTCACCCATGTCATCCACTCCGCCGTGAACCGCGGCGAGGACGGCGACTTCAACCGGGCGATCGAGGTCAACACCGTGGCCGCCGGCCGCCTGATGACCCACTGTCGCACCGCGGAGGCGTTCCTGTACGTCTCCACCGGCGCCCTCTACAAGCGCCAGACCCTCGACCACGCCTACCACGAGGACGACCCGGTCGACGGCGTCGCCGACTGGCTGCCCGCCTACCCCGTGGTCAAGATCGCCACCGAGGGCGCGGTCCGCGCGTACGCGGCGACCCTCGGCCTGCCCACGATCATCGCCCGCCTCAACATCGCGTACGGACCCGGCGGCTACGGCGGCGTCCCGATGCTCTACTTCAAGCGGATGCTCGCCGGCGAGCCCATCCCGGTCCCGGTCGAGGGCCAGAACTGGTGCTCCCTGCTCTACACCGACGACCTCGTCGAGCAGGTCCCCCACCTGTGGAACGCGGCGACCGTGCCCGCCACCCTCACCAACTGGGGCGGCGACGAGTCCGTCGGCATCACCGACTGCGTCCGCTACCTGGAGGAGCTCACCGGCGTCGAGGCCAAGCTGGTGCCGAGCGAGGTCACCCGCGAGACCTACCAGTTCGACCCGACCCTGCGGAAGCGCCTCACCGGCCCCTGCAAGGTCGACTGGCGCGAGGGCATCCGCCGCACCGTCGAGTCCATGTATCCCGAGTACGCGAAGCAGCGCTGAGGAGCGGCGAGCGATGACCACGACCACCAGCAACCTGGACCTGATCCACGCCGCCTACGCGGCCTTCCGCGACCGTGACGTCGACGCCCTCGTCGCCACCATGGCCGAGGACATGGAGTGGATCCACCCCGAGGGCATGCACGCCTACGGCCTCGGCGGCACCAAGCACGGCCACGCCGGCGTCCGCGCCTTCCTGGCCCACGTCCCCACCGTCCTGGGCGGGATGCGGCTCCAGCCCCTGGAGTTCCTCGACCACGGCGACCGGGTCGTCGTCTTCGGCGTCCGCGACGTCACCTCCCGCCGCGGCCACACCGAGACGCTGCAGTTCGTCCACTCCTGGACGTTCCGCGACGGCAAGGCCGTCCGCATGGAGGACATCTTCGACACCGTCGCCTTCCACCGCGTGATCGAGAGCTGACGGGCGCCCTCGGCCATGACATCCGCCACCGCGTACGCCTACCTGGGTCCCGAGGGCACCTTCACCGAGGCGGCGCTGCGCAGACTCCCCGCGTACGCCGCCCACGGCGAGGAACTGCCCCGGCGCCCGTACCCCAGTGTCCCCGCGGCCCTGGACGCGGTCCGCCGCGGCGACTGCGCGACGGCCGTGGTCCCGCTGGAGAACTCGGTGAAGGGCGTCGTGCCCGCCACCATGGACCAGCTGGCCGAGTCCGGGCTGCACATCACCGGCGAGGTCGAACTCCCGGTGACCTTCGCCCTGATGGCGCCGGCCGGCACGGACCTCGGCGACGTACGGGAGGTGTACAGCCACCCGCACGCCCTCGCGCAGTGCGCCGGGTGGCTGGACGAGCACCTCCCGGGCGCCCGGGCCGTACCGGCCGACTCCACGGCGGCCGCCGCGCGCGAGGTGGCGCGGCGGCCGGGCGGCGGGGCGGCGGCCGTCGCCGCCCCGCCGGCCGCCGAGCGCTACGGCCTGCGGGTCCTGGCCGCCGGCCTCGGCCGCCGCGGCGGAGCGGTCACCCGCTTCGTCGCGGTCTCCCCGGCCTGGTTCCCGCCCGCCCGCACCGACCGGGACCGCACCTCCCTGGTCGTCACCACCGAGGACGGCGGCCCCGCCCGGCTCGCCGCGGTCCTCGGCCTCTTCACCGACCGCGACATCGAGGTGAGCCGCGTCCACGCCTGGCCCACCGGCGAACGCCTGGGCAGCTACCGCTACTTCGTCGACGTGGACGGCCACGTCGAGAACCCGGCGGTGCGCCGGGTCCTGTCGCACCTCCCCGGAGCCGGCGCCTCGGCCCGCTTCCTGGGCAGCTACCCGAGGTGGACGGCCGTCCCGCCCCGCTCCGTCGTGGGCATGCGTTCCGCCCCCGCCCCCGCCGTCGTGCCGAGTCGCTCCGCCGGGGCGGAACGGCTCGGCACGACGGAACGGCGCCTCCGCGGGCGCCTCCGCTCCGACCACCCCGCGCCGAGCACCCGCACCTAGGCCGCGACTTCCGGATCAGGCCGGGCCCGATCCGGAGTCACGCCCCGGAGGCGCCGCGCTGGTACGGGGAGCCCGCCGAACCCGACCCCCCCCAGGAGAGGTCCCCATGCCCACCCTGCTCCACATCGACACCAGCGCCCGCCTCGGCTCCACCACCCGCCGCGTCACCGCGGAGTTCGCCGCGTCCTGGCGCGCCGCCAACGAGGGCGGCACCCACCTCTACCGCGACCTGGGCGCCGCCCCCGTCCCGCACGTCGACGGCGACCAGATCGCCGTGACCCAGCGGATCGAGGCGGCCGGCGTCCGCGACCTCGACGAGGCCCGGGACGCGGCGCGCACGGCGGGGGAGAAGGCGAGCTGGGCCACCACCTGGGAGCTGGTCGACGAGGTGCTCGCCGCCGACACGATCGTCCTCGGCCTGCCCATGCACAACTTCTCGCTGCCCTCCACGTTCAAGGCCTGGCTGGACCGGGTGGTCATCCCGCCGCTGGTCGTCGACCCGGAGACCGGCACCGGCCCGCTGGCCGGCCGGCAGGTCGTCGTGGTCACGGCCCGCGGCGGCGCGTACGGCCCGGGCACGCCGCGCCAGGCGTACGACTTCCAGGAGCCGTACCTGAGGGCGGCCCTCGGCATGGTCGCCCTCGCCGACGACCTGACCTTCCTGCACGCGGAGATGACGAAGTCCGGGCACGTGGCCCGGCTGGCCGGCTTCCAGCGGCTGGCGGCCGAGTCGCTGAAGGAGGCGCTGGAGGGCGCCCGCAAGCACGCCCAGCGCGTCCACCTCTGATGTCCGCACACCCCCACCCTTCCTTCCTCTCCGAGAGGTTCCGTCATGGAGACCCTGAAGCCCGAGACCCCTGAATTCGAACTGGTGAACACATGGGCCGGCCTCCCCGCCGCCCAGCAGCCCGAGTACCCCGACCCCGCCACCCTCCACCGCGTCACCCGCGAGCTCGCCTCCGCCCCGCCGCTCGTCTTCTCCGGCGAGTGCGACCGGCTCAAGGACCGGCTGGCCGCCGTCGCGCGCGGGGAGGCCCTGCTCCTCCAGGGCGGCGACTGCGCCGAGACCTTCGACCGGGTGTCGGCCGAGACCGTGCACAGCAAGCTCAACACCCTGATGCAGATGTCCGCCGTCCTCACCTACGCGGCCGCGATGCCCGTCGTGAAGGTCGGCCGCATCGCCGGCCAGTACGCCAAACCGCGCTCCCAGCCCACCGAGACCCGCGACGGCCTCACCCTCCCCACCTACCGCGGCGACGCCGTCAACGGCCTCGCCTTCACCGCCGAGGCCCGGGTCCCCGACCCGGAGCGGCTGCTGCGGATGTACCAGGCCTCCTCCAACACCCTCAACCTCGTCCGGGCGTTCACCGCCGGCGGCTACGCGGCGCTCGGCCAGGTCCACGAGTGGAACCGCGACTTCATCGCCGGCTCGCCGCTGCGCGAGCAGTACGAGGCCATCGCGAACGGCATCGACCGGGCGCTCAAGTTCATGGAGGCCACCGGCGCCAGCCCGCGCGCCTTCGACGACTCCGAGTTCTACGTCTCGCACGAGGGCCTGCTGCTGGACTACGAGGCCCCGCTCACCCGCCACGACCCCGACACCGGCCGGCTCTACGCCACCTCCGGGCACATGCTCTGGATCGGCGAGCGCACCCGCGACCTGGACGGCGCCCACGTCGAGTACTTCTCCCGGGTCGCCAACCCCATCGGCGTCAAGCTGGGCCCGAGCACCACCGCCGACACGGCGCTGCGGCTCATCGACCGGCTCGACCCCGACCGCGAGGCCGGCCGGCTCACCTTCGTCGTACGGCTCGGCGTCGGCACGGTGCACGAGGTGCTGCCCGAACTGGTCGAGAAGGTCACCGCCTCCGGCGCCCGGGTCGCCTGGGTCTGCGACCCGATGCACGGCAACACCGTCGGCGCGCCCTCCGGCCACAAGACCCGGCACTTCGACGACATCCTCGGCGAGGTGCGCGCCTTCTTCGAGGTCCACGGAGCCCTCGGCACCCACGCGGGCGGCATCCACGTCGAGCTGACCGGCGACGACGTCACCGAGTGCGTCGGCGGCGGCCACGACCTGGGCTTCCCCGACCTCTTCGACCGGTACGAGTCGGCCTGCGACCCGCGGCTCAACCGCAGCCAGTCGCTCGACCTGGCCTTCCTGGTCGCGGAGTTCCTGCACGGCGAGGAGACCGCATGACGGCCCGCGTGACGCCCGGCGCGGGGCCCGCTGCCTTCGTGAGGGAGGCAGCGGGCCCCGGGACCGCGGCGCACGCGGACGGGCTCCGCCGGACCGGACGGACCCGCCCCGCCCGACGGGCCCACCGGCTCAGCCCCGAGAAGGAGGAAGCATGAGCACCGCACGCGCCGAGCTCGGCCGGATCCGCGACAGCATCGACAACATCGACGCCGCCGTGGTGCACCTGCTCGCCGAGCGTTTCACCCACACCCGCCGGGTCGGCGAGCTGAAGGCCCGGCACGGCCTGCCGCCGGCCGACCCCGGGCGCGAGGCCCGGCAGATCGCCCGGCTGCGGAGCATCGCCGAGTCGGCACGGCTGGATCCGGAGTTCGCCGAGAAGTTCCTCAACTTCGTCGTGGCGGAAGTCATCCGGCACCACGAGTCGATCGCGCGACATGCGGCGGAACATCGAATTCCGGCCGTCCGTGAGGAGAGCGTTCCCGAGCCCGTCCTAGCGGAATATTGACATTCGCTTGGCGAAAACCGGCACAGCGTGCGCATGACCTGGGAAAGTGCGCACACACCTGAATCCCCTTCCGTTGTGACGAGCTTTCCGGCCAACGGAGAATCAAGGCCATGATCCGGCCCGATTCTCCGTGGCCGGCCTTTCTCCTCTCTCGTTCACGACGGACACCCGGCGTCTTCTTTCCGGGATCACCATGGGGGATTTCGTGATCAGTCGCAGAAACATGCTCAAGGCGGGCGTGGCCACCGGCGCGGTCGGCGCCGCGGGGCTGCTGATTCCGGCCACGGGCGGCTCCGCCCAGGCGTCCGACCTCGACCCGGTGAACATCCCCAAGTTCACCCAGCGCATGCCCCTCGCCCCGACGCTCGCCCCGTACTCCTCCACGGGCACCGCGGAGTACTACGCGATGACGATGAAGGAGGCGGACGTGGAGATCATCCCCGGCCGCCTCACCCGGGTCCGCACCTTCAACGGCAGCTTCCCGGGCCCGGTCATCCGCGCCAAGTCGGGCGTGCGGGCCGTGGTGCAGCAGACGAACAACCTCTCCGTCGCCACCTCCGTCCACCTGCACGGCGCGCACGTGCCGGAGGACAGCGACGGCGGCCCGATGGACCTCATCGCGCCCGGCGGCGGCACCAAGACGTACACGTACCCGAACCAGCAGCCGCACGCGAACCTCTGGTTCCACGACCACGCGCACCACCAGGAGTCCGAGAACGTCTTCCTCGGCCTCAGCGGCACCTACCTGCTCACCGACGACGTCGAGCAGGGCAACGTCCTGCCGAAGGGCGCGTACGACATACCGATCCAGCTGCGCGACGCCCGCTTCAACGACCAGGGCCAGCTCGTCTACGCCATGGACGACTTCCTCAACCGGAACGTCATCCTCGCCAACGGCAAGGCCTGGCCGTACTTCGAGGTGGCCCGCAAGCTGTACCGCTTCCGGATCTTCAACACCGCGAACATGCGGTACTTCAACCTCAGCCTGACCGGCAACCAGCCGTTCACGCTGATCGGCACCGACGGCGGACTGCTGCCCCGGCCGCAGGAGGTCACCAGTGTGATGCTCTCCCCGGGCGAGCGCGTCGACATCATGATCGACTTCTACGAGTACCCGCTGGGCACCACGCTGGAGCTCAAGAACGCGCCCGACGCCATGCCGGGCGGCCCCGCGGACGCGATCACCAAGGTGCTCCAGTTCCGCGTCACCGGCACGGGCAAGGAGTTCGGCACCATCCCGTACGACCTGCGCACCCTGCCGGCCCTCCCGCCGGCCACGGTGAACCGTTCCATCACGCTCAGCATGGACGAGAACGGCATGGCGTCGGACCTGGGCTACATCAACGGCCTGGTCTACGACATGAACCGGGTCGACACCCAGATCGCCTACGGCAGCACGGAGATCTGGACCGTCACCAACGCCAACAAGATCATCCCGCACAACTTCCACATCCACCTGGTGCAGTTCAGGGTGCTGGAGCGCAACGGGGTGCCGGTGACCTCGGGGCCGGAGGTCGGGCTCAAGGACACGGTCAACCTGAACCCGGGGGAGACGGTCAAGATCCAGGCCACGTTCACCGGTTACCGGGGCACGTACCTCTACCACTGCCACATCTTCGACCACGCGGCGATGGGCATGATGGCCACCATGAAGATCGTCTGACCGGTCGCGCGGCCGGGGCCGGGGCCGGGGGCCGTCGGGACGCGTGCGGGGCGACGGGGCGGCACCCGCCGCCCCGTACGCGCGTCGGCCCCGGCCCGTACACGCGCGTCAGCCGCGTACTGGCGTCAGCCGCGTGCGGGCGTCAGTCCCCCTGCACGCGTCAGTCGCCCCGTACCGTCCGTCTCACTCCGCGTCGAAGGTCCGGCGCGACATGCTGATGTACTCGCGGTGCTGCTCGGACCACTTGATCAGCGAGCCCACCTCCGTGGACAGGGTGTGCCCGACCGGCGTCAGCTCGTAGTCGACGCGCGGCGGCGTGCTGGGCGTGACCGTCCTGATCACCAGGCCGTCGCGCTCCAGGCTGCGCAGCGTGAGCGTCAGCATGCGCTGGGAGATCCCGTCGATCGAACGGCGGAGCTCCGAATAGCGCCGGGGGCCGTCCCCCAGGATCGCCATGATCAGAACGCTCCATTTGTCGCCGACCCGGTCCAGCACATCACGCAGCTGACAGATGGCCAGACCCTCGCTGACCTGGTCAGGAACATTCATGTGCGTTGCGATCTTTGAAGTGCCGTCTTCTGCCACCCCTGCAGCATCGCCCAGAATTCTTGTGGAAACAAGAAGTAACCAGCGCACTGTTTGTGCGCGGCTTTGCCGCGCCCCGCACCGGAGGAAAACCATGGCCGTCGATCTGAGCGTTCTGCCCCCGCGCAAGGGGCCCCGTCCCGAGACGACCGGCCGGGAGATTCCGCACGACCAGCTCGAGGACTTCTCCCCGCCGGAGATCCGTGACGCCCTGGTGGAGCGCGCCCAGCGACTGCCGGGCGTCTTCACCAGCCCGAGCCTGGTCTCCGAGCCCGGCTCGCTCGCCCTGCGGCTGAACCGGAGCAACCGGCCCTTCCTGGCCTTCCTGCACCCGTCGGTCGACGAGTTCGGGCACATCCACCGGTCGGGGTTCATGCACCTCGCGGTGCCGGTCGAGGCCCTGCCGGCGCTCACCGAGCTCGGCTGGATCGAGCCGCACCCCATCACCCGGCGCGCGGAGTTCCCGGACAGCATCGTGATGCTCTACGCGCCGCGCGACGAGGACGAGCTGGAGGTCGCGTTCACCGTGCTGCAGGCCTCGTACGAGCAGGCCGTGGCCTGACGGAGGCCCCGCGAGCCCCCCGGCCCCGCCCGGCCGCTCCCTTCCACGGATCCATCGTTCTTCCGCTCAGTGAGAAAGAGGAAACACCCATGCGTGCAGTGACCATCGAGGAATTCGGCGCCGCCCCCACCGTCACCGAGGTGGACAAGCCGGTCCCCGGCCCCGGCGAGATCCTGGTCAAGGTCAGTCACTCCTCCCTCAACGGCTTCGACGGCGCCGTCATCTACGGCTTCCTCAAGGACGTCCTGGAGCACAAGTTCCCGGTGACCCTCGGCAAGGACTTCGCCGGCACGGTCGAGGCCGTCGGCGAGGGCGTCGGCCGCGCCGCCGGCCAGCGGGTCTTCGGCGTCGTGATGAAGCCGGTCGTCCAGGACGGCGCCCTCGCCGAGTACGTGGTGGTGGGCGAGGGCTACGGCATCGCCGCCGCCCCCGAGGGCCTGGAGTCCGCCCACGCCGGCGCGCTCGGCCTGGCCGGCTCGGCCGCCGTCGGCGTGGTCGACGCGCTCGCCCCGCAGCAGGGCGAGACGGTGCTGGTCATCGGCGCGACCGGCGGCGTCGGCGCGTACGCGGTGCAGCTCGCCGCCAAGACCGGCGCGACCGTCATCGCGACCGCCAAGCCGGGCGCGGAGACCGAGTTCGTGAAGGGCCTCGGCGCCACCCACGTCGTCGACCACACCGCCGACCTGGCCGCCCAGGTCCACGCGCTCTCCCCGGGCGGGGTGCACGCCGCGGCCCACCTGGCCGGCGACCCGGGGGCCGCCGTCGCGCTGGTCGCCGCGGGCGGCCGCCTCGCCTCCACGCTGGGCTTCGGCCCCGAGGCCGCCACCGAGCTCGACATCACCGTCACCTCCGTGATGGCCAACCCCGACCCGGCCACCCTGGAGCGCCTCGCCGACGCGGTCGTCTCCGGCGCCCTGACGGTGCCGATCGCCGAGACGTACGGCCTGGACGCGGTCGGCCAGGGCTTCGCCGCCTTCGGCGCGGGCACGGTCGGCAAGATCGGCGTCTCCGTCGCCTGACACCCGCACCACGGGCGTGCGGGGTGGCCGGGTCCGCGGGACCCGGTCACCCCGCACGGCGGACCCGCCCCGGCCCGTACCGCCGCCCCACCCGCACGCACGCACGCCCTACAGCAAGGCACTACCTCCGCCCGTACGACGACACGCAGCCAGAGCCCCGGAGACTTCCCCATGGACGCACCCACCAGCGCCGCCACCGAGCAGCGAGAGCCCGACTTCGGCCGGATGTTCGAGATGGTCACCAGTTTCTGGGTGGCCCGCGCCGTGCACGCCGGCACCGTGCTCGGGCTGCCCGACCACGTCGCCGCGCGGCCCCGGACCTCCGCCGAGCTCGCCACCGTCACCGGCACCGACCCGCGCTCCCTGCACCGCCTGCTGCGCGCGCTCGCCGGCGTCGGCGTCCTGAGCGTCGACGAGGAGGGCCGCTACACGACCACGGCCCTCGGCGACACCCTGCGCACCGACGTGCCCGGCTCCCTCGCCTCCTTCGTCCAGTTGGAGCTCGGCGCCGCGCACCACGGCACCTGGGGCCTGCTGGCCGACTCGGTACGCACCGGACAGCCGGTCTTCGAGGCCGCGTCGGGTCACCCGATCTGGGAGTACTTCGAGCGCACGCCGGAGCTGGCCGACCACCTCGGCAAGGCCATGACCGGACTGACCGCGATGGTCGCGGACGCGGTCCTGGAAGTCTTCGACTTCTCCTCGTACGGAACGGTCGTCGACGTCGGCGGCGGCGAGGGCGGCTTCCTGAGCGCGATCCTCGGCGCCCACCCGGGGACCTCGGGCATCGTGTTCGACCTGCCGCACGTGGTGGCCAACGGCCGCGCCCGGATCGCCGACGCGGGCCTCGCGGACCGCTGCGAACTGGTCGGCGGCAGCTTCTTCGAGAAGGTCCCCGAGGGCGGCGACCTCTACACGATGAAGTGGGTCCTGCACGACTGGAACGACGAATCCAGCATCGAGATCCTCAAGTCCGTGCGGCGCGTGATGCCGGCCGACGGACGGCTCCTGGTGGTGGACACGGTCGTCCCGGAGGGCGGCGGCTTCTCGCCGAGCAAGATCATCGACCTCAACATGATGGTGCTCAGCGGCGGTCAGGAGCGCACGGCGGAGGAGTTCCGCACCCTCCTCGACGCGGCGGGCTTCACGCTCACGCGGATCCTGCCGACGGCGTCGCCGAGCAGCGTGATCGAGGCGATCCCGACCCGCTGAACGCACGCGGGGCGAGGCCTCGACCCGTACCCGTACGGCGTCACCACGACCTCTCCGCCCACCCCGCCCGCACCCTGTTCCTCACCCGCACCCTGATCCCCATCCCCACCCTGATCCCCAACCCCAACCCCAACCTCATCCGTTCAAGGAGCAACCGTGTTCATCGCATACGTCGTCCTGGCGATCCTGGTCTCGCTGGTCCTCCTCGGATCGGCGCGCGGCAAGCTGGTGCGCGACGAGAAGATCGTCGCCGGCATGCAGAAGGTCAACGTCCCGGACAGCTGGCTGCCCCGGCTCGCCACGCTGGAGATCCTGGGCGCGATCGGCCTGATCGCGGGCATCTGGGTCCGCCCCCTGGGCATCGCGGCCGGTGTGGGCGTCGTCCTCTACTTCCTCGGCGCGATCGTCACGCACATCCGCGCCAAGGACGGCAAGGGCGCCCCGGTCCCCGCGGTCCTCGCGCTGCTCGCCGCCGCGCCGGTCCTCCTCGGCCTCGCCGCCAACTGAGCGCCCGCGGGCTTCGCCCGGCAACTCCCCACTCCCGTAAGCCAGTAGCCCTGTATCCCTGTAACCCTGTAAGCCCGTAGTGCCGTAAGCCCGCAGTGCCGTGACCCCGCAATCCCGCACCGCCGCAAGGAGGAGTCCCATGACCGCCGCCACCGAGACCCCGACCCCGGTCGACTTCTGGTTCGACCCGCTGTGCCCGTGGACCTGGCTCACCTCGCGCTGGCTGGTGGAGGTGGAGCGGCAGGGCCTCGTCGAGATCCGCTGGAATGTCATGAGCCTGGCAATTCTCAACCAGGACCGGATCGACCAGATCCCTGAGCAGTTCCGGGAGCTGCTGGGCCCGAAGGGCTGGCGCCCGGTGCGCGCGCTGGTCGCGGTCAAGGACAAGTTCGGCAACGAGGCGGCCGGGCGGCTCTTCGCCGAGCTGGGCGCCCGCTTCCACCCCGGCGGGCAGGGCCCCGAGCTCGACGTGATCCGCGAGGCGCTGGAGGCGGCGGGGCTCCCGGACGGGGCGGCGGCCGAGCTCATCGCGTACGCGGAGAACGACACGTACGACGGTGAGGTCCGCGAGTCCCACGAGGCGGGCCAGGCGGCGGTGGGCGAGGAGGCCGGCAGCCCGGTCCTCGCGGTGCCGGGCCCCGAGGGGGAGCCGCTGGGCTTCTTCGGCCCGGTCATCTCGCGGGTGCCGCGGGGGGAGGCGGCCGCGCGGCTGTGGGAGGCGACGCGACTGGCGGCGTCGGTGCCCGGCTTCGCGGAGTTCAAGCGGGCGAGGGTGTCGGGCCCGGTCTTCGACTGAGCCCCCGCCCGCCCCCGCGGCAGCCCTGCACCACCCTGCGCGACCCCGCACCACCCCAGCACCCCCCAGCACCACCCCCGTACCACCCCCGTATCGCCCCTGTACGACCCTCAGGGCGGTCAGCTCCCCGCATACCGGACGGAGTTGGCCGCCCTTCGGACAACTGATGGTCAAATTCTTGTTGCGCACCTGTCATTAACGCTCGTTCGCTGGCACGCTCGCTGCTCGCACCACCCCCCACACCCCCCCCACGCTTCACAGCGAAGGAGCACGCGTGACCCGCCAGCAGTCCTCGCACCGCCGTACCACCGTCCGCGCCGCCGCCCTGATCGCCTCGGCCGCCATGGTCGTCGTCGGAGTCCAGTCCGGCTCCGCCAGCGCCGATGCCCAGCGCGAGGCCGGGGCGACCGCCCTCGTCCTCAGCACCTCGCAGCGCGCGGCCGCGATCCACGAGGCCCAGGCGGACGCCGCGGGCACCGCCGAGTCCATCGGCCTCTCCGCCCAGGAGAAGCTGGTCGCCCGCGACGTCGTCAAGGACGCGGACGGCACCGTCCACACCCGCTACGAGCGCACGTACGCGGGCATCCCGGTCCTCGGCGGCGACCTCGTCGTGCACCAGAAGAAGAACGGCGCCCGCTCCACCACCAAGGCGACGCAGGCCTCGATAGCCGTGGCCGACACGGCCCCGGCGCTGTCCGCCGCGGTGGCCGGCAAGTCGGCCGTGGCGTCCTCGGGCGCGAAGTCGGCGGCGGCCTCCTCGGCCCGCAAGGTGATCTGGGCCGCGAGCGGCAAGCCGGTCCTGGCGTGGGAGACCGTGGTCACGGGCACCCAGGCCGACGGCACGCCGAGCCGCCGCCACGTCGTCACCGACGCGACCAGCGGCAAGGAGCTGTTCGCGTACGAGTCCATCGAGACGGGCGTCGGCAACACCGAGTACAGCGGCCAGGTCACCCTGGGCACCGCCCCCTCGTACTCCCTCAACGACACGGCCCGCGGCGGTCACAAGACGTACGACCTGGCCGGCGGCACGTCCGGCACGGGCACGCTCTTCACCAACTCCACGGACGTGTGGGGCAACGGCCTGGCGACCAACCGCGAGACGGCCGCCGCCGACGCCCACTACGGCGCGGCCGTGACGTGGGACTTCTACAAGAACGAGCTGGGCCGCAACGGCATCCGCGGCGACGGCGTCGCGGCGTACTCGCGGGTCCACTACGGCAACGCGTACGTCAACGCGTTCTGGGACGACTCGTGCTTCTGCATGACGTACGGCGACGGCACCGGCAACACCCACCCGCTGACCTCGCTTGACGTGGCGGGCCACGAGATGTCCCACGGCCTGACCTCCTCCACGGCGAACCTGCGCTACAGCGGCGAGTCCGGCGGCCTGAACGAGGCGACGTCCGACATCCTCGGCACGTCGGTGGAGTTCTACGCGGCGAACGGGTCGGACGTCGGCGACTACCTCATCGGCGAGAAGATCGACATCAACGGCAACGGCACCCCGCTGCGCTACATGGACAAGCCCAGCAAGGACGGCAAGTCCGCGGACTACTGGTCGAAGTCGGTCGGGCGCCTGAACGTGCACTACTCGTCGGGCCCGGCGAACCACTTCTTCTACCTGCTCTCCGAGGGCAGCGGGACGAAGACGATCAACGGGGTGACCTACAACTCCCCGACGTACGACAGCTCCACCCTCACGGGCATCGGCCGCCAGAAGGCCTACAAGATCTGGTACAAGGCCCTGTCCACCTACATGACCTCGTCCACCGGCTACTCGGGCGCGCGTACGGCCACCCTCTCGGCGGCCTCGGACCTGTACGGGTCCGGCAGCGCGGAGTACAACGCGGTGGCGGCGGCGTGGAAGGCGATCAACGTCAAGTAGCGCCGGGCGCCGGGGAGGGCCGCGCGGCATCCGGACCGCCGAACGGCCCTCCTCCGTTCTCCCCGAGGCGATCACTCGCCGTGGTGCACCTCTCCGGTCATGGCGTCCATGGAGGGGTGCATCTTCATGGGCCCGTAGTCGTCCACGTCCGAAGGCCGGGGCTTCTCGGGCCCGTCCGGGCCGAAGCGGACGATGCGCTCGACCCGGCAGATCCGGAAGAGCCGGTCGTCGACCTTGAGCTCGTCGGCGCGGCCGGCGGCCCGGTACTTCTCGGCGATGCGCGCGTACCGCTCCCGCTTGGTCTCGCCATACTTGTGGAGCAGCGGCCAGATCCGGACCAGCGCGTCGTAGAGGAACCAGCGGGCGTCGTGCGGGGTCGGCATCAGCGCCCCCTCGGGCCGCCAGGTGTCGCCGGTCCGCTCGACGACGCCGAAGGTCACGGGCATGAGCGCGATCTCGGGATGCCGGACGACCGCCCGCCGGGAGTCCTCGCGGACGGCGGCGGGGTAGCGCTTCCCTGCGTACTCGAAGCTCCGCAGCCCGAGCCGCAGCGCCTCGGACATGAGCCCGCGCTCCCGGAACGGATCGAGGACGAACCCGACGTCCGGCGAATCGGCCGGCTGCCGGTCGTCCCAGTACCGTTCGAGCGGCTCGACATCGGTGGGCCGCGGCGGCTCCAGCCCGTCGGGCCCGCTCCGCGCGAGCTCGTCGCCCCGCACGATCCGGTACCGCTCGTCGAGCACCTCCACCTCGTCGACGGCCTCCCGCTCCAGGACGGCAACCGCGGCGAGCAACTCCCGCCGCACCCCGGGATCGTCGGTGTCGTCCTTGGCCCGGAACCACAGCTTGGAGTTCAGACCGTCCCGCGAGATCTGCGGCATCCCGTCCTGCAACGGCGTCACCATCCGCCAGACCCCGTCCGCCTTCCGCTGCACGGCCACCCCGAACAGGGCACCGCGCACGGCGAGCGACGGATACCGCAGGGACGCCTGCACGGCATCGGCCTCGCTTACCCAGGCGACGGGATCCCCACTGATCACGAGATCCCGCTTCATCCGCTCCAGTCGTAGCTTCCAGTCATCACTCATGCGCGCATTGTGGCGCCGGGGGAGGGGGGCCCGGCCAGGCTTCCAAAAGAACGACCGGCGCAGTTGGGTTGCCCGGGGGGCGCTCACCCCACCCACCCCGGCCCCCGACACCACAACACGCCGCCCGCTCCGGCGCATACTCCGGACATGGACCTGTCCGACGAAGGCGCGGAGCTCGACAACCGGTGGGCGGAGGCGGCCACCAACGTGTGCGGCGTGGTCCGCAACCACCGCGACGCATCGACCGTGGCCGCCCGGTTCGTCCGAGCGGGCTGGAGCTCCTCGTCGTCGTCCTGGTCCGGCTATGAGGTGGAGACCAGTTGGTGCCGGCTGGAGATCGAGCCGGTCGACGGCACGGACCTCTTGCTCAACGGCTTCGTCGACCCCGCCCGCCTCGACGACCTGAGCCGCCTCCTCGGCGCCCCGCACGCACTCGAACTCCACGCCGAGGACGGCACCCTGCTCCACGAACTCACCGGCTGACACCGGCGCGACACCCACCCGCGCATACAACAAGACCCCGCACTCAGCGTTTCCGCTGACCACGGGGTCTGTCTGGCACTTCCTGCGAAGTGCCCCCGGCAGGATTCGAACCTGCGCACACGGCTCCGGAGGGCGCGTGCGCGGACCACATCCCCGCAGGTCAGAGAGGAGCTGGCAGGTTTACGCGCGGAACTGGTCCACAGGCAGGCCGCGAGAGTCGTCTGTCGGGTCCTGTCGGAGAGTCTGGCCCCTTGCCTGCGCCGCAGGACGGGATCTTAGAGGCCTGATAAGGGGAGGCACCTAGTCACGCTGGGGAGGTTAAGGGAGAAGTCCGGGACTCGTGCACTTGAAGCTCTTACGTTCAGGCCAGATGGCGGCGCACCCTTGAGTCGCGAGGAGGGATGCCAAGTCCGCACGAGGCTCTGATGGCAGCAGCACGGCCCGGCTAGCAGGAGTGACGAACCTGCTGTAGTCGGCAAGTTGCCCAATGGCCATTCTGAGGTTCTCCCGAGTCACGCTCCCCTTGGCTTCAACAAGGAGCTCCAGATCCTCAACATAGAGATCAGTCAGCAAGGGACGCGTTTCTCCCGGAGGGAGAATGCGGTGGCGGCAAATGTGATGCCCCTTTGATCGCATGTAGTCGCTGAACTGGAGCACCAACTTAGCCTCACGGCGTTCCGCCTCGTACGGCTCGCGACTTGGTTCGACGAACGATCTTTCGGTTTCGTGCTGCTCGACATCGATGCGGGCGACCACGTCCGACTGGCTCCGCAGTAGTCGCCCCACCTTGGTGCCGGGTTCTTGAGGGGGTGTGTCGATCGGCTGTAGCCGGAAGACTATGACCTTGCGCAGCGGGCCACCGCCTGTTTCAGGGGCATCGGCCTCGTACCAACCGCTGACTTGGAACTGGCCGAGGTAGACGACGCTTCCTCTGGCGCCCTGGAAAACGCGCAGTGCCCGGCCTTCAGTGCGGTGGTTGAGGATGCTGGCGTTACCCGAGAGCATCCGCTGATCCCCGTACTGCCCTTCGCCGCTGTAGTGGAAGAGCCCGTCAGGCATCCACCCGTCGTAGTAGCCGTGCTTCTCGCCGGCGATTGGGTCGGTGAAGATCAACACGTTTGGCGTCTTCGCAGAGGGGCCGATGCCGCCCTGTGTCCTGCCTCCGTACTGCGCATGCAGCTTTTTGCGCTCGATCGAGTCCCCAGGGTTGAGGCTCCACTCGGTGGCTGCGGGTGTCTCAGGTGCCACTCCCAGCATGCGTGCCTCCTTGCGCTTAATCGATCTACTAGGACAGGTCGTAGGGTACGCTACCGTCCGGTGTCCGAATCGGATGCCAGAAAACAGCATCCGATTCGGACCAGGAGATGGATCTTCAGCGCTGTCGCCAGGTGAGTTTCGGAGTAGCGGAAGGCGAGCGCCTTGGCAACTCGTTCGATAGGCGGAATCGGGCCAACTTGCCGCAATCGGATCCGGGCGGAGGGCTTGCCGGAGGGTTACGAGAGGAGTGATGTGATCGCTACATTGAGCGATCCGTGGCTGGGGTCTGGTGGGTCTTTGGTGCGAGTGGCCTCGCTGCGTGATCGATCGTTATCAAACTGCAACCTTGGCGAGTTGCGATTGGTTGGCTCGAAGGTGGTAGCCAGTAAGGCGGGCATGCGAGATGCTTGGGCGTAGGGGAGAAATGGCCTTCGGCAGGAAGCGTCGCCGTGAGCTGATCAATGACGATCAGGTGCTCTCGCAGTACGGCAGCAACAAGCGTCCGGTGGGGGGGTCCCGCCTTTCGCTCCCGACCTCGGGACGGTATCGACAGAGGGGGGATCTCGTTGATTCGCGGCTCTGTAGCAGCCAGTGACGCTCACGGCATCGTCGGACTGCAGGCACCGCGTGCCGGTGATGGAGTGAGGCGGACATCCGCGGGAATACTTCGTGTAGCTGGGTTCACTGTTGAGCACGACCCCACGCAAGCGAACCCTGACCACGTCCGGGTGATGCTTCCTCGCGGTGAGTGGACAGATCAGCATGCGAAGCAGTTCGATGGGTGCTTCACTGAGGGTCCGGAGTGGCACGGAGAGGAGGAGTCAACGTGACTGAGCGTATCGAGTTGGAGCTGGGAGCGAGGCCGTGGGCGCCTTCTCGGGCAATGCGCATGGTTCACGAGCTCAACTTCTACGACATGCCCACTGAGGGGATCCTCAAGAAGCGATTCCGGCCGGCCTACTACTTCTTCGCCTGTGTTGACGGTGTAGCTACGGAGTACAACCTCTGGGTGTACACCCGCATCAGCAGGGCGGAGGCGCAGCGCCTGAAGAGGCTGAGGTCGGATGATCTTCGGCGCTTCGAAGCGCGGTTGCTCGTCGATCGAAAGCTGACTGTCGCGGTTGCGAATGAGGATCAAGGGATCCTGCATCGAGCGTTGGTAACAGTCAGCGATCCTCTGCGGGTCGAAGAGTCGAAGATTGCCTCCCAAGCGTGGCAGACCGTTCAAGAGGACATTAAGGCGGAGGCCGGCGCGATCGCCCGCATGGCCTACTGCTAGAGCTTGGTGACGGCGGACGCTCGCTGGCTTGGCTTCAGAATTCTGGTAAAGCACGTTCCGCGGCGCCCCACCTGTAGGTGGGGCGCTGGCGTATGGCCCGTTTCGGTGTCCCTAGCCGGCGCTGGACCCACTATCTGTAGCTACGAAAACTCCAACTCTCATCCCGTCTGCCGTCGGCCCACACACCGTGGAGCAGGCGCGGTGCCGGGCGTCCAGGTGGAGCGCGCCACTGTACGAACGACCTGGACGCCCGGTGCCGTGTCTGCTCGGCTCTGCCTGGGCCGACGGCAGACGGGATGGGAGTTCCCCCACCGCCACACCCCACCGGCCGGCACCCGCGTACGGCGCCCCTGCCATCCCGGAGCCGGAGCGCCCCCGCCGGAGGCATCCCTCTTTGACGGTCACCCGTCTCCCTCCAGCCCATCCTTCTGTTGCCTGCGCCCTCGCGATGGGCGGGCATCCCGCATGGCCGGTACGTGTGATCGCTTGCTGATGGCTCGGACGCTTACCTGCTCGGCGTGGTCTCGTCCCGGCCGTGAAGGAGGGCTGCTCCTGGTGCCGGTTGTCGGGGGTGGGGTGTTGTGCTCGGTCCGGCGCATGTTCTTGCGGGTCAAAGCGTGAAGCGGATCACCCCGTGGCAACTTGAGGTGGCGCGGGGCCGGGGCGGGGGCGGAGCGGGCCGCAGGCAGGAGCGCAGGCCCCAGTCCCGAGTCCGCGCCGGCCCGCTGTGCGGGCCGGTGGGGTGTGATTCGTAGCGAGCGGCTGGGACAGCCGACTGGCCTGCGCGCCGGATGCCCGTAGGGCAAGAGCCCCCGCCTCCGGCCACCGTGTACGGGGGGCTGGGTCCGTGCAGGGCGGTCGTGGAGGTTGATCGCGAACGGGGCGGGAGCGTCGGATGCCGCGGGCGGTGGTGCGGCACTACGTGGCCCGGAAGCTGTGGGGTCTGGCCCCCGGCATCTGTCGGGCGCGAGGAAGCGCAACGAGGCTCCTCCCCCCTTCCCGCCCGGAAGGGCGGGCCTTGATGAGGTAGAGAAACCTGTAACAGCTCCCTCTCTAGGGGTGGATGTACGCGATCGTCGCGTCGTCGTGCTGCTTGCTTCGGGGCCATCGACTGAGGGTGGGATCGGACTGCTCCGCCTTGCGGACTTCCCGGATCGCGTGGCCGGGGCTGCTGCGGGTGAGTAGATCCAGAAGACCTTGCCAGTCGGTCTCGTGGAACGTGGTCACGAGCCGCGCCGCACCGTCGGTCAACAGTGCTGCTCGTTGGACGTTGCCAGCGCGCTCGACGCCGGTGAGGGCCTGGCGTGCTGCTATCGGGTCCGCTGCTGCCACCCAGTACCCGCCTGGCGTGTTCCGGAGACCGCGTTCTTCCCTGACGAGGGCCTGATGGGCCTTCTTTCGCTCCTCCGACTCCGGAACCGTCGCTGAGAGAGCTCCGCGGGCTCGCAATGCCACTTGCGCGAGGCGGTCATCCGTTACGGCCGTGACCACCCCGCCCTTCTCCATGAGGACCGTGCAGTCCCCCAACACGAGCCAGTCGAAAAGGTCGCCCCGCACCCGCGCCGCTGCAACTGTCGCGGACGGCGAGAGCGGATCGTCGATAGCGCAGGTGTCCCGATGGGCGTCCGCCGTGGACTTGATCGCCGCGGCAAGGCAGTCGGCAAGGGGGAGCTCCTGCCGGGTCGCCTCGGCGTGGAAGCGGGCACCCAGGTGCTTCACGTACCAGGTGACTCCGTGCTTGCACCCCGACTCCATGCCGGGAGCCATGCCGGCGCCGTCCAGGACCACGACAACGGCTGGGCTGGATAGTACGAAGTCCTCGTTGGGCGCGTGGGGGACGTGCGGCGCTGGCCTGGCGGACCTGCACGCTAGGGCGCTTCGTGAAGCAGGATGCCGCTCAAGGCCCGGCTGCTGGTGATCGTCTTGGCGCCCGGCTCATAGTCGGCGGTGATCACCGTGGAGAACGGCTTTGTGCCGGCCTGCTTGTAGACGTCGGCCATGTTCTCGGCGAGGAAGTGGGCCACTCCTAGTGAGCCGACCGCGTGGATACCCGCGATCAGGAGGAAGGTGCCCTGGCCATCGGGGCGGGGGAGCCTGCCGAGATAGGCGATGTCCGTAGGCGCGGGGTCGTCGGGGTCGTCGCTGGGCGAGGTGTGGACGGTACCGCTGTCCCGTTCGATCAGGGCCCAACGCCCGTCGGGCAGGGTCTCGAAGGACAACCTCGGGTCCCGCGCCAGGGCTTCGGCGGTCACTGGTGACGTCTTGGGGCCGCAGACGACGATGAGGTCGTCGTGGTTGAGGTCGATCTCGCCCGTGGTCGGGATATAGCCCAGGTCCCCTTCGAGCTGGAGCTGATGCGCCAGCGCCAGTAGCTTCTGGCCCGTGGAGCTGTCTTCGAGCGCCACGTAGTCCCGCTCGCCCGGCCGCATCGGAACGAGCACCTGCACATGCTCCGTGCCGAGGAACGCCCGCTCCGGCGGCGGACCGGCGTCCTTGAGCTGGGCAACGCGAGCCCGGCTCACGCCCATCAACTTCGCCACGTCCGCCATTGAATGTCCGTGGTCGCGGAGCCAAGCGATGCTCTCCTTGCGCATGCGCGACGTCTCGACAACGGCCGCTTGGAGATCCCCCATCAGCTCCACGGCTGCCTTCACGCGCAGTGCGTGATCTTGCATGGCGGCGACGCGCCGCACTTCGTCAATCACCTCGAACACCTCGCGGAACCGGACGGGGGAGTGTCTTCATACCCAACATGCTAAGGGGGGGTTGACACATCGCACCAGTCGCGTGCATCTTGGGGTGGTAACCCCCCCTTAACGGAGTGGGATTCGACGCTCGGGCTGTTAAGCCCCCCTTACCGGGAGAGTGGACATGCCGTCCTTCAAGATCGATCTTTCGACCGCCGTGGTGTTCGTGGCGACCGCGCCGACGCCGAAGCTGGTGAGCAAGCAGACCGGTGAGAGGGCCGTGGACCGGGAGACCGGTGCGGGGCTGTCCACGGTGGGTCTGCTGATCTCGGACGAGGGGGAGGGCAACTTGTACCAGGTGACCGTCCCGGAGACGGGTCTCCCGGAGGGCCTGACGCCGGGCACCGCGGTGTCGGTGATCGGGCTCAAGGCCAGGGACTGGGAGAACACGTTCAACGGCCAGACCCGCCACGGCATCTCGTTCCGCGCCGTCGCCCTTACGGCCGGGGTCTGACCGTGACGGACCTGTCGACGTTATGGGAGGTCGGCCTCCCTCTGGCTGGTGCGGGCGGTGGGCTCGGGGTCGCGAAGGTTCGCGCTCCCCGCGTCTACTGGTCGCTGGTCGGACTGCCGGTCGCTCGGGTGCGGTTCGCGATGACGTACCGCTCGACGATGGACGTGTGCGGGCTGACGGTGCAGCCGTCCCGCCTGCGGGCGTTCATGGTCCGCACGGTCGCCCGACGCGGTGACGTGCAGCCGGTGCCGCCGAAGGTCCGCCGGGTGCGGGGCTCGTCGACTGGGATGCGGGTCACTCTCCGTCTCCCCGCTGGTCTGGAGCCCGCCGACGTGATGGCCTCCTCGGAGCGGCTGCGGCACGCCTGGGGCGTCCACTCCGTGAACGTGGTGGAGACCAAGCCCGGGTACGTCGAGCTGCGGATGACCGGCTACGACGTGCTGCGGCGGGTGAAGATGCCGCGCCGGAAGCGCTCCTTGGGGCCGTTGACGGTCCCGGTCGCGCTGCGGGAGGACGGCACCGCGTTCGTCCGGGACTACCTGAAGGTCCCGCACGCGCTGACGCTCGGCGCCAATCAGTCGGGCAAGTCCATGTATCAGCGCAACTTGATCGCCGGGCTCGCCCGCCTCGATGTCGCGCTCGTCGGGATTGACTGCAAGCGCGGTGTCGAGCAGCGCGGGTACGCGCCTCGGCTCTCCGCCTTCGCGATCACGCCCGATGAAGCGTCCGGCGTTCTGGATGCTCTCGTGGGGGAGATGGAAGAGCGCTTCGACCTGCTCAGCGAGCATGGTGCCGCTGACATCTGGGCCCTGCCCGAGAAGGTCCGCCCGGTGCCGATTGTGCTCCTGGTCGATGAGGTGGCGGAGCTGTTCCTCGTCACGGGGAAGAAGGACGAAGAGCGCCGGGACCGGATGGTCACGCAGATGATCCGGCTCGGGCAGATGGCCCGCGCGGCCGGAATCTTCCTGGAGATCTGCGGGCAGCGCTTCGGCTCCGACCTCGGCAAGGGCGCCACCACCCTGCGCGCCCAGCTCACGGGCCGTGTCGTGCACCGGGTCAACGACAAGCAGACCGCCGACATGGGCTTGGGCGACATCGCCCCGGACGCGGTGGTCGCGGTGACGACGATCCCGCCCGACAAGCCCGGCGTCGCGGTCGCCGGTGACTCCTCCGGCGGCTGGTCCCGCATCCGCACCCCCGAACTGACCGCGACCGAGGCTGCCGCGATCTGCACCGAGTACGCGCACCTCACCCCGGCTCTCCCGGCCCTTGCGCCGTACCGGCCGGTCATCCCCGCTCAGGCCCCGCCGGTGGAGTCCATTCCGCTGGTGAAGCCGGTCCCGGCAACGGACTAGCGGAGCTCTCTTCCTCCTCGGTCGGCGTGACCGTCTCACGCCAGGTCCCCACCCGACCCATGCCCGAAACCGAAGGGAACCGCCCGTGAGCACTACCAAGAAACCCCCGGCCCCGCGCCGCCGCACGACCAAGGCCGCGTCCGCCCCGCCGTCCTGCGGCACCTGCGCCGGCACGGGGGAGACCACGACTGCCGTCCGGGTCGGGCGCAAGCGGCGGGAGATCGGCGCCACTCAGACCGCGCTGTGCCCGGACTGCTTCGGCACCGGCACCGCCTGACCCGAAAGGAGGCGGACCGGTGTCCCGCACCCTCCGCTTCGACGCCGTCCTCATTCAGGCCGTCATCGCCGGGGCCCTGTCCTTCGCCCACCTGCACGATCTGGCTGCGGCGGCCGGACAGGACGGCTGGAAGGCGTGGGCCTACCCCGTCAGCGTCGACCTGCTCCTCGTCGCCGCCTGGCGCCGGATGCGGACCAACTCCGGCAACGGCGAAGCCTGGCTGTGGTTCGCCATCGCTCTGACCGCATCCCTCGGCGCCAACATCGCCACCGCCGGACTCCTCGACATGAACAACGTCCCGGCCTGGCTGCGCATCCTCGTCGCCGGATGGCCCGCCCTCGCCTTCCTCGGCGGCACCCTCCTCGCCCACGCACACACCCCCGAACCCAAGCACGAACCCACCCCGGCCGTCGAGGACGTACCGCTCTCCGGGCCGCCGGTCGTGGACCTTGCCGTCGAGCGGGTTCACGAACCTGCCCCCGAACTCCCGCCGGCCGAACCCGAGCCGGAAGAAGTGAAGCCGGATGAGGAGGCGCATTACCTCCCGGCGAAGCCCGCTCCCGTGGCGCCCGCGGTGACTGTTCCGCCCGCACTGCTCGACCACGCCCGGAAGATCGCGGACACCCACCAGGAACAGACCGGCGCCCCGATCGACGCAGCCACCCTGCGCGCTCGCCTTGGAGTCCCGGCCCCGCTGGCCGACGCGATCACCGTCCAACTCGCCTAACCCGAAAGGAGATTGACCTCGTGCGCCCGAACCGCTTCTACAACGTCATCCGCATCGGACCGGTGCAGGTCGGCACCCACCGCGACCGCCTGGGCCGGACCAAGCACACCGCCGTGTGCACCGCCCCCGGCTGCGACTTCGCCACCGCCCCGTACGCCAGCCGCGCGGCGGCCGAACTCGCCGCCCGCACCCACCGCTGCAACCCCCGCTGATTCGAAGGAGCACCTTCTCGTGGACGTTCCGCTCTGGCTCGCCCTGATCGTCGTCGGCGCCCTCGGCATCAAGCTCATCCGCCCGCCCTGGTGGCTCGTCGCCGTGATCCTCCTCGGCGGCTACCTCCTCGCCGACAGCATGATCGCCCCGCTCATCGACCCGATCAACAAGTAGGGAGAACCGCCATGCTCCGACCCCGCATCCCGGTCAACCCGCTCCCGACCGGCATCGTCACCCCGCTCATCCACCCCACGCCCGCCCCCACCGCGGACATCGAGCTGCACCACACCTCCGAGCTCATGGACTGCGGCCACAACCACAGCCACAGTCAGGCTCCGGCCCCGGTCACCCCGGCCCGGTCCACGGTCCAGCTCACCCCCGGCAGCGCGCTCGCCCTCGTGGCCGGCGGCGGTGCCGTGGTCCTGGTCGTCGGCGCCGTCCTCGTCTCCATGCTCCTCGCGGTCGCCATCACCGCCACCTCGGTCGCCGTGTGCGCCGTCGTCCTCCGCTCCCTGCTCAACCAGGAAAGGAACCGCTGACATGGGCCTCTTCAGCCGCAAGACCAACGACACCCCGGCCAACCCGCAGATGGCCGAGCTGGGCCGCGAGTTCGCCATCGCCCGCCGCCACGGCGACCGCAAGACCATGCGCCGCATCGGCTGCGAGTACACCAACACCGCCTCCACCGACGCCGACGCCGCCTCGTTCCAGCAGGGCCAGAACGCCTACGACTCCATCCCGCCCATCAAGCCCGCCCGGAACCGCCGGAAGAGCCGGTGACCGCCATGGACACGTACACGATCGCCGCGGCGGGCTTACCGGCCCTCGGCTGGGCCCTGCACGGCGGACTGCTCCTGCGCCGCCTGGCCACCGCCCGCCGCGACCCTCTGACCGGCCTGCACACCCGCGCCGGATTCACCGCCCGCGCCGACCACCTGATCACCCGGCACGCCAACGCCCTGGTGATCCTGGTCGACCTGGACGACTTCAAGGCCATCAACGACACCCACGGCCACGCCGCCGGGGACGTTGTGCTCACCGCGACCGCCCACCGCCTCGCGGACTGGTGCGGACGCCACGGGACCGCCGCCCGCCTCGGCGGAGACGAGTTCGCCGCCATCGTCACCGACCCCGTCCGCACCGCCGGCCTCGGCGCCCTCCGGGACGCCCTCGACGCCCCGGTCACGCACGACGGGCACACCCTTCGGTTCTCGGCCTCGGTCGGCCACTGCCACCGCGAACAGTTGACGCTCCCGGTCCTCACCGACGCTCTGTCCGCCGCCGACGCGTCGATGTACGCGGTCAAGGGCCACGGCAGGCGCAACACACGCTAAGTGGCCTTGGCCACCCCTCCGTCCAGCCACCAGAAAGGTCTCTGACATGGGCTTCTTCAGCAAGCGCCCCGAGATCAACCACGCCGAGCAGGACCGGCAGCTCCAGCGCGACAAGCGCGACGCCGGACGGCGCTTGAACGAGATCCGCGACCGGATCGACACCGGCAGCGCCACCCGCGAGGACAAGCGCATCTTCAACGCCACGCGCAAGCGCGGCGGTCGCATCAAGTAACGCCCTCCGGGGCGGCCTCGGTCGCCAAACTTCCGCCGCCCCGGACGGCTCCACCCATTCCAGATCCAACGGACCCGAAAGGGAGAGCTCATCATGCACCAGACCACCCAGGCCCCGCGTATCTGCCGCGACTGCGACGGCTTCGCCACCGCCACCATCACCACCGGCCTGCGCACCGCCGACGGCACCCGCGACACCATCCCGGTCCACTGCCGCACCTGCCGCGGCGCCGGCCACACCACCCCTGCCGCCCTCGCCCGCGCCGGGAAGTGACCGTCGTGGCCAACCTCGCTCCCACGCAGAGCGCGCCCGGGCTGCACATCAGCAAGCCCTCTCCGTCCGAACCCGCCACCGCCTCCGCCGTCTGCCACTGCGGCGCGACCGCCTCCGCCACGGGGGACGCACAGGTCGGTGCCCTGGTCGCCGGATGGAACGCCAACCACGGCCCCGCCCACGAGGAGTAAGCACGTGATCGACTCCGCCACCCTGGCGGCGGGCCTGGACCCGGCCACCCTGAGCGATCTGCTCCGGGTCGCCGGGTCCCCCGGCTTCGACCGCCTCACCGAACAGATCCGCCGCACCGGCGGATGCGCCGCCCCCATCCGCCTATCGGGCGGCACCAAGCTCCTCGACCCCGCCACGAAGACCGTGCTCCACGCCTACACGACCGACGCCGAGCCGGGCGGCGTCCTGCGCGTCGCCTGCGGTAACCGCCGGGCTTCCCGCTGCCCGGCCTGCGCCTGGACCTACGCCGGTGACACCTACCACCTGATCCGTGCCGGACTCCTCGGCGCCCCCGACAAGGGCACCCCCGACACAATCCGCGACCACCCCCGCGTGTTCGCCACCCTCACCGCCCCCTCCTTCGGCCCGGTCCACAACCGCCCCGGCAACCGGTCCTGCCGCTGCGGCACCCGCCACCCCGAAGACGCCCCCGAACTCGGCACCCCGCTCAATCCCGCCGCGTACGACTACGCGGACGCGGTGCTGTGGAACAACCACGCCTCCGAGCTGTGGCGCTACTTCACGATCTACCTGCGCCGCGAAATCGCCGCCCGCGCCGGCCTCACCCAGAAGGCCGCCCGCGAACAGTCCCGCGTCTCCTTCGGCAAGGTCGCCGAGTACCAGAAGCGCGGAGCCGTCCACTTCCACGCCGTCATCCGCTTCGACGGACCCGAAGGCCCCGACACCCCGCCCCCGGCCTGGGCCACCCTCAGCCTCCTCACCGACGCCATCCACGCCGCCGCCAGCCGCGTCCGCGTCGTCGTCCCCGCCGCCCCCGCGCACGGCATCACCGACGACGTGCCCCTCACCTGGGGCGAGCAGATCGACGTCCAGCCCATCGGCGCCTTCGGCCACGGCGAGGAACTGACCGAACAGGCCGTCGCCGCCTACGTCGCCAAATACGCCACCAAAGCAGCCGAGACCACCGGCACCGTGGACCACCCCGTCGGCAACAAGGAAGCACTCGTCCTCTTCGGCATCCCAGACCACCCCCGGCGCCTGATGGAAGCCTGCATGGACCTGGACGCCGCCTATCCGGACCGGCGGCTCCGCGCCTGGGCCCACATGCTCGGCTTCCGCGGCCACTTCTCCACCAAGTCCCGCCGCTACTCCACCACCCTCGGAGCTTTACGCCAGGTCCGCGCCGACTACCGCGCCACCCAACAGCGCACCGCCCTCGGCCTGCCCGACCCCGACGAACACCCGGAGTCCACCCTCCTCGTCGTCGCCCACTGGACCTACGCCGGCCACGGCCACACCCCCGGCGAATCCTGGCTCGCCGCCAACATCCACCGCGACATCCAGCACAACCGCGAAACCGCCCGTGAGATCCGCGCTGAACTCGACCTGGAGGGGGAGCTGACGTGAAAGACGAGCTCATGACCGTTCGCCAGATCCTCGCCGAGCTGGGTGGAGTCTCGCGGCGGACCTTCTACCGCTGGCGTGAGCTGGGGCAGGGGCCGGCGGCCTTCAAGCTCCCCAACGGAGAGCTCCGAGTCTGGCGGAGCGACTTCGCCACGTGGCTTCGAGAGCTGGAGGCGGCTGCGTGAAGTCGCTTGATGTGAAGGTCTGGAGCGTCCGTAAGCGCGACACCAAGACGCCCTCGTACGGCGTCCGCTGGTCGGTGGCAGGCAACGTCTTCTCGGAGTCCTTCCGTACCAAGGCGCTTGCAGATCACTACCGCGCGAAGCTCATGAGAGCGATGCGGGACGGCGAAGAGTTCGACATAGAGTCGGGCCTGCCTGCCTCGATGGAAGAGAAGAAGTCGGCCGTGTCCTGGTACGACTTTGCCCTCAGGTATCTCGCGTTGAAGTGGCCGCATGCCGCCCCCAATACGCGAGACGGCATCAATGAATCGCTCACCAGCGTGACGGTGGAACTCTTTGATGACCGTCCTGGGCGGCCGGCCGACGAATTGATCCGCAGAGCCCTGCGCAACTGGGCCTTCGTGCTCCCTGGGCCTGGCGAGCGAGAGGTGCCGGACGACGTGAGGAACGTCCTTCACTGGGTATCCAAGGCGTCTCGGCCGCTCGGTGATCTTGCTGAACCTGCCACGGCCCGCGCGGTGCTCGATGCTCTGAAGCTGAAGCTCGATGGGACTGCGGCCGCAGCGGAAACCGTGCGCCGTAAGCGTCGGACCCTCGTGAATGCGGCGAACTATGCGGTGGATCTGGGGGAGCTGCGGGAGAACCCGATCACGGCTGTCCGCTGGCAAAAGCCGAAGGTGTCCAATCAAGTCGACCCGCGGGTCGTCGCCAATCCGGAGCAGGCTCGAAGCCTCCTGACGGCTGTTTCCTATGTGGGTGGATACCGGCGCGCCCGCGGCCGTCGACTCGTCGGCCTCTTCGCCGCGATGTACTTCGGTGGCTTTCGCCCGGCAGAAGCCGTCGGTCTTGCCGAGACGGACCTCGTCCTGCCCGAGCAAGGTTGGGGCTCGGCCCTCCTCCATCGGACTCGACCGTCAGTCGGCAAGCGGTGGACTGATTCGGGGGAGACCCACGACGACCGCGGGCTGAAGAACCGACCGACTGAGGACGTTCGCCGTGTGCCTATTCCGCCGCATCTGGTGGCCGTTCTCCGTGACCACTTGGCCACCTTTGGCACCGCGGTCGATGGGCGCCTGTTCTTCAGCGAGAAGGGCTCGGTGGTCCCCTCCTCGACCTACTACCGGGTGTGGCAGGAAGCCCGGCTTCTCGCGCTGCCACCGGCCGTCGCTGCCTCGCCGCTCGCGAGTCGGCCGTACGACCTCCGGCACTCGGCGCTTTCGACCTGGCTCAACGCGGGTGTCGATCCAACTGAGGTGGCCGAGCGCGCCGGCAACAGCGTCGAAGTCCTGCTGACCCGCTACGCGAAGTGCCTCGATGGGCGCCAGGACGTCGCCAACCGGCGCATCGAGGACCTGCTCCGCGAGTACGAGTGACGGCACCTGACCCGTTCAAGGCCCCTTGGCATCCTGCCTGGGGGCCTCGTCGTTTTGCCGCGCCCACCTGGGGCGTTGCTCCACTGACCCGTCCACGCCTCGTCCACAGCCCCCGACATACGGCCGCTCAGCGCGGCACACGGCTGCACAAACAACAAGACCCCGCGCCCAGCGTTTCCGCTGATCACGGGGTCTTTTGGCACTTCCTGCGAAGTGCCCCCGGCAGGATTCGAACCTGCGCACACGGCTCCGGAGGCCGTTGCTCTATCCCCTGAGCTACGGGGGCGTCCGCCGCGTTCGGCGGCGACGGGTAGAACCCTACCAGCTCGTGGGGCGTGCCTGTGAACAGGTATTTCCGTCGCGTCACCAGGGGGTGTTCCCCCGCACGGGTCGGAAGTGGGCAAAAGCCGGACGCGGCCCTTTCCGTAGACCTACTCTCGACGTGTGTCAGGCGTGTCCGGGCGGGTGCTCGTTGTCGATGACAACAGGGTGATCCGCCAGCTGATCAGGGTCAATCTCGAACTCGAGGGGTTCGAGGTGGTGACCGCGGCCGATGGTGCCGAGTGTCTGGATGTCGTGCATCAGGTCTGTCCTGATGTCGTCACCCTCGATGTCGTCATGCCCCGGCTGGACGGGTTGAAGACCGCCGCTCGGTTGCGGTCCGATCCGCGGACCAGTCATCTCCCCGTGGCGATCATCAGTGCCGGCACCGAATACGAGAGGGAGGGCTCCGCCGCCTCCGGCGTGGACGCCTTCCTCGCCAAGCCCTTCGAGCCGTCCGAGCTCGTGCGGGTCGTGCGTCAGCTCATGCACCGTGAGCGCCGCGGCCGGCACGGCGAGGGGGCCGGGCAGGAGCAGGAGGGCGGCGACGAGCCGCCCGCAGCCAGCAGAGCGCGCGGGGGCCGGGTCCGGTAGGGCGGAGACCGGGGCGGGGCGGTTTCGGAGGGGTGGGCGCGGGCTCACCGCCCACATGCCGAAACCGGTTCGCGTTCTGACCCCCCTCCTCCCCTAGGCTGGTCCCGTGACCCCCGCGGACCTCTCCCTCACCGTGCTGCACGCCGTGCGCCGTGCGGTCGACGAGGGTGCGCTGCGGGTCGACGTGCCCGCGGGCGTCAAGGTCGAGCGGCCCCGGCCGGGTGGTGTCGGCGACTACGCCAGCAGCATCGCCCTCAGCCTCGCGCGGCCCTCCGGGCGCCGGCCCCTCGACGTGGCGGGGATCCTCCAGGAGCGGCTGCACGGCAGCCCCGGGATCCGCGCCGTCGACATCACCGGGCCCGGCTTCCTCAACTTCACCCTCGACGTCGGACAGGGCGGACGGCTCGTCCGGGAGATCGGGGCCGCCGGGCTGCGGTACGGCTACGGGGACGCCCTCGGCGGCGAGCCCGTGCGGCTCGCGCCCTCCGGCGAGGCCCGTGCCCGTGTCGTCGGCGAGACGGTGCTCCGGCTGCTCCGCAGCCAAGGGGCCGACGCCGGGACCGGTGACGGGGGTCAGGACGACGAGCGGGTGCACGTGGTTCCCGCCGCCTACGAGCCCGAGGTCCTCGGGGTCGACCCCGCCCGCTGGGCGCTTCTCCGGCCCGCGCCCCAGGACCACGCCCTGCCCGGCGCCCCCCTCCTCGTCCAGCACGAGCGCAACCCCCTCTTCCGCGTGCGGTACGCCCACTCCCGGGCCCGGGCCCTCCTGCGCAACGGGGCCCAGCTCGGGGTCCGGCCCGCGTACGAAGGGGAGGGCGAGCAGGGCAGTGGCGGGTCCGAGCTCGTCGCGGTCCTCGCCGATCACCCCGGGGTCCTGCTCTCCGCCGCCCGCCACCGCGCCCCCGACCGGCTCGCCCGGCACCTCGAAGGCGTCGCGGACGCGCTCCTCTCGTTCCAGCACACCGTTCTGCCCCTCGGTGACGAGAAACCCTCGGCCGCCCACCGTTCCCGGCTCGCGCTCGCCGAAGCCGCCGGGACGGTGCTCGCCGGTGGCCTCTCCCTGCTCGGCATCAGCGCACCCGACCAGATCTGAAAGAGCCAGTCGCCATGAGCCGTTCCGCACACCCCGCCGGGCCCCGTCACGCCGATGTCCTCCCCGAGGGGCACTACTCCGCTCCGCCCGCCGACCTCAACCAGCTCGACCCCAAGGTCTGGGCACGGACCGTCGGGCGCGACGAGCGGGGGGTCGTGACCGTCGGCGGGATCGGAGTCGACGCCCTGCAGCGGGAGTTCGGCACGCCCGCCTACTTCCTCGACGAGGACGACTTCCGGGCACGCTGCCGCGCCTGGGCCGACGCCTTCGGCAAGGACGCGGACGTCTTCTACGCCGGCAAGGCGTTCCTCTCCCGGGCCGTCGTCCGGTGGCTCAAGGAGGAGGGGCTGAACCTCGACGTCTGCTCCGGGGGCGAGCTCAGCACCGCGCTGTCCGCGGGGATGCCCGCCGAGCGGATCGCCTTCCACGGGAACAACAAGAGCGAGGAAGAGATCCGGCGGGCCGTCGAGGTGGGGGTCGGGCGGATCGTGCTCGACTCCTTCCAGGAGATCGTCCGGGTCGCGCACGTCGCGCAGTCGCTCGGCAAGCGCCAGCGGGTGCAGATCCGGGTGACCGTCGGCGTCGAGGCGCACACGCACGAGTTCATCGCCACCGCCCACGAGGACCAGAAGTTCGGCATCGCGCTGGCCGGCGGGCAGGCCGCGGAGGCCGTGCGGCGGGCGCTCTCGCTCGACGGGCTGGAGCTCATCGGGATCCACTCGCACATCGGCTCGCAGATCTTCGACATGGCCGGCTTCGAGGTGTCCGCGCGGCGCGTCGTGCAGCTGCTCGCCGACGTGCGGGACGAGCACGGGGTCGAGCTGCCCGAGATCGACCTCGGCGGCGGGCTCGGGATCGCCTACACCTCGGACGACGACCCGCGGGAGCCGCACGACATCGCCAAGGCGCTCTCCGAGATCGTCACGCGCGAGTGCGAGGCCGCCGGGCTCGCCACCCCGCGGATCTCCGTCGAGCCGGGGCGCGCCATCGTCGGGCCCACCGCCTTCACCCTCTACGAGGTCGGCACGGTCAAGCCGCTGGAGGGGCTGCGGACGTACGTCTCCGTCGACGGCGGCATGTCGGACAACATCCGCACCGCGCTGTACGACGCCGAGTACAGCGTCGCGCTGGTCTCGCGCACGAGTGACGCCGAGCCCATGCTCGTACGCGTGGTCGGCAAGCACTGCGAGAGCGGTGACATCGTCGTGCGCGACGCCTTCCTGCCCGCCGACGTGGCCCCCGGCGACCTGCTCGCCGTGCCGGCCACCGGGGCGTACTGCCGCTCCATGGCGAGCAACTACAACCACGCGCTCCGCCCGCCCGTCGTCGCGGTGCGGGACGGCGAGGCGCGGGTCATCGTGCGGCGCGAGACGGAGGAAGATCTCCTGCGTCTCGACGTCGGGTGATGAAATAGTCGGGTGATGGAATCGATGTCTCACGATCCGGACCGAGGGCGGAATCGCCCGTCCGGTGAGTGAGACTGGTTCCCACCGTAGGAAACCGTAGAGATACGTAGATCGAGAAGTACCGAGAAACGAGGTCGGATGATGCGTACGCGTCCGCTGAAGGTGGCGCTGCTGGGCTGTGGAGTGGTCGGCTCAGAGGTGGCGCGCATCATGACGACGCACGCCGACGACCTCGCCGCGCGCATCGGCGCTCCGGTCGAGCTCGCCGGCGTGGCGGTCCGTCGACCTGACAAGGTGCGCGGGGGAGTCCCCGCCGAGCTGATCACCACCGACGCCACCGCCCTGGTCAAACGCGGGGACATCGACGTCGTCGTCGAGGTCATCGGCGGGATCGAGCCGGCCCGCACCCTCATCACCACCGCCTTCGAGCACGGCGCCTCCGTCGTCTCCGCCAACAAGGCGCTCCTCGCCCAGGACGGCGCGGCCCTCTACGCCGCCGCCGATCAGCACGGCGAGGACCTGTACTACGAGGCCGCCGTGGCCGGCGCCATCCCGCTGATCCGGCCGCTGCGCGAGTCGCTCGCCGGCGACAAGATCAACCGCGTGATGGGCATCGTCAACGGGACGACCAACTTCATCCTCGACAAGATGGACACCTCCGGGGCCGGCTACTCCGAGGCCCTGGACGAGGCCACCGCGCTCGGGTACGCCGAGGCCGACCCGACCGCCGACGTCGAGGGCTTCGACGCGGCCGCCAAGGCCGCCATCCTCGCCGGGATCGCCTTCCACACCCGGGTGCGCCTCGACGACGTCTACCGCGAGGGCATGACCGAGGTCACCGCGGCCGACTTCGCCTCGGCCAAGCAGATGGGCTGCACCATCAAGCTGCTCGCCATCTGCGAGCGGGCCGCCGACGGCGGTTCCGTCACCGCGCGCGTGCACCCCGCGATGATCCCGCTCAGCCACCCGCTCGCCTCCGTCCGCGAGGCGTACAACGCCGTCTTCGTCGAGGCGGAGGCCGCCGGGCGGCTCATGTTCTACGGCCCCGGGGCCGGCGGCTCGCCGACCGCGTCGGCCGTCCTCGGCGACCTCGTCGCCGTGTGCCGCAACAAGCTCAACGGGGCCAACGGCCCCGGCGAGTCCGCGTACACCCAGCTGCCCGTGAGCCCCATGGGCGACGTGGTGACGCGGTACCACATCAGTCTCGACGTGGCCGACAAGCCGGGCGTCCTCGCCCAGGTCGCGACGGTCTTCGCCGAGCACGGCGTGTCGATCGACACCGTCCGCCAGACGGGCAAGGACGGCGAGGCCTCCCTCGTCGTCGTCACCCACCGCGCGCCCGACGCCGCCCTCTCCGGGACCGTCGAGGCGCTGCGCAAGCTCGACACCGTGCGCGGTGTCGCCAGCATCATGCGTGTTGAAGGGGAGTAAGGACCCATGACCACCAAGGGCACCCACCAGTGGCGCGGCATCATCGAGGAGTACCGGGACCGCCTTCCGGTCACGGACACGACGCCGGTCGTCACGCTCCGTGAGGGCGGCACGCCGCTCGTCCCCGCTCAGGTGCTCTCCGAGCGCACGGGCTGCGAGGTGCACCTCAAGGTCGAGGGCGCCAACCCCACCGGCTCCTTCAAGGACCGGGGCATGACCATGGCCATCAGCAAGGCCAAGGAGGAGGGCGCGCAGGCCGTCATCTGCGCGTCCACCGGCAACACCTCCGCCTCCGCCGCCGCCTACGCGGTGCGCGCGGGCATGGTGTCCGCCGTGCTCGTGCCGCAGGGCAAGATCGCCCTCGGCAAGATGGGCCAGGCGCTCGTCCACGGCGCCAAGATCCTCCAGGTCGACGGCAACTTCGACGACTGCCTCACCCTGGCCCGCAGCCTCTCCGAGAACTACCCGGTGGCGCTGGTCAATTCGGTGAACCCGGTCCGCATCGAGGGCCAGAAGACCGCCGCCTTCGAGATCGTGGACATGCTGGGCGAGGCCCCCGACATCCACGTGCTGCCCGTGGGCAACGCCGGCAACATCACGGCGTACTGGAAGGGGTACAAGGAGTACGCCGCCGACGGCATCGCCGGCCGCACCCCGCGCATGTGGGGCTTCCAGGCCTCCGGCTCCGCGCCGCTCGTGCGCGGCGAGGTCGTCAAGGACCCGTCGACCATCGCCACCGCGATCCGCATCGGCAACCCGGCCTCCTGGGACTACGCGATCGCCGCGCGCGACGAGTCGGGCGGCTTCATCGACGAGGTGACGGACCGTGAGATCCTGCAGGCCTACCGCCTGTTGGCCGCTCAGGAGGGCGTCTTCGTCGAGCCCGCCTCGGCCGCCTCGGTGGCCGGCCTGCTGAAGGCCGCCTCGCAGGGCAAGGTCGACCCGGGCCAGACCATCGTCTGCACGGTCACCGGCAACGGCCTCAAGGACCCCGACTGGGCCGTCGCGGGCGCTCCGCAGCCCGTCACGGTCCCGGTGGACGCCGCGGCCGCCGCCGAGCGGCTCGGACTCGCCTGACCTCGGATGCCGTACGGTTCCTGATCAAGGGTCAAACCCGATCAGGAACCTACATAGGCGCACAGGTTGGCGCGCGACACGCATCGTGCGCCTCCTGTGCGCCCTATGTCGCCACAGAACCTTCCTTCGATAGGCTGTACCGAACCCGCCCCGTTGCATATGCGCGGTGTCGTTGCCGTTGTCGCCCCCGAGGCACGAGCGGCCCCCGGGTTCTCCGCACTTCCGCCGTCACCCCCGCAGTCACCTCGCAGTACATCCCCCCGAGCGATCCCCCGCGATCCCCGCAAGTCAAGGAGAGTCAACGAGCGATGGCCGGTCCCGCGTTCCGCGCCGCCGCCGTACGGGTGCGCGTCCCCGCCACCAGCGCCAATCTGGGTCCGGGCTTCGACGCCTTCGGCCTGTCGCTGGGGCTCTACGACGACGTCGTCGTCCGGGTCGCCGACTCCGGGCTGCACGTCGACATCGCCGGAGAGGGCACCGACACCCTTCCGCGCGACGAGAGCCACCTCCTCGTACGCTCGATGCGCACCGCCTTCGACCTGCTCGGCGGGCAGCCCCGCGGCCTCGAGGTCGTCTGCGCCAACCGCATCCCGCACGGCCGCGGCCTCGGCTCCTCCTCCGCCGCCATCTGCGCCGGCATCGTCGCCGCCCGCGCCGTGACCATAGGCGGCGACGCCCGCCTCGACGAGGCCGCGCTGCTCGAACTGGCCACCGAGATCGAGGGGCACCCCGACAACGTCGCGGCCTGCCTGCTCGGCGGCTTCACGCTCGCCTGGACCGAGGGCGGTGCCGCGCGGGCGATCAGGATGGAACCCTCCGATTCCATCGTTCCGGTGGTTTTCGTCCCCGGAAAGCCCGTGCTCACCGAGACCGCCCGCGGCCTGCTCCCGCGCACCGTCCCGCACGTGGACGCCGCCGCCAACGCCGGCCGCGCCGCCCTCCTCGTCGAGGCCCTGACCCGCCGCCCCGAGCTGCTGCTCGCGGCCACCGAGGACCGGCTGCACCAGGAGTACCGGGCCCCCGCGATGCCCGAGAGCATCGCCCTCGTGAACCGGCTGCGGGCGGACGGTGTGCCCGCGGTCATCTCCGGCGCGGGCCCCACGGTCCTCGCGCTGGCCGACCACGGAACGGCCGACAAGGTCGCGCTGCTCGCGGGCGAGGGGTGGGCCGCGAACCGGCTCGACCTCGATGCGCCCGGAGCGAGCGTCCTGCCGCTCGCGCCCTGACGGGCAGCCCGTGCGGCTCCTGAGCCGGGGCCGCACGGACACGAGATCGCCGGTGACGGAGAGGGGGAATGTTTGTTGGAGCCGGTAGTGTTAACCTCAAGTCTGCACCCGACGTCTTTGTGGCGCGGTGCTGAGTGTCCCCATCAGGGACCGCCAATTCTTCCGGGAGCCTCCTCCACTGCCTGAGCAGCCTGCCTGAGCAGATTCGAGCACGCTCCGGAACCGGCACGACACCCCTCGCTTTTCTTGTTCGAGGGCCGAGCAGGGGGCGCTCGGGCCGGACCCACAGCACGTTTTCTCTCTTCCGCCGTACCCGGCGGGACCACCGCCCCGACACGGTCCACCAAGCAGGACCGCTGCCGGACAGCACAACCGGTCGCCGAGCCAGATGGCCGACGTCCGCTCCAGGGAAGGACCCTTCGTGAGCGACACCACCGATCTGATGGGCGTGACTGCCGACAACAGTGTCGACGCCTCCGCGCCCGCCGCAGGTGCTGCCTCCGGCACCACCGCACGGCGCCGCCGCTCCGGCACCGGCCTCGAGGGCATGGTCCTGGCCGAGCTGCAGCAGGTCGCGTCCGGCCTCGGCATCAGGGGCACCGCGCGGATGCGCAAGAGCCAGCTGATCGAGGTCATCAAGGAGGCGCAGGCCGGTGGCGGCTCCGCCGCCCCCGCCAAGTCGGCCGACGCCGCCGAGACCAAGCCGAAGCGCCGCACCGCCGCCAAGGCCCGTACGAGCGAGGCCGAGGCCGCGCCGAAGGTCGAGAAGGCCGAGCCGGTCGCCCAGCAGCAGATCGAGATCCCGGGTCAGCCGGCCTCCGATGACGCCCCGGCCGGCGAGCGCCGCCGCCGTCGCGCCACCGCCCCCGCCGGTTCGCCGGAGGGCGAGGCCAAGGCAGAGGCCGCGCAGGTCGTCAAGACCGAGGCCCGCGCCGAGGCCAGGACCGAGACGCAGGGCGACGCCAAGGCCGAGGCCGCCGTCGACGCCGCCGAGGGCCGTGGCCGTCGTGACCGCGGCGAGCGGGGCGAGCGCGGTGACCGCCGCGACCGTCAGCGTGACCGCCGTGACCGCGGCAAGGGCGACGAGCAGCAGGGCGGCGGCCAGGGCGGCCAGCGCCAGCGTCAGGGCGGCCAGCAGGGCCAGGGCCAGGCCCAGGGCCCGCAGGGCAGCCAGCCGGCCGGCCCGCAGGACGACGACGACTTCGAGGGCGGCCGTCGCGGCCGTCGCGGGCGCTACCGCGACCGCCGTGGCCGTCGCGGCCGCGACGAGTTCGCCGCCGGCGAGCCGCAGGTCTCCGACGACGACGTCCTGATCCCCGTCGCGGGCATCCTCGACATCCTCGACAACTACGCGTTCATCCGGACCTCCGGCTACCTGCCCGGCCCGAACGACGTGTACGTCTCCCTCGCCCAGGTCCGCAAGAGCGGCCTGCGCAAGGGTGACCACGTCACCGGTGCCGTGCGCCAGCCGAAGGAGGGCGAGCGCCGCGAGAAGTTCAACGCGCTGGTGCGCCTCGACTCGGTCAACGGCATGGCGCCGGAGTCCGGCCGCGGCCGCCCCGAGTTCAACAAGCTCACCCCGCTGTACCCGCAGGACCGCCTCCGTCTGGAGACCGACCCGGGCGTGCTGACCACGCGGATCATCGACCTCGTGTCGCCGATCGGCAAGGGCCAGCGTGGTCTGATCGTGGCCCCGCCGAAGACCGGCAAGACCATGATCATGCAGGCGATCGCCAACGCGATCACCCACAACAACCCCGAGTGCCACCTGATGGTCGTCCTGGTCGACGAGCGTCCGGAAGAGGTCACCGACATGCAGCGGTCGGTCAAGGGCGAGGTCATCTCCTCGACCTTCGACCGCCCGGCCGAGGACCACACCACCGTCGCCGAGCTGGCCATCGAGCGCGCCAAGCGCCTCGTCGAGCTGGGTCACGACGTGGTCGTCC
Source organism: Streptomyces showdoensis (assembly GCF_039535475.1). Classification (NCBI taxonomy): domain Bacteria; kingdom Bacillati; phylum Actinomycetota; class Actinomycetes; order Kitasatosporales; family Streptomycetaceae; genus Streptomyces; species Streptomyces showdoensis. The sequence continues at coordinate 104,106 of NZ_BAAAXG010000026.1, read as the reverse complement.
TGCTGGACTCCATCACCCGCCTGGGCCGCGCGTACAACCTCGCGGCGCCCGCCTCCGGCCGCATCCTGTCCGGTGGTGTCGACTCGACCGCGCTCTACCCGCCGAAGCGCTTCTTCGGTGCCGCGCGCAACATCGAGGACGGCGGCTCGCTGACCATCCTGGCCACCGCGCTGGTCGACACCGGCTCGCGCATGGACGAGGTGATCTTCGAGGAGTTCAAGGGCACCGGCAACATGGAGCTCAAGCTCGACCGGAAGCTCGCCGACAAGCGCATCTTCCCGGCCGTCGACGTCGACGCCTCGGGTACGCGCAAGGAGGAGATCCTGCTCGGCAGCGACGAGCTCTCCATCACCTGGAAGCTGCGTCGCGTGCTGCACGCGCTCGACCAGCAGCAGGCGATCGAGCTGCTGCTCGACAAGATGAAGCAGACGAAGTCGAACGGCGAGTTCCTGCTCCAGATCCAGAAGACGACGCCGGGAGCGGCGAACAACGACTGACGCGAGACGTCGGTCACACGGCGAGGGGCCGGCTCCGGCCCCGTAACCCCGCCGTGACCTGCACGAACGAACGCGCCCACCGTGTCCTCACGGTGGGCGCGTCCGCGTTACGGACCGTCGCTCATCGAAACCTCACAGGTACGTATGCAACCCTTTCGGGTGTTTCGCCATCACAGAAGGTGAAACCGAGGCCCGAGGGAAGACGATGAGCGAGCACAACCAGGGAAGCCGAATACGGGGTTCCGGCCGGCGCCGGAAGCCGCCCGCCAAGGGCCGCCGGGTGATGACCGTGGTGGCGTGGAGCACGGCCGCGCTCGTCGTCGTCGGCGGCGCCGGACTCGGATACCTGTACGTCAGGCTCGACGGCAACATCCAGAGCGTCGACATCAACGCCCAGCTCGGCAAGGACCGCCCCGAGGACGTCGACAACGGCTCGATGGACATCCTCGTCCTCGGCTCCGACTCCCGCTCCGGCGACAACGCGGCCTACGGCAAGGACGAGGGCGGCGCCCGCTCCGACACCGCGATGGTCGTCCACGTCTACGAGGGCCACAAGAAGGCCTCCGTGGTCTCCATCCCGCGCGACACCCTCGTCGACCGCCCGCAGTGCACCGACGCCAAGGGCGGCAAGGTGCGCGGCGAGCACCGTGCCATGTTCAACACGGCGTACGAGGTCGGCGGCCCGGCCTGCGCGGTCAAGACGGTCGAGGCGATGTCGGGGATCCGCATGGACCATTACATCGAGGTCGACTTCACCGGCTTCAAGAAGCTCATCGACAAGCTCGGCGGCGTCGAGATCACCACCACGCGGGCCATCAAGGACTCCAAGAGCCACCTCGACCTCGCGCCGGGCACCCACACCCTCGACGGCGAGCAGTCCCTCGGGCTCGTCCGCACCCGCAAGAGCGTCGGCGACGGCAGCGACCTCGGCCGCATCCAGCTCCAGCAGGCCTTCATGAAGGCCTTCGTCGACCAGGTGAAGAGCGTCGGCGTCTTCTCGAACCCCAAGACGCTCTACGACCTCGCCGACACCGCCACCAAGGCCATCACGCCCGACTCCGAGCTCGACTCGGTCAACGAGCTGATCGGCTTCGCCAAGGGCCTGTCCGGCCTCGGTGCCGACGACGTCCACATGATCACGCTGCCGGTCGAGTACGACCCGCGCGACCCCAACCGCGTGGTGCCGCTGGAGGCCCAGTCCCAGCAGGTCTGGAAGGCCCTCAAGGCCGACCGGCCGATCCCCGCCTCGGTCACCCGGGACGCCGCCACCGGCAAGGCCGAGGGCCTCGTGAAGTAGCCCCGGGACCGTCCAGGAATACTTCCGGCCACACCCCGGTTTTGGGAGATGCGGCCGGTCCTGGCAGACTGGTACGTCGGCCCCGGTTCACGCATGTGCATCCCGCACGGCGACCCGGTGCCCTCCCGAAACTAGGAGACACCTTGAAGCGCGAGATCCACCCCGAGTACGTCGAGACCCAGGTCAGCTGCACCTGCGGCGCGTCGTTCACCACTCGTAGCACCCTGACCGAGGGCACCATCCGTGCCGAGGTCTGCTCCGAGTGCCACCCGTTCTACACGGGCAAGCAGAAGATCCTCGACACCGGCGGCCGTGTCGCCCGCTTCGAGGCCCGCTTCGGCAAGGCTGCGGCCAAGAAGTAGCACGTCACTGCGCCGGTCCTTGGTCGCTCCCGCTCGGGGCACCGGACCGGCGCTTTGCCGTCCCCGCAGTCGTTCCCCGCAGCAGCCCTTTCCGAAAACACCCCAGGAGCACCCGATGTTCGAAGCGGTCGAGGAACTGGTCGGCGAGCACGCCGACCTCGAGAAGAAGCTCGCCGACCCTTCGGTCCACTCCGACCAGGCGAACGCGCGCAAGCTCAACAAGCGTTACGCGGAGCTGACCCCGATCATCGGCACCTACAAGGCGTGGAAGCAGGCGGCGGACGACATCGAGACGGCCAAGGAGCTGGCCGCCGACGACCCCGACTTCGCCGCCGAGGTCAAGGAGCTGGAGAAGCAGCGCGAGGAGCTGACGGAGAAGCTCCGGCTGCTGCTCGTCCCGCGCGACCCCAGCGACGACAAGGACGTCATCCTGGAGATCAAGGCCGGCGCGGGCGGCGACGAGTCCGCCCTCTTCGCCGGCGACCTGCTGCGGATGTACCTGCGGTACGCGGAGCGCATCGGCTGGAAGACCGAGATCATCGACGCCACCGAGTCCGAGCTGGGCGGCTACAAGGACGTCCAGGTCGCCGTGAAGACCAAGGGCGGCAACGGGGCCACCGAGCCCGGCCAGGGCGTCTGGGCGCGACTGAAGTACGAGGGCGGGGTGCACCGCGTGCAGCGCGTGCCCGCCACCGAGTCGCAGGGCCGCATCCACACCTCCGCGGCCGGCGTGCTGGTCACCCCGGAGGCCGAGGAGGTCGAGGTCGAGATCGTCGCGAACGACCTGCGCATCGACGTCTACCGCTCGTCCGGTCCCGGCGGCCAGTCCGTCAACACCACCGACTCCGCGGTCCGCATCACCCACCTGCCGACCGGCATCGTCGCCTCCTGCCAGAACGAGAAGAGCCAGCTCCAGAACAAGGAGCAGGCCATGCGCATCCTGCGCTCCCGGCTGCTCGCCGCCGCGCAGGAGAAGGCCGAGGCCGAGGCCGCGGACGCGCGCCGCAGCCAGGTCCGCACGGTCGACCGCTCCGAGAAGATCCGTACGTACAACTTCCCGGAGAACCGCATCTCGGACCACCGCGTCGGCTTCAAGGCGTACAACTTGGACCAGGTGCTCGACGGAGAGCTGGACCCGGTGATCCAGGCCTGTGTCGACGCCGACTCGGCCGCCAAGCTCGCCGCCGCGTAAGACGCGTATCTCGTCAGCCCCACCCGCACCACGGAGGACCAGCGTGAACCTGCTGCTTGCCGAGGTGGCCCAGGCCACCCAGCGGCTGGCCGACGCCGGCGTTCCCTCACCGCGTTTCGACGCCGAGGAGCTCGCCGCGTTCGTGCACGGCGTCAAGCGGGGGGAGCTGCACAACGTCAAGGACGCGGACTTCGACGCCCGCTACTGGGAGGCCATCGCGCGCCGCGAGGCGCGCGAACCCCTCCAGCACATCACCGGCCGGGCGTTCTTCCGCTACCTGGAGCTCCAGGTGGGCCCCGGCGTGTTCGTGCCGCGCCCCGAGACCGAGTCGGTCGTCGGCTGGGCCATAGACGCCGTACGGGCCATGGACGTCGTCGAGCCGCTCATCGTCGACCTGTGCACCGGCTCGGGCGCCATCGCGCTCGCCATGGCGCAGGAGGTGCCGCGCTCGCGCGTGCACGCGGTGGAGCTGTCCGACGACGCGCTCGTGTGGACCCGCAAGAACGCGGAGGGCTCGCGCGTCACGGTCCACCAGGGCGACGCGCTGGACGCCCTGCCGGAGCTCAACGGCCAGGTCGACCTGGTCATCTCCAACCCGCCGTACATCCCGCTCACCGAGTGGGAGTACGTGGCCCCCGAGGCCCGGGACCACGACCCGGACATGGCGCTGTTCTCCGGCGAGGACGGCCTGGACACCATCCGGGGCATCGAGCGCACCGCGCACCGGCTGCTGCGGCCCGGCGGGCTCGTCGTCATCGAGCACGCGGACACGCAGGGCGGCCAGGTGCCGTGGATCTTCAACGAGGAGGCCGGCTGGGCGGACGCCGCCGACCACCCCGACCTGAACAACCGGCCGCGCTTCGCGACGGCCCGCAAGGCAACGCCATGACCAGGCAGACCCGGCAGAACAGCTACGACGCGTACGAGAAGGCAGGCGAGTGATGGCTCGGCGATACGACTGCAACGAGGCGACGGACCGTGCGACGGGTCTGCGTGAGGCCGCGTCCGCCGTACGCCGCGGCGAGCTCGTCGTCCTGCCCACCGACACCGTGTACGGGATCGGCGCGGACGCCTTCAGCTCGGAGGCCGTCGCGGACCTGCTCGCGGCCAAGGGCCGCGGCCGGAACATGCCGACGCCCGTCCTGATCGGCTCCCCGAACACGCTGCACGGCCTCGTCACGGACTTCTCCGAGCAGGCCTGGGAGCTCGTCGACGCCTTCTGGCCCGGCGCGCTCACCCTGGTCACCAAGCACCAGCCCTCGCTCCAGTGGGACCTGGGCGACACCCGGGGCACCGTCGCGATCCGGATGCCGCTGCACCCGGTCGCCATCGAGCTGCTCACCGAGGTCGGCCCGATGGCGGTCTCCTCGGCCAACCTGACCGGGCACCCGTCGCCGGAGGACTGCGACGCGGCCCAGGGCATGCTCGGCGACTCCGTCTCCGTGTACCTGGACGGCGGCAAGACCCCCGGCATCGTGCCGTCGTCGATCGTCGACGTGACGGGCAAGGTGCCGGTGCTGCTGCGCGCCGGCGCGCTCAGCGCGGAGGAGCTCCGGAAGGTGGTACCCGACCTCGAGGTGGCGAATTGACCGCCCCTGAGGGGCGTGGCATAGCGGGGCACCCGAACGACGGCACCACCTTCCGCATCCTCCACGTCAGCACCGGCAACGTCTGCCGCTCGCCGATCACCGAGCGGCTGACCCGCCATGCCCTGAGCGACCGCCTCGGCGATCCGCTGGGCGGCGGCCTCATCGTGGAGAGCGCGGGTACCTGGGGCCACGAGGGCGCCCCCATGGAGGCCAACGCCGAGCTGGTCCTCGCGGACTTCGGCGCCGACTACAGCGGCTTCGTGGGACGCGAGCTCCTCGACGAGCACGTCATCCGCGCCGACCTGGTCCTCACCGCGACCCGCGACCACCGCGCGCAGGTCATCTCGATGGGCCACTCGGCGGGCCTGCGCACCTTCACCCTGAAGGAGTTCACCCGCCTCGTCCGGGCGATAGACCCGACGACCCTGCCCGACCCCCGCGACGGCCACGACACCATCGACCGCGCCCGCGCCCTGGTCCGCGCCGCCGCGGCTCTACGCGGGTGGCTCCTGGCCCCGTCGGCGGAGGCGGACGAGGTGAACGACCCGTACGGGGCGCCCATCACCTTCTTCCGCTCGATCGGCGACGAGATCAACCAGGCGCTGGACCCGGTGGTGACGGCGCTGACGGGCGTGGCGGCGAGGCGCTGACGCCACCTGGTGCCCACGACCGCCGGTCGGAGGCCGGCGCAGCGGCCCGAAGCCGGGGAGGCCCCCTGGGGCCGAGCGGTGCGAGGGGTGCGTGGAGGGCGGGACGGGGCCGTCAGCGCCTCGGTGGGGGGCTGCCGGGCCACGGGTGGCCCAGTGGGGCGGCGGGGGCGGCCCCGGGTGCCTACAGTGGATTTCTAGCCCGCTCACGCCCGGAGCCCCCCATGCCGGTCACCGCGCCTCCCGAGGTCGAGAACCAGAGTCCGAGCCCCCTCGACGTCCTGCGCCGCCAGGATCCCGAGATCGCCGACGTGCTGCTCGGCGAGGTGCGGCGGCAGGGGGACGGGCTGCAGTTGATCGCCGCCGAGAACTTCACCTCCCCGGCCGTCCTGGCCGCCCTCGGGTCGCAGCTCGCCAACAAGTACGCCGAGGGCTATCCCGGCGCCCGCCACCACGGCGGCTGCGAGTACGCGGACGCCGCCGAGCGGATCGCGGTCGACCGGGCCCGCTCGCTCTTCGGGGCCGAGCACGCCAACGTGCAGCCCCACTCGGGCTCCTCCGCCGTGCTCGCCGCCTACGCGGCGCTGCTGCGGCCCGGGGACACCGTGCTCGCGATGGGGCTCGCGTACGGCGGGCACCTCACGCACGGCTCGCCCGCGAACTTCTCCGGCCGCTGGTTCGACTTCGTCCCGTACGGCGTGGACGCGGAGACCGGGCTCGTCGACTACGAGCAGGTCGCCGCCCTCGCCCGGCACCATCGGCCGAAAGCGATCGTCTGCGGGTCGATCTCCTACCCGCGCCACCCCGACTACGGGATCTTCCGCGCCATCGCCGACGAGGTGGGCGCCTATCTGATCGCCGACGCCGCCCACCCGCTGGGCCTGGTCGCCGGCGGCGCGGCCCCGAGTCCCGTCCCGTACGCGGACATCGTCTGCGGCACCACGCACAAGGTGCTGCGCGGCCCGCGCGGCGGGCTGATCCTGTGCGGGGCGGAGCTGGCCGAGCGGGTCGACCGGGCGGTGTTCCCCTTCTCGCAGGGCGGGGCGCAGATGCACACCATCGCCGCCAAGGCCGTCGCCTTCGGCGAGGCGTCCACACCCGCCTTCACCGGGTACGCCCACCAGGTGGTCGAGCACGCCCGCGTGCTGGCCGCCGCGCTCGCCGCCGAGGGCTTCCAGCTGACCACCGGCGGCACCGACACCCACCTCATCACCGCCGACCCGGCGCCGCTGGGCCTCGACGGCCGCACCGCGCGGGCCCGGCTGGCCGCCGCCGGTGTGGTCCTGGACACGTGCGCGCTCCCGTACGGGGACGGCCGGGGCATCCGGCTCGGCACGGCGGCCGTGACCACGCAGGGGATGGGGTCGCCGGAGATGGCCCGGATCGCCGCGCTGTTCACCGCGGCGCTGCGCGACGACCCGCGGGAAACGGCCAGGGTGCGCGCCGAAGTGCGCGAACTCGCCGGGCGTTTTCCCCCGTATGGCCGGTAAAAGGCGGGACCCCGCAACCGTTCACGGTCCCCGTATGTCCTCAAGCATGGGGACGGCCCGGCTAGGGTGTGGGGCTGAGATGGCCAGCGATTCCTGTGGGGCAGCCCGTGCGTGATTACCTGCTGACGCTCTGTGTCACGGCCGCGGTGACCTATCTGCTGACCGGTCCGGTGCGGAAGTTCGCCATCGCGACCGGGGCGATGCCGGAGATCCGCGCCCGCGACGTACACCGAGAACCGACACCGCGGCTCGGTGGCATCGCCATGTTCTTCGGGCTGTGCGCGGGACTGCTGGTCGCCGACCACCTGCAGAACCTGAACAGCGTCTTCGAGCTGTCCAACGAGCCGCGCGCGCTGCTCTCCGGCGCCGCCCTGATCTGGCTGATCGGCGTCCTCGACGACAAGTTCGAGCTGGACGCGCTGATCAAGCTGGGCGCGCAGATGATCTCCGCCGGCGTGATGGTGATGCAGGGTCTGACGATCCTGTGGCTGCCCATCCCCGGCGTGGGCACGGTCGCGCTCACCCAGTGGCAGGGCACGCTGCTCACCGTCGCCCTGGTCGTGCTCACCATCAACGCCGTGAACTTCGTCGACGGCCTCGACGGCCTGGCCGCCGGCATGGTGTGCATCGCCGCCGCCGCCTTCTTCCTCTACGCGTACCGGATCTGGTTCGGCTACACGATCGAGGCGGCCGCCCCCGCGACCCTGTTCGCCGCGATCCTGATGGGCATGTGCCTGGGCTTCCTGCCGCACAACATGCACCCGGCGCGCATCTTCATGGGCGACTCGGGCTCGATGCTGATCGGCCTGATCCTGGCCGCCTCGGCCATCTCCATCACCGGGCAGGTCGACCCCGACGCGCTGAAGATCTTCGAGGGCTCGACCAAGGCGGCGACCCACGCGGCCCTGCCGGTCTTCATCCCGCTGGTGCTGCCGCTGACCATCATCGCGATCCCGATGGCCGACCTGGTGCTGGCGATCGTGCGCCGCACCTGGAAGGGCCAGTCGCCGTTCGCCGCGGACCGCGGGCACCTGCACCACCGGCTCCTGGAGATCGGGCACTCGCACAGCCGCGCCGTGCTGATCATGTACTTCTGGTCGGCCCTGATCGCCTTCGGCACGCTGGCCTACTCGGTGCACTCGACGTCGATGTGGATCGTCCTCACCGTGGTCTTCCTGAGCGCGGTCGGCCTCGTGCTGCTCCTGCTGCCGCGGTTCACCCCCCGGGCCCCGCGCTGGGCGGAGGCGGTCGTGCCGCCGCGCTACCGGCGCCGCAAGCACGTCCCGGTGCCGGAGACGGCGGCGGGCCTCGCGGGGGCGTCCGAGGTGCCGGAGGAGGAGCGGCTGCCCGTGCCGGCCGGGGTCAACGGCTCGACCGCCATCGGCAACCGCGCGCGCTTCTCCGACCGGAGTAAGGCCGGGGCGCGCGGTTGACGCACCCGTTTGCGAATGCCGCATCCGGTGCCAATACCAGACAAGCCACCCCGCTGTCCTGCACACACGGGCGCGTTAACTCTCAGGTGTGACAGTTGGCACACCCCCCGAGTAAAGACCTATTCAAATAGTTTGTGATACGGTTCACGAGACCCGGCGACAGTGCCGAAAGACCGTAGTGCGACGGTCTGTTGGCCCCGAGACCCACCTCGGACCGGGATTACGCTCGTCCTCGACGACACCATCGCCCCCTCCAGCAAGCGGAGACACCGCCATGCCGTCCAACGACGCACGCCTACTGCTGCACACCGCCGTACCCACCGCTGCCGCCGGCGCCATCGCGACCGTCGTCAGTGGTGTCGTCGCGGGCGGCAAGGGCGCTCTCGGCGCCGTCGTCGGCACCCTGGTGGTCATCCTCTTCATGGGCCTCGGGCTGGTGGTTCTGCAGCGGACGGCAAAGAAGCTCCCGCAGTTGTTCCAGGCCATGGGACTCATGCTCTACACGGCCCAACTGCTGGTGCTCTTCGTCTTCCTGGCCTTGCTGAAGGACACCTCGGCGTTCGACTTCAAGGCCTTCGCGTTCACGCTTCTCGCCACGACCGTGGTGTGGGTCGCCGCACAGGCCCGGGCCTACATGAAGGCCAAGATCATGTACGTCGACCCCGAGAACACCGGGTCGAAGTCGTGAAGGGTAGGGCCGGGATAAAGGCGAGTTCGGCTTCCTGCTATCGTCCGGTGCCAACTGCGGCACTGCGGGCGCGGGCATCCGAAACGGCGCCTGTCCCAGCGCGAGGCTCGATGCCGAACCGCCGCCCCCTTATCCGTAAGACCAGTCCAGTGCCGACCCGCGGCTGCGTGCCGCGCCGACACAACGAGGTTGCCGTACCTATGCGCCACGCTGAAGGAGCCCGCGGTGAGTGCTGACCAGACGCTTGCCTTCGACCCGGATTGCCACATCTTCACCGGATGCGGCTTCCCGGCGCCGGGCCTGCACACGTTCATGTACGAGCCGATCGCCACATGGGGAAGCTTCGAGTTCACGAAGCCCATGCTGCTCGCGATCCTGGGCTCGATCGTGGTCGTCGGCTTCTTCTGGGCCGCTTTTAGCAAGCCCAAGCTGATCCCCGGCAAGATGCAGATGGTCGGCGAGGCCGGTTACGACTTCGTGCGCCGCGGCATCGTCTACGAGATCATCGGCAAGAAGGACGGCGAGAAGTACGTCCCGCTGATGGTGTCGCTGTTCTTCTTCGTCTGGATGCTCAACCTCTGGTCGATCATCCCGCTCGCCCAGTTCCCGGTCACCTCGCTGATCGCCTTCCCGGCGGCCCTCGCGCTGATCGTGTACGTCCTCTGGGTCTCGCTGACCTTCAAGAAGCACGGCTTCGTCGGCGGCTGGAAGAACATCGTCGGCTACGACAAGTCGCTCGGCCCGATCCTTCCCCTGGTCGTCGTGCTCGAGTTCTTCTCGAACCTGCTGATCCGGCCCTTCACGCACGCGGTCCGACTGTTCGCGAACATGTTCGCCGGTCACCTGCTGATCGTGATGTTCTCGCTGGCGACCTACTACCTCATGCACGGCCTCGGCTTCGTCTACGCCGGCGCCTCGTTCGTGATGGTCCTCGTGATGACCGCCTTCGAGCTCTTCATCCAGGCCGTCCAGGCGTACGTCTTCGTCCTCCTGGCCTGCAGCTACGTCCAGGGCGCGCTCTCCGAGCACCACTGAGCCGGCCCGGCCTGCAGCACCACCCCCCAACCAACAGTCGTCCGGTGGCCAACCCCCACCGGGTCCTTGAAAGAGAAGGAAGAACCGGCATGTCCGCTCTCGAGACTCTCGCCGCCGTCAACGGAAACGTCGCCTCCATCGGCTACGGCCTCGCGGCCATCGGCCCCGGCGTCGGCGTCGGCATCATCTTCGGTAACGGCACCCAGGCCCTCGCCCGTCAGCCCGAGGCTGCCGGCCTGATCCGTACCAACCAGATCATGGGTTTCGCCTTCTGTGAGGCGCTTGCCCTCATCGGCATCGTCATGGGCTTCGTCTACAAGTAAGCCGGACCGACAGCCCGACCCTTTTTACGGAAGGCACTGATGTGAACGCTCTGCTTCTTGCGGAAGCGGCGGAGCCCCAGCCTCCGCTCATCCCGCATCTCGATGAGCTCGTCATCGGCCTGATCGCCTTCGTCATCGTCTTCGGCTTCCTCGCCAAGAAGCTCCTCCCGAACATCAACAAGGTTCTGGAAGAGCGCCGCGAGGCCATCGAGGGTGGCATCGAGAAGGCCCAGTCGGCCCAGATCGAGGCTCAGAGTGTGCTGGAGCAGTACAAGGCCCAGCTCGCCGAGGCCCGCCACGAAGCCGCGCGTCTCCGCCAGGAGGCGACGGAGCAGGGCACCGCGATCATCCAGGAGATGAAGGCGGAAGGCCAGCGCCAGCGCGAGGAGATCGTCGCGGCCGGTCACTCCCAGATCGAGGCCGACCGCAAGGCCGCCTCCGCCGCTCTGCGTCAGGACGTCGGCAAGCTCGCCACCGATCTGGCCGCGAAGCTGGTCGGCGAGTCCCTCGAGGACGTCGCCCGCCAGAGCCGCACCATCGACCGGTTCCTCGAGGAGCTCGAGGAGAAGGCCGAGGCCGTCCGATGAACGGAGCGAGCCGCGAGGCGCTGGGCGCCGCGCGCGAGGCCCTCGACGCGCTGACCGACAACACGTCGGTCGACGCGGCGGTGCTCGCCGGTGAGCTGGCCGCGGTCACCGCGCTGCTCCACCGCGAGGTGTCGCTGCGTCGGGTCCTGACCGACCCGGCGCAGGCGGGCGAGGCCAAGGCCGAGCTCGCGCGGCGACTCCTGTCCGGTCAGGTGGGCGGCGAGACCGTCGACCTGGTGTCCGGCATGGTCCGCTCGCGCTGGTCGAACTCCCGTGACCTGGTCGACGCGGCCGAGGAGCTGGCGAACATCGCCGACCTCACCGCCGCCCAGCGTGCGGGCGCCCTCGACAGCGTCGAGGACGAGCTGTTCCGGTTCGGCCGGATCGTCTCGTCCAGCCCCGAGCTCCGCTCGGCGCTGACGGACAAGTCGGCCACGGCCTCCGCCAAGGGCGAGCTGCTCCGCAGCCTGCTCGGCGGCAAGGCCAACGCCGTCACCGAGCGACTCGTCGTCCGTCTGGTGACCCAGCCCCGGGGACGTAGCCTGGAAGCGGGACTCGAGTCCCTGTCCAAGCTCGCCGCGGCGCGCCGGGACCGGATGGTCGCCGTCGTCACCTCGGCGGTGCCGCTGAGCGACCAGCAGAAGCAGCGCCTCGGTGCCGTGCTGGCCAAGCTGTACGGCCGCCAGATGCACCTGAACCTGGACGTGGACCCGGCGGTCCTCGGCGGGATCACGGTGCGGGTCGGTGACGAGGTCATCAACGGGACCATCGCGGAGCGCCTCGACGAGGCGACCCGGCGACTGGCCGGCTGACATCAGCCACTAGCAAGACAGCAACATGCGGCCCGGTTGGGCCGTGCAGAGATTGCAGAAGTTCCTGGGGGTCGGCCCCCAGACCCCTAAGAAACTTCGGGCCCAACAAGGAGAGCAGGGAACCCAGATGGCGGAGCTCACGATCCGGCCGGAGGAGATCCGGGACGCACTGGAGACCTTCGTCCAGTCGTACCAGCCGGACGCGGCCTCGCGCGACGAGGTCGGCACGGTCAGCCTGGCCGGTGACGGTATCGCGAAGGTCGAGGGTCTTCCCTCGGCCATGGCGAACGAGCTGCTGAAGTTCGAGGACGGGACCCTCGGTCTCGCGCTGAACCTCGAAGAGCGCGAGATCGGCGCGATCGTCCTCGGCGAGTTCAGCGGCATCGAGGAGGGTCAGTCGGTGCAGCGCACCGGCGAGGTCCTCTCCGTCGGTGTCGGTGAGGGATACCTGGGTCGCGTCGTCGACCCGCTCGGCAACCCGATCGACGGTCTCGGCGAGATCGCGACCGAGGGCCGCCGCGCCCTCGAGCTGCAGGCCCCGGGCGTTATGGCCCGTAAGTCGGTCCACGAGCCGATGGAGACCGGCTACAAGGCCGTCGACGCCATGACGCCGGTCGGCCGTGGCCAGCGTCAGCTGATCATCGGTGACCGTCAGACCGGCAAGACCGCGCTGTGCATCGACACGATCATCAACCAGCGTGACAACTGGCGCTCCGGCGACGTGAACAAGCAGGTCCGCTGCATCTACGTCGCCGTCGGCCAGAAGGGCTCCACCATCGCGTCCGTCCGCGGCGCGCTGGAGGAGGCCGGTGCCCTCGAGTACACGACCATCGTCGCCGCCCCGGCGTCGGACCCGGCCGGCTTCAAGTACCTCGCGCCGTACACCGGTTCCGCCATCGGTCAGCACTGGATGTACCAGGGCAAGCACGTCCTGATCGTCTTCGACGACCTGTCGAAGCAGGCCGACGCCTACCGCGCCGTGTCGCTGCTGCTGCGCCGCCCGCCGGGCCGTGAGGCCTACCCGGGTGACGTCTTCTACCTGCACTCGCGTCTGCTCGAGCGCTGCGCGAAGCTGTCGGACGAGCTGGGCGCCGGCTCGATGACCGGTCTTCCGATCGTCGAGACCAAGGCCAACGACGTGTCGGCGTTCATCCCGACCAACGTCATCTCGATCACCGACGGCCAGTGCTTCCTGGAGTCCGACCTGTTCAACGCCGGCCAGCGTCCGGCCCTGAACGTCGGTATCTCGGTCTCCCGAGTCGGTGGCTCCGCCCAGCACCCGGCCATGAAGCAGATCGCCGGTCGCCTCCGCGTGGACCTGGCCCAGTTCCGTGAGCTGGAGGCGTTCGCCGCCTTCGGTTCCGACCTGGACGCCGCGTCGAAGGCGCAGCTGGAGCGCGGTCAGCGCATGGTCGAGCTGCTCAAGCAGGCTCAGTACCAGCCGATGCCGACCGAGAACCAGGTCGTCTCCGTCTGGGCCGGCACCACCGGCAAGATGGACGACGTCCCGGTCGCCGACATCCGTCGCTTCGAGGCCGAGCTCCTGGCGTACCTGCGTCAGAGCCACTCCGGCCTGATGACCTCCATCCGTGAGGGCAAGAAGATGTCGAACGACACCCTGACGGCCGTCGCCGACGCCATCGCGGAGTTCAAGAAGCAGTTCGAGACCTCTGACGGCAAGCTGCTCGGCGAAGACGCCCCTGCCGCCGTCAACGTCTCGAAGTGACGACGGAAGGGACCTGACTCATGGGAGCGCAGCTCCGGGTCTACAAGCGTCGCATCAAATCCGTCACCGCGACGAAGAAGATCACCAAGGCGATGGAGATGATCGCCGCCTCGCGCGTCGTCAAGGCGCAGCGCAAGGTGCAGGCGTCGACCCCGTACGCCACCGAGCTGACCCGCGCGGTCACCGCGGTGGCCACGGGTGCGAACGACAAGCACGCGCTGACCACCGAGGCGGAGAACCCCAGCCGTGCCGCGGTCCTGCTCCTCGCGAGCGACCGCGGTCTGGCCGGCGCGTTCAACTCCAACGCCATCAAGGCGGCGGAACTGCTGATCAAGAAGCTGGAGAGCGAGGGTCGCGAGGTCGACGTCTACGTCGTCGGTCGCCGCGGTGTCGCGCACTTCAACTTCCGTGAGCGCAAGCTGTCCGACACGTGGACCGGCTTCACGGACGAGCCCTCGTACGCGGACGCCAAGAAGATCGCGGCGCCGCTGATCGAGGCGATCGAGAAGGACACGGCCGAGGGTGGTGTGGACGAGCTCCACATCGTCTACACCGAGTTCGTCTCGATGATGACGCAGACGGCGGTCGAGGCCCGGCTGCTGCCCCTCAGCCTCGACGAGGTGGCGAAGGACGCCGGCGAGTCGGACACGCTCCGCCCGCTGTACGACTTCGAGCCGTCGGCGGAGGACGTCCTGGACGCCCTCCTGCCGCGCTACGTCGAAAGCCGGATCTACAACGCGCTGCTGCAGTCGGCCGCTTCCAAGCACGCCGCCACGCGTCGTGCGATGAAGTCGGCGACCGACAACGCGGGAGACTTGATCAACAACCTCTCCCGACTTGCCAACGCGGCCCGACAGGCCGAAATCACCCAGGAAATCAGCGAGATCGTCGGTGGCACCGCAGCCCTGGCCGACGCGACCGCGGGGAGTGACAAGTAATGACGACCACTGTTGAGACGGCCGCCGCCACGGGCCGCGTCGCCCGGGTCATCGGCCCGGTCGTCGACGTGGAGTTCCCCGTCGACGCGATGCCGGAGATCTACAACGCCCTTCACGTCGAGGTCTCCGACCCGGCCGAGGACGGCGCCAAGAAGACGCTGACGCTCGAGGTCGCGCAGCACCTCGGTGACGGCATCGTCCGTACCATCTCGATGCAGCCCACCGACGGTCTGGTCCGCCAGGCCCCCGTGGTCGACACCGGCGACGGCATCACGGTGCCCGTCGGCGACGTCACCAAGGGTCGCGTGTTCAACACGCTGGGCCAGATCCTGAACGAGCCCGAGGCCGAGTCGGAGGTCAGCGAGCGCTGGTCCATCCACCGCAAGGCCCCGGCGTTCGCGGACCTCGAGTCGAAGACCGAGATGTTCGAGACCGGCCTGAAGGTCGTCGACCTTCTCACCCCGTACGTCAAGGGTGGAAAGATCGGTCTGTTCGGTGGCGCCGGTGTCGGCAAGACCGTTCTGATCCAGGAAATGATCATGCGTGTGGCCAAGCTGCACGAGGGCGTTTCCGTCTTCGCCGGCGTCGGCGAGCGCACCCGTGAGGGCAACGACCTCATCGCGGAAATGGAAGAGTCCGGCGTTCTGGACAAGACCGCGCTGGTCTTCGGCCAGATGGACGAGCCCCCGGGCACCCGTCTCCGCGTCGCCCTCGCCGGTCTGACCATGGCGGAGTACTTCCGCGATGTGCAGAAGCAGGACGTGCTGTTCTTCATCGACAACATCTTCCGCTTCACCCAGGCCGGTTCCGAGGTGTCGACCCTGCTCGGCCGTATGCCCTCCGCGGTGGGTTACCAGCCGAACCTGGCCGACGAGATGGGTCTCCTCCAGGAGCGCATCACCTCGACCCGTGGTCACTCGATCACCTCGATGCAGGCGATCTACGTCCCCGCCGACGACCTCACGGACCCGGCGCCGGCGACCACCTTCGCCCACCTCGACGCGACGACGGTTCTCTCCCGTCCGATCTCCGAGAAGGGCATCTACCCGGCCGTGGACCCGCTGGACTCCACGTCCCGGATCCTGGACCCGCGCTACATCGCGCAGGACCACTACGACGCCGCCACGCGCGTCAAGGGAATCCTGCAGAAGTACAAGGACCTCCAGGACATCATCGCGATCCTCGGTATCGACGAGCTGAGCGAGGAGGACAAGCTCGTTGTCCACCGCGCCCGCCGTGTCGAGCGCTTCCTGTCCCAGAACACCCACGCGGCGAAGCAGTTCACCGGCGTGGACGGTTCGGACGTTCCGCTCGACGAGTCGATCGCCGCGTTCAACGCGATCTGCGACGGTGAGTTCGACCACTTCCCGGAGCAGGCCTTCTTCATGTGTGGTGGTCTCGAGGACCTCAAGAAGAACGCCAAGGAGCTCGGCGTCTCCTGAGCCCCGTGCTCGCCTGAGGGGGGCGGGAGACGTTCCCGTCCCCCTCTTCACGCCCTTTAGAATTGATCCCAACACCCGGCAGCACCGCCGGGTGGTGACCCGAGGAGCCACCCTTGGCTGCTGAGCTGCACGTCGAGCTGGTCGCAGCGGACCGGAGTGTCTGGTCCGGCGAGGCCACCCTGGTCATCGCGCGTACGACCTCCGGCGACATCGGCGTCATGCCCGGTCACCAGCCGCTGCTGGGTGTGCTGGAGTCGGGCCCCGTGACCATCCGTACGAGTGAGGGCGGCACGGTCGTGGCCGCCGTCCACGGCGGTTTCCTGTCGTTCGCCGATGACAAGCTGTCTCTGCTCGCGGAGATCGCCGAGCTGTCGGACGAGATCGACGCCCAGCGCGCCGAGCGCGCGCTGGAGCGCGCGAAGACGGAGTCGGACGCCGCCGCCGAGCGGCGCGCCGAGGTCCGGCTGCGCGCGGTATCGGTCCGCTAGCGGACCGCGCGAGAGCCCAAGCCCTCAGCCGCGGCACGGCTGGAATTTTCCAGACCGTGCCGCGGCTGAGGCGATGCAGATGCAGGTTGTATTCGGTACGGCCGGGTCCACCGGTTACGGGACGCAGCGAGGAGGTCGGTGAAGATGTTCCTCGCTCTGCTCGTGTGCGGCCTGGTCGTCGCACTGGTGGTGATCGGGCTCTTCGTCTTCGGCTTGCGCCGGAGGCTGATCCAGCGGGCCGGCGGCACCTTCGACTGTTCGCTGCGGTGGAACATCGGAGAGGAGCCGGACCCCTCCGGCAAGGGCTGGGTCTACGGCGTCGCCCGCTACAGCGGTGACGAGATCGCCTGGTTCCGCGTCTTCTCGTACGCCCCCCGCCCGCGCAGGGTCCTGGAGCGCTCGGCCATCGAGGTCCTGGAGCGCCGGATGCCCGAGGGCGAGGAGGAGCTGGCGCTGCTCTCCGACTCGGTGATCCAGGGCTGTCTGCACCGCGGCACCCGCCTGGAGCTGGCGATGAGCGAGGACGCGCTCACCGGTTTCCTGGCCTGGCTGGAGGCGGCGCCTCCGGGCCAGAGGGTCAATGTCGCCTGATTCCTTCTGTTCCGTCCGGCCCGGCGAGTGCCATGTGTGGACCGCCCGGGCCGTTTCCGTGTCCGCGTCCGCTCACCTCTGCGCGCTCCTCGACGCCCGCGAGCGCCGGGTGTACGAGTCGCTGACCGGGGAGCCGGTCCGCGCGCAGTACCTGACCGCGCACGCGCTGCTGCGCTCGGTGCTCGGCGCCGCCCTGGACCGGGATCCGGCGGGGCTCGCCTTCGCCGCGGGCCCGCACGGCAAGCCGTACCTCACGGACGCTCCCGTCGAGTTCTCGATCTCCCACTCGGGCGAGCTGGTGGCGGTGGCGCTGTCCGCCGACGCGCCGGTCGGCGTGGACGTCGAGCGCATCACCGAGCTGGCCGAGCTGCCGCTGCCGGTGCTCTCGGAGCGGGAGCGGGCCGTCTTCGACCGGGTGCCGGGGCCGGCCCGGGCGGTGGCCTTCACCTCGTACTGGGTGCGCAAGGAGGCCGTGCTGAAGGCGACGGGGGAGGGGCTGCGGGTGGATCCCGCCCGGCTCACGGTCTCCGCGCCGGACCGGCCGGCCGAGCTGCTGGCCTGGCGGGGCCGGGACGACGTACAGCCGCACCCTGAGGTGCGGCTGTACGACCTGGATGCCGGGGAGGGGTACCGGGGAGCCGTGGCCCTGCTGGGCGGGGCGCATCGGATCGTCCGGCACGACGGGGGCGGCGTGCTGCACCGCCCCCGCCGGATCGTGGGCTAGTTCAGCCCGCTGTTGATGGCGCCGACCAGCTCGCCGTTGCTGGTGTCGCCGCTGAACTCCCAGAAGAAGGCGCCGCCGAGGCCCTGGTTCTTGGCCCAGCTCATCTTCGAGGTGACGGTGGCCGGGGTGTCGTAGCTCCACCAGTTGGTGCCGCAGTGGGCGTAGGCGGTGCCGGCGACGGTCCCGTTGGACGGGCAGGAGTTCTTCAGGACCTTATAGTCCTCGATGCCCTGCTCGTAGGTGCCCTGGGCCGGTCCGGTGGCGGTGCCGCCGGGCGCGGACTGGGTGACGCCGGTCCAGCCGCGGCCGTAGAAGCCGATGCCGAGCAGCAGCTTGTTGCCGGGGACGCCCTTGGCCTTGAACTTGGCGATGGCCTCGGCGGAGTTGAAGCCCTGCTGCGGGATGCCGGCGTACGAGGTCAGCGGGGAGTGCGGGGCCGTCGGGCCCTTCGCCGCCCAGGCGCCGAAGAAGTCGTACGTCATGACGTTGAACCAGTTCATGTACTGCGCGGCGCCCGCGTAGTCGGTGGCGTCGATCTTGCCGCCGGTGGAGGCGTCGGCCGTGACGGCCGCGGTGACCAGGGCGTTCGCACCGAACTTGGCGCGCATGGCCTGCATCATGTTCTTGAAGGCGGCCGGACCGCTGGTGTCGCAGGACAGGCCGCAGGCGTTCGGGTACTCCCAGTCGAGGTCGATGCCGTCGAAGACGTCGGCCCAGCGCGGGTCCTCGACCAGGTCGTAGCAGGACTGGGCGAAGGCGGTCGGGTTCTGGACGGCCTGGCCGAAGCCGCCGGACCAGGTCCAGCCGCCGAAGGACCAGATGACCTTGATGTTCGGGTAGGCCTTCTTCAGCTTGCGCAGCTGGTTGAAGTTGCCGCGCAGCGGCTGGTCCCAGGTGTCGGCGACGCCGTCGACGGACTGGTCGGCGGTGTAGGCCTTGTCGTAGTCCGCGTAGGAGTCGCCGATCGTGCACTTGCCGCCGGTCACGTTGCCGAAGGCGTAGTTGATGTGCGTGATCTTCGACGCGGAGCCGGAGCTGGCGATGTTCTTCACGTGGTAGTTGCGCCCGTAGACGCCCCAGTTGGTGAAGTAGCCCATCTTCACGACGTTCGGGGGCGGGGTGCCGCCTCCGCCGCCCGTGGTGCGGACCGGGGTCGCGGCGCTCGCCGGGCCGGTCTGGTCGATGCTGTCGCGGGCGACGACCGTGTAGCTGTAGTCGGTGCCGGCGGTGAGCCCGCTGTCCGTGTACGTGAGGGCGGTCGTGGTGGTGACCTTCGTGCCGTCGCGCAGCACGTCGTAGTTCTTGACGCCCTTGTCGTCGGTGGCGGCGGCCCAGGTGAGCTTCACCGAGGTGTCGGTGATGGCCGAGGCGACCGGGGTGCCGGGGGCGGAGGGCGGGTTGTCCCCGGGCTGGGTGGAGCCGTCGCAGGAAGCGCCGTTGATCTTACAGCCGCTGGGCGCGCCGGAGCCGCTGCCGTTGAAGCCGAAGGAGACGGTGGCGCCGGGGGCGAGGGTGCCGTTCCAGCTGATGTTCTTGGCGGTCCAGTGGGTCCCGGAGCTGGTGACGGTGGCGTCCCAGGCGGAGGTGACCGCGGTGCCGGAGGGGTAGTCCCATTCGACGGTCCAGGAGGAGAGCGTGGTGGTGCCGGTGTTCTTCACCGTCCACTTGCCCTCGAAGCCGGAGCCCCAGTCGGAGACCTTGGTGTACGTGGCGGTGGCCGAGGTGGCGGCCTCCGCGGGGGCGGCGAGGCCGATCATGGCGGCCAGTGGCAGGACGAGGGCGGTCAGACCGGCGGCAGCCCGGTGTCTGAACCCTGCTCTGCGCGTCGGTGCTTGAGTGCTCAACGGTGCTCCTCAAGTTGCGGACGACAAGGGTGGGGGTGGTCCGAAAAGGTGCGCGCGCCCGCCGAGCGTAGAAAGGTCTGGACCAGCCGTCAAGAGGTCCAGACCAACGTTGGAACGGTCTCTCTCAGATATTTCCCCTCGAGTCATGGCCTCCGGCTCGGATTCCCAACTCCTGCGCCAGCACCGCCGCTTGGACCCGGCTGCGCAGCTCCAGCTTCCCCAGCACCTTGCTGACGTGGGTCTTCACCGTGGCCTCCGCCATGTCGAGGCGGACCGCGATCTCGGCGTTCGACAGGCCCGAGCCCAGCGCCGCGAGCACCTCCCGCTCCCGGGGCGTCAGCCGGTCCACGATCCCCGGATCGACCGTGGGCTCGGGGCGGCGCGGGGCCGCGAACTCGGCGATCAGCCGACGGGTCACCGCCGGTGCGATCAGCCCCTCGCCCCCCGCCACCGTCCGCACCGCCGCGATCAGGTCCTTCGCGTCCGCGTTCTTCAGCAGGAAGCCCGAGGCCCCGGCCCGCAGCGCCCCGAACACGTACTCGTCCAGGTCGAAGGTGGTCAGCACCAGGACGTCCGCCAGCCCCTCGGCCACCACCAGCCGGGTCGCCGTCACCCCGTCCATCCGGGGCATCTGCACGTCCATCAGGACCAGGTCCGGGCGCAGTTCGCGGGCCAGCTCCACCGCCCGCTCGCCGTCCGCGGCCTCGCCCACCACCTCGATGTCCGGCGCACTGCCCAGGATCAGCACGAGTCCCGCGCGCACCGCGCTCTGGTCCTCGGCGACCACGATCCGGATCGTCATGTCTCCACCGTCCTCTCCTCGGCGGGCAGCTCGGCCCGCACCCGCCAGATCTTCGTCCCGTCCGCGTCCGGCACGGGGCCCGCCTCGAACTCCCCGCCGAGCAGCGCCACCCGCTCCCGCATCCCGACCAGGCCGGCCCCCGACCCGGGGGCGCGGGGCCCGGGCCGGTCCCCGAACGGGCTGGTCACCCGTATCGTCAGGGCCCGCGCGTCGCGGGCCAGGGTGACCGTGACCGTCCCGGCCACCGCGTGCTTGAGGGCGTTGGTCAGCGACTCCTGCACGATCCGGTACGCGGCCAGCTCGACCGGCGCCGGCAGCTGCTCCCCGGTCTCCTCGCGGGTGTCGTCGAGCCGGAACGCCAGCCCGCTGGGCGCGCCGTTCGTCCGGGCCTGGGCCACCAGCGCGTCCAGGCCGGAGAGCCGGGGCACGGCCGCCGGCCCGGTGTCCTCGGCGCTGTCCCGGAGCAGGCCGATCAGCCGCCGCATCTCGGCGAGCCCCGCGACGCTGTTCTCCCGGATCACGCCCAGCGCCTGCCGGGTGGTGCCCGCGTCGTCGATCGAGAGCGCGGCGGTGGAGTGGATCGCGATCGCCGAGAGGTGGTTGGCGACCATGTCGTGCAGCTCCCGGGCCATCCGGGCGCGCTCGGCGACGACCGCCTGGGCCCGGTCCATCTCGGCCAGCAGCGCGGTCTGTTCGGCGCGCAGCCGCGCCGAGTCGGCCGCCTCCCGGTGGTTGCGCACGATGGCGCCGGTGACCGCGGGCAGGAACGACACCATGCCGCTGACCACCCCGACCAGCAGGGCGATCGCGTTCTGCCACCACACGAGCAGGACGATCGTCAGCGCGACGGTGATCAGCCCCGTCGTGTACGGGATCCGCTTGGCCGAGGTGGGCGTCCCGTAGACCACGGCGGCATAGACCACGTCCGTGAACATGAGCACGGTGACGAGGTTGCCGTTGGTGAACTGGTCGCCGACGATCGCGAGGGTGCCGACGGTCAGCGCGGTCCGGGGCGCGGTCCGGCGCAGCGCCTCCATGGCGGCCATGACCACGAGCGGGATGAGCGTCGCCCAGGACTGCGGGAAGACGTTGTCGACCTTGTTGTAGAGCCCGAACGACCACAGCAGCAGGCCGCAGGCGAGACCGCAGGCGCCGATGAAGACGTCGTCGCGGTGCGGACGGGGGAGGCGGGGGAGGGGCACCCCTCCATCCAACACGCTGCCCGGGGCCGGGACGTCCACGGACGGGCCGAGCCGCCCCTCCGTCGAAGGATGTAGACGCGGTTCCTCACCGACGACGACGAAAGCGGCCCGGGCGGGCGGGACGCTGGTGGGGTACCGAAAGGGGAGACCCGTGATCGTCACGCTGATCGTGCTCTGCGAGGTCGGATTCTGGGTCCTGCTGGCCGCCGGACTCGCCGCCCGCTACCTGCTGAAGATGCCGCGCCTCGGCCTGGCGCTGCTGCTGTGCGAGCCGCTCCTGGAGGTCGTGCTGCTCGTCGCCACGGCGATCGACCTCAAGAACGGCGCCGACCCGAGCTGGAAGCACGGGCTCGCCGCGCTCTACATCGGCTACACCGTGGGCCACGGCCACCGCACGGTGCGCTGGCTCGACGGGCACGCCGCCCACCGCCTCGGCGGCGGCCCGCCGCCCGAGGGGCCGCCGCGCTACGGGACGGCCCGGGCCCGCCACGAGGGCCGGGTGTGGCTCGGCTCGGTGGTGGCCGCGTCCGTCGCGAGCGGTCTGCTGCTGCTGGCCGCCTGGTACGTGGGCGACTCGGGGAACACCGAGTCCCTCAAGGGCTGGATCGTCGCCGCCTGGCGGGCGGCCGGCATCCACGGCCTGATCGCGCTGTCGTACGCGGTCTTCCCGAAGAAGGCACCGAAGGTGGAGGAGCGGCCGCCGTCTCCTGAGCAGGCCCGCGAACCCGCTCCGGAGCCCGCCCGCGAACCCGCTCCGGAGCGGGCCCGGAAGCCCGCGCAGGGTCCGTCAGCGCTCCCCGCCCGGGACCCACAGCACGTCCCCGACCTCCTTGTTCGCCGTCCGGGCGAGGATGAAGAGCAGGTCCGATAGCCGGTTGAGGTAGGTGGCGGTCAGCGGGTTCATCGTCTCCCCGTGGACCTCGATCGCCGCCCACGTGGAGCGCTCCGCCCGCCGGACCACCGTGCACGCCTGGTGCAGCAGCGCCGCGCCGGGCGTGCCGCCGGGCAGGATGAAGGAGCGCAGCTTGTCGAGCCGCTCCAGGAACAGGTCGCAGTCCGCCTCCAGCTTGTCGACGTACGACTGCTCGACGCGCAGCGGCGGGTACTGCGGGTCGGGGACGACCGGGGTCGACAGGTCCGCGCCCACGTCGAACAGGTCGTTCTGGACGCGGACCAGGACCTTCACGACGTCCTCGTCGAGCCGGCCGAGCGCGATGGCCGTGCCGATGACGGCGTTGGCCTCGTTGGCGTCGGCGTAGGCGGAGATCCGCAGATCCGTCTTGGCGGTCCGGCTCATGTCGCCGAGGGCGGTGGTGCCCTTGTCGCCGGTGCGGGTGTAGATGCGCGTCAGGTTGACCATGGGGCCAGCCTAGTTACGCGTGGGCCTTCTTGAAGGTGCGTGTGCCCACCGTCACGGCGAGTGCCGCGAGGCCGACGGCGACCAGCACGCCGTACAGCATCGTCGTGCCCGTGTACCGCCCGACGTAGGCGTCCCGGACCGCGTCCACCAGGTAGCGGAAGGGCATCAGGTGCGAGAGCACGTCGAGCCAGCCGGGGGCGAGCGCCATCGGCAGCATCAGCCCGGACAGCAGCATCGACGGGACGGCGAGCGTGTTGACCGCCGGGCCGAACTCCTGCGGGCTGCGCAGCTTCAGCGCCAGCGTGTACGAGAGCGAGGCCAGCGCGAAGGTCAGCAGCGCCACGAAGGCGAAGCCGATCAGGATGCCGGCGAGCGGTGCCCGCAGGCCCATGAGCAGGGCGGCGAGCACGAGCAGCACGGCCTGGAAGACGAAGAGGCCGGTGTCCCGCAGGACCCGGCCGAGGAGCAGCGCGAGCCGGCTCGCCGGGGTGACGCGCATCCGGTCGAGGACGCCCCAGTTCTTCTCCATGATGACGGCGAAGCCGGCGAAGGAGGCTCCGAAGAGGCCGAGCTGGAGCAGCAGTCCGGGGACCAGGACCTGCCAGGAGTCGCCCGCGCGGCCGAGCGGCAGGCCGGTGAGCAGGGGGCCGAAGAAGAGCAGGTAGAGCAGCGGCATCAGGACGCCGAAGAAGATCTGGAACGGCGAGCGCAGGGTCTGCCGGGCGTAGCGGGCGAAGAGCACCGCGGTGTCGTGGACGAGCATCGGTGGGGGCTCCTAGACGGCGACGGGCGTGGTGTCGGCGGGCGCGGGGGCGCGGCCGGTGAGGGCGAGGAAGGCGTCCTGGAGGGTGTCCGCGCCGTGCTCGGCCTTGAGCGCGGCGGGGGTGCCCTCGGCGGCGACGACGCCCTGGTCGACGACCACGAGCCGGTCGGCGAGGGCGTCGGCCTCGTCGAGGTAGTGGGTGGTCAGGACGACGGTGGTGCCGTGCTCGTCGCGCAGCCGCCGCACCAGCGCCCACAGGTCGGCGCGGCTGCCCGGGTCGAGGCCGGTGGTCGGCTCGTCGAGGAAGAGCAGCTCCGGGCGGTGGGTGAGGCCGAGGGCGAGGTCGAGGCGCCGCCGCTGGCCGCCGGAGAGGGCGGCGGTGGAGCGGTCGAGGAGCCCGGTCAGGCCGAGCTCCTCGGCGAGCTCCTCGGCGCGGGCCCGCGCGCGGGGGCGGGGGAGTCCGTAGAGGCGGCCCTGGAGCACGAGTTCGGAGCCGACGGTCTCCTGCGGGTCGACGCCGCCGGACTGGGCGACGTAGCCGATCCGGCGCCGCACGCCGACGGGGTCGCGGATCAGGTCGTGGCCGGCGACGGTGGCGGCGCCGCCGGTGGGCGGCAGGAGCGTGGTGAGCATCCGCAGCGTGGTGGTCTTGCCGGCCCCGTTGGGGCCGAGGAAGCCCAGGATCTCGCCGGTCCGCACGGTGAGGTCGATCCCGCGGACGGCGTGGACCTCGCCCTTGGGCGTGCGGAAGGTCCGGGACAGCCCGGAGGTGCTGATGATTGGCATGGTGACCACAAAAACAGAGTCTCTTAAATTTTGCAACGCCTCCAAAATTTCAGGACCCCTAGGATGGGGGCATGGCTGAGGGGCTCAGGGAGCGCAAGAAGCGCCAGACGAAACAACGGATCTCGGACATCGCGACCGGGCTCTTCCTGGAGCGCGGCTTCACGGCCGTCACGGTCGCGGAGATCGCGGAGGCCGCGGACGTCTCCGTCAACACCGTGTACAACTACTTCCCGGCCAAGGAGGACCTCTTCCTCGACCGGATGGAGGGCATCACCCACCGGCTGGCCCGGATGATCCGCGGCCGGGACCCGGGCGAGTCCGCGGCCCGGGCCGTGCTGCGCGAGATCCGCGGCCATGTCACCGCCGTCTCGCCCGCGTACGGGCTGATGGACGGCTACGACGCCTTCATGCGCGTGATCGACGACGCGCCCACCCTCAAGGCCCGGCTCTTCCACCTCCAGCAGGAGGTCCGCGAGGCCACCGTCGCCGCGCTCCGGGAGGACGCCGGCGCGCCCGCGGACGACCCGATGCCGCTGCTCGTCGGGGGCCAGATCGCCTGGATCCAGGACACCGTCATCGCCTTCATCAGCGCCGAGATGACCGCGGGACGCAAGGCGGGCGAGGTCTCCCGCGAGGCCCTCGACCTGCTCGACGAGATCGAGGACCTGCTGGGCGCGAGAGTGCTGGACTACGCGGTGCGGACCGGCTGAGCGGCCAGGACCCCCGCCGCCAGCGCGTGGGCCGCCCGGACCGCCTGCTCCTCGGTGGTGAAGCGGCCGAAGCCCACCCGGATGCTGCCCCGGATCCGCTCCGGCGGCAGCCCGATCGCGGTCAGCACGTGGGAGGGCTCCTGCGCCGAGCTGTTGCACGCCGAACCCGAGGACACGGCGACCGCGGTGACCTCCAGGAGCAGCTGCTGCGCGTCCGCCCCCTCGAACGACAGGTTCACCGCCTGCGGCAGGAACCCCACGCCCGTACCGCTGTTGAGCGTGTACGGCACGAGCCCGGCCAGCTCCGCGAGGAACCGCCCGCGCAGCGCCGCCAGCCGGCCCGCCTCCCGCTCGCGTCCCGCCGCGAGGAGTTCCACTGCCCTGCCGAGGCCGATCACCGCGGCCGTGTTGAGCGTGCCGGCCCGCAGCCCGCGCTCCTGGCCGCCGCCGTGCAGCAGCGGCACCAGCGGCGCCTCGTCCGACAGCGCGTTGGAGACGTACAGGACGCCGATGCCCTTCGGGCCGTAGATCTTGTGCCCCGAGAAGGTCAGCAGGTCCACGCCCAGCTCCCGCACGTCCACCGGGAGGGTGCCCACGCCCTGGGTGGCGTCGCAGTGCAGCGGCACTCCGGCCGCCCGGGTCAGCTCGGCGATCCGGGCGACCGGCTGGATCGTGGAGACCTCGTTGTTGGCGAGCATCACCGACACCAGCGCGGTCTCCGGCCGCAGCGCCGCCGCCACCCGGGCCGGATCCACCCGGCCCTCGGCGTCCACCGGCAGCACGGTCACCTCGTGGCCGCCCGCCCGCAGCGAACGGCAGGTGTCCAGCACGGACTTGTGCTCCACCGCCGTCGTCACCACGTGCCGGACCGGCGCGCCGGAGCCGGTGCCGACGACGCCCTTGACGGCGAGGTTGTTGCCCTCGGTGGCGCCCGAGGTGAAGTAGATCTCGCTGCGCGCGGCCCCGAGGAACCGGGCGACGGTGCCGCGCGCCCGCTCCACCTCGCGGAAGGCGCGGATGCCGGCCGCGTGCGGGCTGGACGGGTTGGCGAAGCACTCGGTGGCGGCCGTGTGCATCGCCTCGGCGACCGCCGGGTCCATCGGGGTGGTCGCCTGGTGGTCGAGATAGATCGTCGCCATGTCGCGCTCCCCTCAGAAGTCGTACGCGGTGTAGGTCAGGGCGATCGGGTCGGCGCACTCCGCGTCGGCGAAGACCAGCGTGATCTCCTCCTCCGACGTGCCCCGGGTGCGCAGGTAGATCTCGGCGCCCTTGGTCACCTTGTCGCGGTCGGCCAGGGAGTTGACGTCGACGACATGGCGGCGCGGGCAGTCGGGGAAGGCCCGCAGCCGGGCGAAGTAGCGCGCGAAGTACTCGGCGACGATCAGCGGGCAGCGCGGCACGACGTGGTCGTCCTTGACCACGCCGGCGAGCACCTTGGCGTAGCTCCGGGAGCGGAACAGGATCTCGTCGCCCTCGCGGGAGAAGGGCGGTTCGAGCGCGGAGCCGCGCACGGCGTGCTTCATGGCGCGGGCGGCACGGTTGCGCAGGGTCCGCTCGCGGGTGACGGAGTACGTGATCCCGGCCGCGGCCGCCGCGGCGTCGAGCGGCGCGAGGTCGAGCACCTCGGGGGCGGCCGTGCCCGGGGCCGGGACCGTACAGACCTCGGTGGAACAGGACAGGCCGAGGTCGTTGACGATGACGTCGTAGAGGACCTTGTTGCCCCGGTGCAGCCGGCGGGCCACGGCCCCGGTCTCCAGGGCGAGGTCGAAGGAGTTCAGTGAGAAGGCGCCGATCCCGGCGGCGGTCTCGAAGTAGCCGCCGGCGACGAGCAGGGCCGTGCGGGTGGTGCGGGAGACGGTCTCCAGGAGGGGCGCGACGCGGGCGGCGCGCTCGGTGCTCAGGGTGGTGGGGCTCATGTCTGGTGCACTCCGTTCTGCTTCGGGGAAGTTCGATCGGACGGTGCTTCGGACGGTGCTTCGGACGGTGTTCCGGGCGTGGATCCGGACGGTCTTGACGATGTGTCGGATACGGATACGGATACGGATACGGATACGGGGTCGAGGTCGGGGGCGGGGTCCTCCGGGGGCGTGGCGGCGCCCACGCCCGTGCCGATCGCCGCGCCCACCACGCAGAGCACGGCGGCCCACTGGAGCGGCGAGAGGCGTTCGCCGAGGAGGGCCAGGCCCACCAGGGCGGCGATGACCGGCTCGACGGTGGAGAGCACCGCGAAGACCCGCGGCGGCAGCCTGCGCAGCGCGGCGAACTCCAGCGAGAACGGGATCACCGTGGTCAGCACGGCCACCCCGAGCGCCGCGCCCAGCACGGCCGGCTCCGTGAGCACCGCGAGCGGCGGCAGCCCGAGCGCCGGCGCGGTCGGCAGCGCGAGCACGGCGGCCACGCCCAGGCCGAGCGCGAGCCCCGCGCCGCCCGGGACGGCCCGCCCGACGCGGGCGCCGAGCAGGATGTAGCCGGTCAGGGCGGCGCCGGTGAGCAGGGCCGCGGCGAGCCCGACCGGGTCGTCCAGGCCCCGCGTGCCGCCGAGCACCAGCAGTCCGGCCGCCGCGAGCAGCACCCAGAGCCGGTCGAGGGCCCGCCGCGAGGTCAGCGCGGCGAGCAGCAGCGGCCCGCTGAACTCCAGGGTGACCACCACGCCCAGTGGGAGGCGGGAGGTGGCCTCGTAGAACGCGAACTGCATGACGGTGAAGACCGCTCCGTACGGCAGCAGCAGCCGCCAGTGGGTGCGCAGCAGCCGCAGCGCGGGCCGGGAGAACAGGCAGAGCAGGGCCGCGGAGAACAGCAGCCGCAGCAGGGTGGCCCCGGTCGGTCCGATCTGCTCGAAGAGCGTCTTGGCGAAGGCGGAGCCGAATTGCAGGCTGACCATGCCGGCGAGCAGCAGAAGCGGCGCGGGGGCGGCTCTCGGGTCGTAGCGACGCATGACACACGATCATATACCCCCCAGGGGTATGGGGTCAGGTGATGTCGGCCGCCGTCGGGGTGTCGCGAGTGTGACGTCCGTCAAACCGGGCGTGACGCGCATTACTTCAGGGTCACTTGGCGCCCCGGGCCCGCTAATCTCCGCCGAAGAGCCAGAAGTGAACAGTTGTCGTGGGCATTGAGGGGTGGAAGACGTGGCAGGGAAGCTCGCCGTCATCGGGGCCGGACTCATGGGGTCCGGTATCGCGCAGGTCTCGGCCCAGGCAGGCTGGGACGTCGTCCTGCGTGACGTCACCGACGCCGCGCTGACCCGGGGCACCGACTCCGTCAAGGCCTCCTACGACCGCTTCGTCGCCAAGGGCAGGCTGGACGCCGCCGAGGCCGAGGCCGCCCTCGGGCGGATCACCGCCACCACCGAGCTGGAGGCCGTCGCCGACGCCGACATCGTGGTCGAGGCGGTGTTCGAGAAGCTGGAGGTCAAGCACGAGATCTTCCGCGCCCTCGACAAGGTCGCCAAGGACGGCGCCGTGCTCGCCTCCAATACCTCCGCCATCCCGATCACCAAGATCGCCGCGGTGACGGAGCGCCCGGAGTCCGTGGTCGGCACCCACTTCTTCTCGCCGGTCCCGATGATGCAGCTCTGCGAGCTCGTCCGCGGCTACAAGACGAGCGACGCCACCCTCGCCACCGCGCGGGAGTTCGCCGAGTCCGTCGGCAAGACCTGCATCGTCGTCAACCGCGACGTCGCCGGCTTCGTCACCACCCGCCTCATCTCGGCGCTGGTCGTCGAGGCCGCCAAGCTGTACGAGTCCGGCGTGGCCACCGCCGAGGACATCGACATCGCCTGCAAGCTGGGCTTCGGGCACGCGATGGGCCCGCTCACCACCACCGACCTCACCGGCGTCGACATCCTCGTCAACGCCACCAGCAACATCTACACCGAGACCCAGGACGAGAAGTTCGCCCCGCCGGAGCTGATGCGCCGGATGGTGGACGCGGGTGACATCGGGCGCAAGAGCGGGCAGGGCTTCTACACGTACTGATTCCGCTCGGGGGGTCGGTGCGGAGTCCGCACAGGGGTCCGACCGCCCCCCGCACCATCGCCCCTCGGGGTGAATTTCGATATCGGTTCGCTTACAAGGCGCAACGCTTCTGCCGATGCGGCAGTCAGTCGTTGCGAAGACGGGCACACGACGGAGCACTCTCGGGGAGCGCATATGCACATCAGGGGCGACCACGTCGAGCTGGTCGTCGGGGGCCGCCTCGACGTCCGCAGCGCGGCGGACGCCCGTACGGTCCTGCACTCGGCCGTCGACGACGGAGTCGGCGACCTCGTGCTCGACCTGACCGGTCTCGACTCCTGGGACGCCACCGGGCTCGGGGTCATCATGGGCGCCCACCGCAGAGCCGGCCGCTGCGGCCGCCGGCTGGTGCTGCGCGGGGTGCCGCCCCAGATGCAGCGCCTCCTCGTCGCCACCCGGCTGCACCGCATCCTCGCCATCGAGGGCGGCCTCGCCGCGGAGTCGCTGCCGCGCGTGTGACCGCGCCCGCCGGTGACCCGGGTGACCGTGTGACTCCGGCGCACGTGTGAAGCCGTTGTGGAAACCAGGCGTCACGCTCAATCCTCACAAGACCGTGACGTCTTGGTCTCCACGGCACCCCGCCTGTTCCCGGAGGTGGGACAACCGTCTAGGGTCGGCTCTCGCCTGCACATCGCCCGCCGCTTGGGAGCTCGACCATGGACCCGATCAACCGGGGACCCGAGGAGTACGGTCACGACACCGAGGGCGAGGACGCCCGCCCCGGACACGCCGCCGCGCTCGTCCCCGCGTCCACCACCCCCGCCCGGGTCCGCACGGCCCGCGTCGTCGCCGGCGGACTGCTGCTCACCGTCAACCCCGTCGACGGCAGCGAGATCGAGGTGTGCCCGCCCGGCGAACAGCCCCCGGCCCCCCGCCGCCGCACCGCCGAGGAGCGCGCCGAGGCAGCCCGCGCCGCCGCACCCCCCGTACCGCCCGGTCCCGCGGCCCCCGCCCTGCCCCTGCTGGAACGGCAGGAGCAGCGCGAACTCCTGGTCGAGCACCTCACCCGGGGCCGCTCCGCGCGCCTCACCGGTCCCGCGGGCTCCGGCCGCAGCACCCTCCTCGCCGCCGTCGCCGCCGACTGCGCCGACATCGCCCCCGACGGCGTCGTCCACCTCTCCGGCCACCACCGCACCCCCACCGAGCTGCTGTACGAGCTCTTCCACACCGTCCAGTACGCGCCCGGCTTCCGGCCCGACCGCGAGGAACTCCTCATCGAGGTGCGCCGCATCGGCGCGATCGTCCTCGTCGACGACCTGGAGTTCGGCGGCACCGCCCTGGACGACCTGCTCGCCGCCACCCCCGACTGCGCCTTCCTCTTCGGCGTCACCCCCGACACCCCCGCCGCCTCCCCCGAGGCCGCCCTCGAAGAGGTCGCCCTCGAAGGACTCGGCCGCGCCGCCGCCGTCGAGCTCCTGGAGAGCGCCGTCGGCCGCGCCCTCACCGAGGAGGAGGCCAACTGGGCCGGCGACCTCTGGTTCGAGTCCGAGGGCCTGCCGCTGCGCTTCGTCCAGGCCGCCGCCCTGCTCCGGCAGCGCGACCGGCTCCGGGTCGCCCCCGCCGAGTTCGACGCCTTCGGCGCCCTGGAGGAGGCCTTCGGTCCCTCCGGCGGCACGGCGGCGCCCGGCACCCCGGCCCCCGTCGCCGCCGACGACCCCGACGTCGAGGTCCGCGACATACCGCTGCCCAGCCTCGGCGAGGGCGCCGCCCCGGCCTCCCTGCTCGCCTCCCGGCTCAGCCGCGCCGCCCAGGACACCCTGCGCTTCGCCGTCGCCCTCGGCGGCGAGGTGCCGCACCAGGCGCACCTGCCCGCCCTCGTCGGCGACACCCACGCCGACGCGGCCCTCGGCGAACTCATGGGCTGCGGGCTGCTCTCGCCGGTCGGCTCCCGCTACCGCCTCGCCGCCGGAGTCCTCACCCAGCTCCTCGCCCAGGGGTACGAGGAGGACGCCGGCGGCCGCGCCCACACCGTCGCCCAGCACTACGCCTGGTGGGCCGGGCACCCCTCCGTCACCCCCGAGCGCGCCACCGCCGAGGCCGACGCGCTGCTCGCCGCCCTCGGTGCGATCGTCCCCGGCACCGAGGCCGAGCACCAGGCGACCGCCGTCCAGCTCGCCCGCGCCGCCGCGCCCGCCTTCGCCGCCGGCCTCCACTTCGGCGCCTGGGAGCGGGCCCTGCGCGGCGGCCAGGAAGCCGCCCGGCGGGCCGGAGAGGTAGCCGAAGAGGCGTACTTCCACCACGAGTTGGGCATCCTCGCGCTCTGCGCCGGCAGCCTCCAGCGGGCCCGCGCCGAACTGGAGGCCTCCATCGGCCTGCGCGGCGCCCTCGCCGACAAGCGCGGCACCGTCGCCGGCCGCCGCGCCCTCGCGCTCGTCGCCGACCTCACCGGCGAGTCCGCCCCGGTCGAGCCCGCGCCGCCGGCGGCCCCCGACACGCCCGCCGGGCCCGCCCGGCGCGAGGGACCGGCCTCGCCGCCCCGCGGCGTCCCGGTGACCGCCCCGCCGCCGGCCAAGCCCGCCTTCCCCGCCCTGGCCGCGCCCACGGACTACTCCGGCTTCTCCGGGTTCTCCGGCCCGTCGGGGGCTCCCGCCTTCCAGAAGGCCCCGCCGACGGTGCCGACGCCCGCCGGCCCGCTCGCCGCCGCGTCCGCCGCCTTCCCCGACGACGCCCCGACCGTCCTCACCGCCCCGGTCGGGGACGAGGACCGCCCCGGGCTGCGCAAGGGCATCCTCGCCGGCGCCCGCCGCAACCTGGCCGCCGTCGGCGCGGGCGCCCTGCTCGTCGCCGTCCTCGGCACGGTCGTCACCATCGGCGCCACCTCCGGCAACGACGAGCACCCGGCCAACGACCGGGTCACCTCCGACAGCACCGCCGACCAGGGCGACGGCACCGGGGACGGCACCCCCGGCGACGACGAGCCGACCGAGGACTCGACCAGCGGCCCCTCGGACCCGGCCGCACCCGGCCCCACCGGCACGGCCACCCCGGGCGGCAGCGGCACCCCGGGCACCCCGACGGCCTCCGTCGGCACTCCGACCGCGACCGGCAGCGCCACCCCGAGCGGCCCGGCCGCGACGACGACGGCGCCGCCCAAGCCGACCCTGTCGCCGACCAGGACCAGCCCGCCCACGAATCCGCCGACCACCCCGCCGACCACGCCGCCCACGACCCCGCCGACGACGCCGCCGACCACCGACCCGACGACGACGCCGCCCACCCAGAACCCCACGGGCTCCGCCTCCGCCTCCCGCTCCGAGTCCGCCCCCGCGGCCACCGGCGGGACCCCGGGCTGACCCGCCGACCCCGCGTACGACGAAGGCCCGGGTGCCGTCCGCACCCGGGCCCTTCTCGTACCTGTGTACGTACGGTCAGAACAGCCGCAGCTTGTCGTCCTCGATGCCGCGCAGCGCGTCGTAGTCGAGCACCACGCAGTCGATCCCGCGGTCGTTGGCGAGCACCTTCGCCTGCGGCTTGATCTCCTGGGCCGCGAAGATGCCCTTGACCGGTGCCAGGTGCGGGTCGCGGTTGAGCAGCTCCAGGTAGCGGGTCAGCTGCTCGACGCCGTCGATCTCGCCGCGGCGCTTGATCTCCACCGCGACCGTCGCCCCGTCGGAGTCCCGGCACAGGATGTCCACCGGGCCGATCGCCGTCGGGTACTCGCGGCGGACCAGCGTCCAGCCCTCGCCCAGCGTCTCGATGCGGTCCGCGAGCAGCTCCTGCAGGTGCGCCTCGACGCCGTCCTTGATCAGACCGGGGTCGACACCCAGCTCGTGCGAGGAGTCGTGGAGGATCTCCTCCATCGTGATGATCAGTTTCTCGCCCGCTTTGTTGATCACGGTCCAGACGGCCGCCTCGCCGTCACCACCGTCGTAGCTCTCCTTGAGGGTGCACGGCGGCGACATCCAGTTGAGCGGTTTGTACGCGCGGTCGTCCGCGTGGATGGAGACGCTGCCGTCTGCCTTGACCAGGATCAGACGGGGCGCGGAGGGCAGGTGGGCGGTGAGCCGGCCGGCGTAGTCCACGGAACAGCGGGCAATGACGAGACGCATGGTCCGCAACGCTACAAGACGGACGCCTTCCGGCGCGATTCGGGCCGTAACGCCCGCCCGGCGCACGCCCAACGACCGTCACTTATTGGCCGGTTGTGTGCCCAATCTCCTGGTGCGGGCAGACCGGCGCGCTTACCGTGGAAGACAGGAGGTCGCCGCGTGTGCACGCTGCGTGCGCGCCGTCGGCCCCTGTCCCTGCCCGCAAGACCCCGCCCGTCGGGGTCGCGAGAGGAGAACCCATGTCGCTCGACGTCTCACCGGCGCTGTTGGAACAGGCCGAGCGAGGCGAGGTCGACGAAGCCGACTTCGTCGACTGCGTCCGGACCTCCCTGCCCTACGCATGGGAGATGATCAGCGCTCTGGTGGCACAGCTGAAGGTCGACGGCGGCGAGTTCGCCGACAACCAGACGCCGCCGCCGAATGAGCAGGCACGTGGTCAGCTGTTGCGCGCCCTGGCGAGCGATGCCATCCGCGGTGCGCTCCAGCGGCACTTCGGGGTGCGCCTCGCCTTCCAGAACTGCCACCGCGTGGCGGTCTTCCCGCTGGACCCCTCCGTGGACGAGCGGCTCGCCCGCTTCACCTCGATACGGGGCCAGCTCCTCAACCAGTCGCCCGAACTGCGCGACTGCTGACAAGGCCTGGTGCTGCCGCTCCGCATCGCGGGAGAGCGAAGAGATGCCGGAGCGGCAGCACGGTCCTGCCTCACCCCCAGGGGGTCAGACGAGCAGCGGGAGCACCTCGGCGCCCAGGCGCCGCACGTTCTCCTCGGTGGCGGCGAGCTCGCCGGAGCCCTCGGCGAGCAGGGCGAAGCGGGTGATGCCGGTCCGCTCCGCCGTCGCCGCGAGCCGGTCCGCCGCGAGCCGCGGGGTGCCCACCGGGTGCAGCCCGCACAGGAGCTCCGTGTACGCCACCGGGTCGCGCATCGCGCGGTGCCTGCCGTCCACGGTCACATGGGCGTCAAGCCCTTGCTTCAGCCAGCCCGGCATCGCCTTCACCAGAGCCTCCGCCGCGTCCGCGCCGCGGTCCGCGAGCTGGACCACCCCGGCCGAGACATGGCCGGCGCCGATCCGCGCGATCTCGTCCGGGTCCCGCCCGGCCTCCCGCGCGCACCGCCTCCACAGGGCGACCGCCTCGGCCTTCTCCTCGTCCCCGCAGTGCATGCCGAGGAGCATCGGCAGCCCCCGCTCGGCGGCGAGCCGCACGCTCGTCGGCGAGGTGCAGGCGACCACCACCTCGGGCGAGGCCGGCCCGCCGATCAGCTCGCCGGGGCCCGGCACGACCGCCACCTCACGGAAAGCGAATCGTTCCCCCTGGGCGCCGACCCGGGGCTCCCGGAGCCAGCGGAGCAGCAGGTCGAGCGATTCGGGGAAGCCCTGCTCGTACGCGGGGAGCCCCGCGCCGAACACCTCCAGGTCCACCCACGGGCCCCCGCGGCCCACTCCGAGGGTGAACCTTCCCCCGGAGGCCACGTGCAGCAGCGCCGCCTGCTCGCCCAGCGCGACCGGGTGCGCGCTCGGCAGCACGCTGACCGCCGTGCCGACCCGCAGCCGGCGGGTGCGCCCGAGGAGCAGCCCGGCCAGGGTGACGGCCGACGGGCAGACCCCGTACGGCACGAAGTGGTGCTCGGCGAGCCAGACGGAGTCGAGCCCCGCCTCCTCGGCCGCTTCGGCGGTCCGCACCGCCCGGTGCAGCGCCTCCTGCTGACCCTGGCCCGGGAACTGGGCGGCCAGCACGAACGTACCCACGCGCATCGCCTTCTGCCTCCTTGCGGCCGACGCGTTCGCCCCCTCGCGAACCCCTCGCGGACTTCCCGTCGTACCGGCAACAACGTCTGACACGTGCCAAAGGCAACGGGCGTTCATGAAGTTCTTGCGATTTTCGGCTGATCCGCCGCGGCCGGGTGCGGAGCGACCCCGTCGCGGCCCGTAGGCTGGACGGAACCTTCAGTGTCTACGCCCCCGTGAGGTGTCGAAGTGTCCCCGCGCCACAACCGCGCCCGAGGCGGTGCGAACCCCGATCCGCAGGGCGAGCAGGGCGACCGGTACGGCGGCTCGCAGCGCAGCGAGACCTGGCAGGGCGAGGAGTGGTACGTCCGCCATGTCGCCGGCGCGAGCGCGCCCGGCAAGCGCTACCGCTGCCCCGGCTGCGACCAGGAGATCCCCGGCGGCGCCCCGCACGTGGTGGCCTGGCCCGAGTACGGGGGAGTGGACGACCGCAGGCACTGGCACAAGGCCTGCTGGAACGCGAAGGACCGCCGCACCAGCCGGGTGCAGCGGTCCCGCAACGCGCCGAAGTACTGAGCGGGCCGGCGGCTCACACGTCCCGGCTGTTCAGCAGCGCGAAGGCGCCGCCGAACACCACGGCCGTGACGCCCGCCATGATCAGCAGCGGCTCCCAGCCCGCCGGGCCGTTCTCGCCGAACGGCGCGGTCTCGCTGTACAGGGCGATCATCTGCGAGGGGATCGCGTAGGTGAACAGGAACTCCTGTACCGACTTCAGCGCCTCGGAGAACATGAAGAGGGCCGCCACCAGCGGGAGCAGCAGCAGGCCGATCATCACCGTGATCGCACCCGCCGAGTGCCGGATGAGCGTGCCCATCGCCAGCGACAGCAGGCCGAGCATGGCGAGGTAGGCGCCCGCCCCGACCGTCGCCCGCAGCCACTCGGCCCCCGTCGGCGCCACCGCGGTGTCCACGATCGCGACCTGCGCGACGGCCACGAGGGTCGCGATCACGGTGGTGACCGTGAAGACCAGCAGGAAGAAGACGATCGCCTTCGCCGTGAGCACCCGGGCCCGGCTCGGGCAGGCCGTCAGGGTGGTCCGGATCATGCCGGTGCCGTACTCGGAGGCGATGGTCAGGACGCCGAGCGTGATCACGCAGATCGAGGCCGGCAGCATCCCGAAGAAGCCGAAGCCGAGCGCGGACTCCTCGCCCATCGGGGCCTTGGAGGCCGAGGCGATGGCCGCGACGCCCAGGCCGATGGAGAGCATCAGCAGCACCATGACCCCCAGCGTCCACATGGTGGAGCGCACCGAGCGGATCTTGGTCCACTCGGAGGCCAGCGCGTCGCCGAGGTGCGCCTTGCGGACCGGGATCGGGGAGACGTAGGCGTACGGGGTCGTCATCGGGCTTCCTCGGGGTTCTGGCCCTGCTGCGGGTTCTGCGGGGTGGCGTACGGGTTCTGTCCGGGCGGCGGCGGGGCGTACCAGCCCTGCTGCGGCACCTCGGGGACCGCGTACCCCTCCGGCTGCGGGAGCCCGTACGGCTGCGGCTGCGGCGCCTGGAGGTGGGCGAGCCGGTCGTCGGTCGAGCGGTAGTCGACGGCGCCCTGCGTCATCCGCATGTACGCCTCCTCCAGCGAGGCCTGGTGCGGCGAGAGCTCCCACAGGCGGACGTCCGCCCCGTGCGCGAGGTCGCTGATCCGGGGCAGCGCGAGCCCGGTCACGCGCAGCGCGCCGTCCGGCTCCGGCATGACCTGGCCGCCGGCCTCGGTGAGCACGGTGGTCAGCTTCTCCCGCTGCTGCGGCTCCGTCCCCGGGGTGCGGACCCGGGCGAAGTCGGCGGAGTTCGCCGAGATGAAGTCGGTCACGCTCATGTCGGCGAGCAGCTGGCCTCGGCCGATCACGATCAGGTGGTCGGCGGTCAGCGCCATCTCGCTCATCAGATGGCTGGAGACGAAGACCGTCCGCCCCTCGGAGGCCAGCTTCTTCATCAGGTTGCGCACCCAGAGGATGCCCTCGGGGTCGAGGCCGTTGACCGGCTCGTCGAAGAGCAGCACCTGCGGGTCGCCGAGCAGCGCCGCGGCGATGCCCAGCCGCTGCCCCATGCCCAGCGAGAAGCCCTTGGAACGGCGCTTGGCGACGTCCTGGAGGCCCACGACCCCGAGCACCTCGTCGACCCGCTGCGCCGGGATGCCGGCCAGCTGGGCGAGCGACAGCAGGTGGCTGCGGGCGCTGCGGCCGCCGTGCACGGCCTTCGCGTCGAGCAGCGCGCCGACCTGCCGGGGCGCGTTCGGCAGGCTCCGGAAGGGGTGACCGCCGATGGTCACCCGGCCGGAGGTCGGCGTGTCCAGGCCGAGGATCATGCGCATGGTCGTGGACTTGCCCGAGCCGTTGGGGCCCAGGAAGCCGGTGACATGGCCGGGCCTCACCTGGAAGGAAAGGTTGTACACGGCCGTCTTGGCGCCATAGCGCTTCGTCAGGCCGACTGCCTCGATCATTCTCCAGCCCCATCGACAGGTCAGGTCGTCGTCGGGGCGTGGCGGCCGGTGGCCGGAGCCCCCCGTATGAGCTAGGAGCTTATCCAGCCGTTGACGGTTCCGACGAAGCGGAACCGTTACCTCTCGGCGCTCAGCGAGGGCGGGAGCGAACCGGCCGGGCCGGACGAGGGCTCAGGCGTCGCGGTTCTTCAGGACCAGGTAGCCGCCGAGCAGTGCGGCCACCACCCAGATCAGCATGATCCCGAGGCCGCCCCACGGGCCGTACGGCGCCTCGTCCGAGCCCATCGCGTCCGGCACGACCTGCATGATCTTGGCGCCGGCCTGGTCGGGGAAGTAACGGGCGACCTCCTTGGCCTTCGGCACCGCCGACAGGATCTGGGAGATCAGGAAGAAGAAGGGCACCAGGATGCCGAGCGACAGCATCGAGGAGCGCAGCATCGTCGCCACGCCCATCGAGAAGATCGCGATCAGGCCCATGTAGAGCCCGCCGCCGACCACCGCCCGCAGCACGTTGTCCGCGCCCAGGGTGGTGCGGTGCTCGCCGAGCAGGGCCTGGCCGAGGAAGAAGGAGAGGAAGCTGGTCGCCAGGCCCACCACCAGGGCGAGCCCGCCCGCCACGGCGATCTTCGAGAAGAGGAAGCTCGCCCGCTGCGGGACGGCCGCCAGCGAGGTGCGGATCATGCCCGAGGAGTACTCGGTGCCGACCACCAGCACGCCGAAGACCACCATCGCCAGCTGCCCGAGCACCATCCCGGAGAAACTGAGGAAGGTGGGGTCGAAGGTCGCCCGCTCGACGTCGGACAGCTTGGCGTACTGGGAGCTCATCAGCGCGCACAGCGCCGCGCTCATCGCCACCGTCACGAGCAGGGCGCTCGCCAGCGTCCAGATGGTCGACGCGACCGTTCGGATCTTGGTCCACTCCGACTGGAGGACCGCGGATGCCGCTGCCATCGATCAGGCTCCCTCGAAGCTCTCGCCCCAGCGGGGCCCGTCGACCGGGGCGTGGGGCACGCCCCCGCCGCCGTGTACGTCCGTCCCGTGCGCGTGGTACTCCACCGCGCCCGCCGTCATCTGCATGAACGCCTCTTCGAGCGAGGCCCGCTGGGAGCTCAGCTCGTGCAGCACGATCTGGTGGGAGGCCGCCAGCTCGCCCAGCTTCTCCGTCGTCGTCCCGTCCACCTCCAGCGTCCCGCCGCCCGCCTCGACCGCGACAAAACCGTTCGCGTGCAGCAGGTC
The DNA here is from genome assembly GCF_039535475.1 of Streptomyces showdoensis. Taxonomy (NCBI): domain Bacteria; kingdom Bacillati; phylum Actinomycetota; class Actinomycetes; order Kitasatosporales; family Streptomycetaceae; genus Streptomyces; species Streptomyces showdoensis. The sequence goes on along the minus strand of NZ_BAAAXG010000026.1, from coordinate 65,257 downwards.
CCGCAGGCGTTCCTGTTGCGGGGAGCGCAACCGGACGTAACTCCGGGAATTCTGCTGGATGAAATCCGCCATCGACGTGTCGGCCAGCAGCTTTCCCTGCCCGATGACGATGAGATGATCCGCCGTCAGCGCCATTTCACTCATCAGATGGCTGGAAACGAAGATCGTCCGGCCGTCCGCGGCGAGCGCCTTCATCAGATTGCGGATCCAGTGAATTCCCTCGGGGTCCAGACCATTGACGGGTTCGTCGAACATCAGGATCTCGGGATCACCGAGCAACGCCGAGGCGATACCGAGCCGTTGCCCCATACCGAGCGAGAAGCCCTTCGACTTCTTCCGCGCCACCGCCGTCAGACCGACCAGATCGAGCACCTCGTCGACCCGCCGCGCCGGGATGCGGTTCGACTGGGCCAGGCACAGCAGGTTGTTGTACGCCGAGCGGCCGCCGTGCATCGCCTTGGCGTCGAGCAGCGCCCCGATGTACTTCAGCGGCTCCTGGAGCTCCCGGTAGTGCTTGCCGTCGATCCGGACCGTCCCGCTCGTCGGGTTGTCCAGGTCGAGCATCATCCGCATCGTGGTCGACTTGCCCGCCCCGTTCGGCCCCAGGAAGCCGGTGACGACGCCGGGCCGCACGGTGAAGCTGAGACGGTCGACCGCGGTCTTCGACCCGTACCGCTTGGTGAGGCCCTCAAGCTCGATCATGCGTACCAACCTAAGGGCACGCGAAACCCCCCGCCACCGGAATGGCAGGGGGTTTTCGGGAACTCCTGACGGCCCGGGGGCCGCCGGCGACTAGCGCGACTGCTGGGCGGGGACGCCCGCGGTGCGCTCGTCGTCGATCGGGGAGCCGGCCGCGGCCACCGCGGCACCGGTCAGCGTGGCCAGCATCTCGCGGACGTTGGTCAGCTGCGCGTTGATGGAGTCGCGGCGGTTCGTCAGCGCCGCCAGCTCGCGCTCCGATTCGCTGCGGATCCGGTCGGCCTTGGCGTTCGCGTCGGCCACGATGTCCTCGGCCTGGCGCTGCGCGGTCTCCACCGTCTGGCGGGCCCGGCGCTCCGCGTCCGTCCGCAGCTTCTCGGCCTCCAGGCGCAGCTGCTCCGCCCGGTGCTCGATCTCCGCCAGACGCTTCTCGGCCTTCGCCTGACGCGCGGCCAGGTCCCGCTCCGACTGCTCCCGGCGCTTGGCCAGGTTGGTCTCGAAGTCCGCGGCGGCCTGGGCCGCCTTGGCGCGGGTCTCCTCGAAGAGGGCGTCCGCCTCCTCGCGCTTCGACTGCGCGTCCTTCTGCGCCTCGGAACGCAGCGAGTTGGCCTCGCCCTGCGCCTTCTCGACGATCCGGACGCCCTCGTCCTCGGCCTTCGCCTTGCGCTCGGCCGCGAAGGACTCCGCGTCGTTGCGCACCTGCTGGGCGGCCGACTCGGCCAGCTCGCGGTGCTGCTCGGCGGCGCGACGGGCCTCCTCACGCAGGTCCTTCGCCTCCTCCTCGGCCAGCCGCAGGATCTTCTCGACCCGCGCGCCGAGACCGGCGTACGACGGCTCGGCGTCGCTGACCTGGGCCTGGGCGTTCTGCGTTTCGAGGTGGAGTTCCTCGATGCGCTTTTCCAGAGAGGTGATCCGCGACAGAGCGCTGTCACGGTCGGCGACGAGCTTGGTAATGCGGTCGTCCACCTGACCGCGGTCGTAACCACGCCGCACGAGCTCGAAGCCGAAGGGGGAGGATGTGTCGCTCATGAGGTTCCTGTCGAAAGAGACCGGTGAGGTGTTAGAGGGAATCCTAGGGGCCGAAGCGGCGTGTCATCGAGCGTATGCCCGTTTGATCTGGAGAATGTCCAGCCTTTTGAGTGGCTAGCTCTCCGAGGACTTGCCACTCGAACGAGTGGACCCCGCGGACGCGCCCGCCTTGACCGTCTGGGCGCCGCCGGACTTCGCCCCACCGCCCGGCGCCTCGAAAGACTCCAACGCTTCGAGGACGTCCTGGACACGGGAGATCTCGGCATTGATGCTCTCGCGCCGACGGACCAGCACCTCCAGCTCGCGCTTGCCCTCCTCGACGAGCCGCTCGGCCTCCTGCTCCGCCTCCGCCTTGATCTTCTCCGCCTCCGCGACGAGCGAGGCCTTCTTCTGCTCGGCCTCCTTGAGGAGCGCCTCCGCCCGCTTCACCGCGGCGATGCGCACCTTGCTCGCCTCGGAACTCGCCTCGGAGAGCATCTCCTTGGACTTCTCCTCGGCCTCCGCCCGCTGCTCGGTCGCCGCCGTCACCAGCTTGTCCACGCGCTCGCCGGCCGTCTTCATCTGCTCGGCCGTCTCGCGCCGCGCCCGCTCGTGCAGCTCCTCGATCTCACCCTCGACCCGGCCGCGCAGCTCCTCCGCACGGTCCCTTATGGCCGTGGCGTCGCTGCGCGCCCCGATCAGCAGCTCGTCCGCGTCCGTACGGGCCTTCTCGACCAGCGAGTTGCCCTCGATGGTCGCCTCGGCGACGATCCGCTCGGCCTCCTTGCGGGCCGCGCCGACCATCGTGTCCGCCTGCGACTCCGCCTCGGTGGTGGCGCGCAGCGCCTCCTCCTGGGCCTTCGCCATCAGCTGGTCCGCCTGCTCGGCCGCGTCCGCCCGCTTCTTCGCGCCGGCCTCCCGGGCCTCGTCGAGCGTGCGGTCCGCCTCGGCACGCGCCTCGGAGCGCATCTCCTCGGCCGCCGCCTCGGCCTCCGCCCTGACCCGCTCCGACTCCACGCGGATCCGCTCCGCCTCGGCCGTGGCCTCGGCGACCAGCGTGTCGGCCTGCTCGGCCGCGTCGGCCCGCCGCTTGTCGGCCGCCTGCCGGGCCTCGTCCAGGACCTGCTCGCCGTCGGCGCGGGCCGCGGCGCGCAGCGCCTCCGCCTCCGCCTCGCCGTCGGCCTTGACCTGCTCGGCCTCGGCCCGCAGCCGGGCCGCGTCCTGCTCGGTGCTCTCCAGCAGCTCGACGGCCTCGGTCGTGATCCGCTCGGCCTCGGCCGTGGCCTCGGCGACCAGGGCGTCGGCCTGCTCGGCCGCGTCGGAGCGCCGCTTGTCGGCCGCCTGCCGGGCCTCGTCCAGAATCCGGTCGGCGTCCTCCAGCGCGGCCGTGCGCAGCGCCTGCGCGTGCGCCTCGCCGTCCACCTTGACCTGTTCGGCCTCCGTACGGAGCCGGGTCGCGTCCTGCTCGGTGCTCTCCAGGAGCTCTGCGGCCTCGGTCGTGATCCGCTCGGCCTCGGCCGTGGCCTCGGCGACCAGGGCGTCGGCCTGCTCGGCCGCGTCGGAGCGCCGCTTGTCGGCGGTCTCCCGGGCCTCGTCCAGGACCAGCGCGGCCTCGGCGGTGAGCCGCTCGGCCTCGGCCGTCGCCTCGCCCACGAGCGCGTCGGCCTGCTCGGCCGCGTCGGAGCGCCGCTTGTCGGCCGCCTGCCGGGCCTCGTCCAGGACCTGCTCGGCCTCGGCCGTGATCCGCTCGGCCTCCGCGCGCGCCTCGCCGACCACCGTCTCCGACTGGGCGGCCGCCTCCGAACGGATCCGGTTGGCGTCGTCCCGGGCGTCCGCACGGGTGCGGGCCGCGTCCTGCTCGGACGAGGCCAGCGCGTCCGTCGCCTCGGTCCGTACCCGCTGCGCGTACTCCGCGGTGTCCGCCCGCAGCTTCTCCGCCTCCGCGAGGGCGTCCGTGACCGTCCGCTCGGCCAGCGCCTTCGCCGCCTCGGACTCCTCCCGCGCGCGCTCGCGGGTGCGGTTCGCGTCCTCGGTGGCCCGCTCCCGCTCCTCGTACGCGTCGGCGCGGACCCGGTCCGCCTCCTCCTGCGCCTCGGTCCGGGTGCGCTCCGCCGCGTGCTCGGCCGCGCTGCGCAGCCCGGCGATCTCCTCCTCGGCCGTCTCGCGCAGCCCGGAGACCGAGTCCCGCACGTCCTGGGCGGTCTGCTGGGCGCCGGACACCAGCTCCGTGGCGCGGGCGTCGGCCTCCTCGACCAGGCGGTGCGCCTCGGCCTGGGCCTCCTCCACCCGCTTGCGCGCGGAGGCCAGCAGCTCCTCGCTCCGCTCCCGGGCGTGCTCGCGCTCCCGGTCGGCCTCGGACCGCGCCGAGTCCAGCGTCTCCTCGGCCTCCCGGCGGCGCCGGTTGGCCTCCTCCTGCGCGGCGGCCAGCGCCTCCGCGGCCTCGGCGGCGACCCGCTCGGCGGCGGACGCGGCCTCGGCCCGCACCCGGTCGGCGGTCTCCTGCGCCTCGGACCGCAGCCGCTCGGCCTCGGCCCCGGCCTCCTCGCGCAGCGTCGTCGCCGCGGACTCCGCCTCGGCCCGCGCGGTGGACGCGTCCTGGGACGCCTCCGCGCGCAGCCGCTCGGCCTCCTGCTCGGCCTGCGCCTGCAGCGTCCGGACGCGCTCCGCGGCCTCCGCGCGCTGCCGCTCGCTCTCCTCGGCGGCCTCGCGCCGGATCCGCTCGGCCTCGGCCCGCGCGTCGGTCAGCTCCTCGCCGGCGGCCGACAGCTTTGCCTCCGCCTCGGTGTGCAGCCGGGTCAGCTCCTCGGCCGCCTCCGCCTGCCGGGCCGCGGCGGCCCGCTCGGCCTCGTCGCGCACGGCGACGGCGATCTCCTCGGCCGCCTCCTTGACCGACTCGGCCTGCTCCTCGGCCTCGGCGCGCATCCGCTCGGCCTCGGCGCGGGTGCGCTCCAGCGTCTCCTCGGCCTGGGTGCGCAGGGTCTGCGCCCGCTCCACGGCCTCGCCGCGGACCCGCTCGCTCTCGGCGCCCGCGCTCGTCCGCAGTTCCTCCGCGTCCCTGCGGGCCTTGGTCAGCAGCTCCTCGGCGGTCTTCGCCGACTCCTCGATCTGGCCGACGGCCTCGCGCCGGGCCTCGCCGCGGATCCGCTCGCCCTCGGCGATCGCCTCGGCCCGCAGCTGCTCGGCCTCGCCGCGCAGCCGGCGCGCCTCCTCCTGCAGCTCGACCGTCTTGGCGCGGTACTCCTTGGTGTCGTCCTTCGCCGAGCCGAGCAGCTCGTCGGCCTGCTCCTCGGCGGTGGACCGCAGCCGGTCCGCCTCGGCCTCTGCCTCGCGCCGGATCCGCTCGGCCTCCTCGGCCGCCTTGCGGGTGGTCTCCTGGGCGTCCTGCGACGCCTTGCTCAGGACCTCCTCGGCGGTCCGCGCGGCCTTGGCGAGCGCGGCGGCGGAATCCTCGGCGGCGACCGTACGGGCCTTCTCCGAGGCCTCCGAGACCAGCTTCTCGGCCTCGGCGGTCGCCTCGCGCAGCTTCTCCCCGGCCTGCTCCTTGAGGGCCTCGGCCTCCTTGGTGGCCTCGCCGACCAGGCGCGCGATCTCCGCCTTCGCGGTGCGGGTGCGCTGCTCGTTGACCGACTCGGCGGAGGCGAGCTGCTTCGCCGCCGACTCCTTGGCCTCGCTGAGCGCCCGCTCGGCCTCCGTACGGGCCTCGCGCAGCCTCTCCTCGGCCTCCTGGAGGCGCTGCTCCGCCGCCCGGGACAGCTCGGCGGCCTCGCGGCGGGCCTGCTCGGTCTCGGCGGTGGTGGCCGAGCGCAGCTGCTCGGCGTGGCTGGTGGCCTCCTGGGCCTGGCTGGAGGCGGCGCCCAGCATCCGCTCGGCGTCCTTGCGGGCGCGCAGCAGAATCGCTTCCGCCTCGGCACGGGCCGCCTCGGCCTCGGTACCGATCCGGCGACGGGTCTCCTCGGCGACCCGGGCCGCCTCGGCGCGCGCGGCGGCCAGCGACTGCTCGGCCTCGGCGCGGGACTCCTCCATCAGCCGGCGGGCCTGCGCCTCCGTACGGGCCCGCAGCTGCTCGGCCCACGCCACGTTCTCGTTGACGTGCGACTCGACGGTCTGGCGGCGCTCGTTCAGCTCCTGGTCGAGCTGCTGGCGGCGCGTGACGGCCTCGGTGTGCAGCTCCGACTGGAGCCGGGCCTGCTGCTCCGCGTGCTCCTGCAGGATCCGCTGCGTCTGGGCGCGCGCCTCCCGCAGCTCGCGCTCGGCGTCCTGGCGCAGCTGCTCGGCCTGCACCTGCGCGTTGCGCAGCATCTGCTCGGCCTGGTAGCCGATGTCCGCACTGTCGTACGCGGGCCGCGACGCGATGGTGCGGCGCGCCTCGTGGAGCTTGGCGCGCAACACCTCGACCTGGTAGCCGAGGTCCTCGGCGTGCTGGACGGCCTTCTCCCGCTCGGTCTTCAGCCGGTCCATCTCGGCTTCGAACCGCGAGAGGTGGTCGTCTTCAGCTCGCTGGCTCTCCTGGCGTTCGTAGCCCCGCACTGCGCGGTCCCATCCTTCCCCGAGCTCTTCGAGCAGGGGAGACCCCAACCCTGGTCGCAACTCCAGCGGTCACGCCCTCACGGACGAGGACGGACCCCCGGGGAATCGTGGCAGATCGGACGACCCCGACATCCCGACTTCGGTGCCGTGCGCACACGGCTCCGACCGGCCCCGGCCCGGAGTCGCCCACTCTACCGGGCCGGGAATCCGGAGGTCAGTGCTCCGCTGAGGAGTGGTCAGCCGAGGGCTCCGCCGAGGTGACCAGTTCGGTCAGCACGCCGTGGCAGTCCTTGGGGTGCAGGAAGGTGATGCGGGAGCCCATGGAACCGATCCGCGGCTCGTCGTAGAGCACCCGGACGCCCTTGCCGCGGATGGCCTCCGCGTCCCCGTCCACGTCCGCGGTGCCGAAGGCGATGTGGTGCACGCCCTCGCCGTTCTTGGCGAGCCACTTGCCCACCGCCGAGTCCTCCCGGGTCGGCTCCAGGAGCTGGAGGTAGGAGGCCCCGCCGTCCGAGGTCTCGTTGATCTTGAGCATGGCCTCGCGGACGCCCTGCTCCTCGTTGACCTCTTCGTGGAAGACCTCGAAACCGTACGTGGCCTTGTAGAACGCGACGGTCTCGTCGAGGTTCCGGCAGGCGATTCCGATGTGGTCGATTCGCGTCAGCATGCCTCCAGTGCAGCGCCGGGCGGATGGTTACGCAACGTGCGCGCGATCACACCGGCAGGCCGGTGACCCGGCGCGGCACCGCTCAGTACATTGGCGGTAAACCCTCGTTCACTCCTCATCCCAAGGGGCTGTGCCTCATGTCTGGAACGACCGGTACCACCTCAGTGATCGTCGCGGGCGCCCGCACGCCCATGGGTCGCCTGCTCGGCTCGCTCAAGTCCTTCTCGGGCGCCGACCTCGGCGGTTTCGCGATCAAGGCCGCCCTGGACCGTGCCGGCATCGGCGGCGACCAGGTGCAGTACGTGATCATGGGCCAGGTGCTGCAGGCGGGCGCCGGGCAGATCCCCGCCCGCCAGGCCGCCGTCAAGGCCGGCATCCCGATGAACGTCCCGGCCCTCACCGTCAACAAGGTGTGCCTCTCCGGTCTCGACGCCATCGCGCTCGCCGACCAGCTGATCCGCGCGGGCGAGTTCGACGTCGTCGTCGCCGGCGGCCAGGAGTCCATGACCAACGCCCCGCACCTGCTGCCCAAGTCCCGCGAGGGCTACAAGTACGGCGCCATCGAGATGCTCGACGCCATGGCGTACGACGGTCTGACCGACGCCTTCGAGAACATCGCCATGGGCGAGTCGACCGAGAAGCACAACACCCGCCTGGGCATCCCGCGCGGGGTCCAGGACGAGATCGCCGCCCTGTCGCACCAGCGCGCCGCCGCCGCCCAGAAGAACGGCGTCTTCGAGGCGGAGATCACCCCGGTCGAGATCCCGCAGCGCAAGGGCGACCCGGTCGTCTTCTCCCAGGACGAGGGCATCCGCGCCGAGACCACCGCCGAGTCCCTCGGCAAGCTCCGCCCGGCCTTCGCCAAGGACGGCACCATCACCGCCGGCACCTCCTCGCAGATCTCCGACGGCGCGGCCGCCGTGGTCGTCATGAGCAAGGCCAAGGCGGAGGAGCTGGGCCTGGAGTGGATCGCCGAGATCGGCGCCCACGGCAACGTGGCCGGCCCGGACAACTCGCTCCAGTCGCAGCCGTCCAACGCCATCCTGCACGCCCTGAAGAAGGAGGGCCTGGAGGTCGCCGACCTGGACCTGATCGAGATCAACGAGGCCTTCGCCGCGGTCGCCCACCAGTCAATGAAGGACCTCGGCGTCACCCCTGAAAAGGTGAACGTCAACGGCGGCGCCATCGCGCTCGGCCACCCCATCGGCATGTCCGGCGCCCGCGTGGTGCTGCACCTGGCCCTGGAGCTCAAGCGGCGCGGCGGCGGCGTCGGCGCGGCCGCGCTGTGCGGCGGCGGCGGCCAGGGCGACGCCCTGATCGTGAAGGTTCCCGGCAAGTAATCCGTCACCTCAAGGAGCACCGCAGATGGTGGACGTCCCCGCACTGGTCGCCCAGGCACGGGAGGGCCGGCCGCGCGCCGTGGCCCGGCTGATCTCGCTCGTGGAGGGGGCGTCCCCGCAGCTGCGCGAGGTCATGGCGGCGCTCGCGCCGCTGACCGGCAACGCGTACGTGGTGGGCCTGACCGGCTCGCCCGGCGTCGGCAAGTCGACCTCGACCTCGGCGCTGGTCACCGCGTACCGCCGGGCGGGCAAGCGGGTCGGCGTGCTCGCCGTCGACCCGTCCTCGCCGTTCAGCGGCGGGGCGCTCCTCGGCGACCGGGTGCGCATGTCGGAGCACGCCTCCGACCCGGGCGTCTACATCCGCTCCATGGCCACCCGAGGGCACCTGGGCGGCCTCGCCTGGTCCGCCCCGCAGGCGATTCGGGTGCTCGACGCGGCCGGCTGCGACGTGGTGCTCGTGGAGACCGTCGGCGTCGGCCAGTCGGAGGTGGAGATCGCCTCCCAGGCCGACACCTCGGTGGTGCTGCTCGCGCCGGGCATGGGCGACGGCATCCAGGCCGCCAAGGCGGGCATCCTGGAGATCGGCGACGTCTACGTGGTCAACAAGGCGGACCGGGACGGCGCCGACGCCACCGCCCGCGAGCTCAACCACATGCTGGGCCTCGGCGAGGCCCGGGGGCCCGGCGACTGGCGTCCCCCGATCGTCAAGACCGTCGCCGCCCGAGGCGAGGGCGTCGACGAGGTCGTGGAGGCCCTGGAGAAGCACCGCGCCTGGATGGAGGAGCACGGCGTCCTGGCCGAGCGCCGCCGGTCCCGCGCGGCGCGCGAGGTCGAGACGATCACCATCACGGCGCTGCGCGAGCGGATCGGCGACCTGCACGGCGACCGCCGCCTGGACGCGCTGGCGGAGCGCATCACGGCCGGCGAGCTCGACCCGTACGCGGCCTCCGACGAGCTGATCGACAGCCTGACGGGCCACTGAGCGCGCTCTCACGGCCCACGCGGGAGGGCCCGGCACCTGCAAAAGGTGCCGGGCCCTCCCGCGTGTCCGGGGATCCCGTCCTACGGCTTGCCCCGGCGCCCGCGCAGCTGCTCGGCGACGGGCTTGAGCGACTCGTGGAGCTCGGAGAGCGCGGCGGTGCTCAGCAGGTCGATGAAGTGCTTGCGCACGGACTCGACGTGGTGCGGCGCCACCTTGCGCATGGTCTCCATGCCGTGATCGGTCAGCACCGCGTACAGCCCGCGCCGGTCCGACTCGCAGTTCTCGCGCCGCACCAGACCGGCGTTCTCCATCCGGGTGATCTGGTGCGAGAGCCGGCTCTTGGACTGGAGCGTCGCCGCGGCCAGGTCGCTCATCCGCAGCCGACGCTCGGCCGACTCGGACAGATTCACCAGAATCTCGTAGTCGTTCATGGTCAGGCCGAAGGGCTGGAGGTCCTTCTCCATCTGGTACGTCAGCATCCTGTTGACGTCGAGGTAGGTGCGCCAGGCGCACTGCTCGGCATCGGTGAGCCAGGGGGTGGCCGTCTCGGTCTCCATATATGGATTCTACCTAAGAAGTTGAAAACTTGACGAAGTGGGAAGGTGTGACGCGGAGCACCCGGACCTGGCCCCCGAGCCCCGGCCGACGGGCGCAGACGTTCGAGGACGTCACACTCCGCAGACTACCGCTCACTCAGCGCCCGGCATGAGGGCCGGATCGAGCCTGGGCCGGAATCCGACCTTCACGCGATGACCACCCGTTCGCACGGTTCCGGGAAGGCCGCCGGTGACGGTGCCCCCGCATCGTCATTCTGACGCCCGCGGCCGACACCGTGCGAGGCGACGGCGGCGGGCGCCCGCCACACCCGCCGATTCACAGGCCGAAGCGACGCTGGAGGTCCCCGAGCTGTCCGGGAAGGCGCGGCACCTGGCCGAGGGGGCCCTGGCCGGAGCCGGGTGCCCCGTGGCCGCCCGGAACGCCCGGCTGGGCGCCCGGCTCGCCGATGGCGCGTTCCGGCATGAGGAGCTCCGTGGACTGGAGGAGGACCGTGCCCGCGCCGACGAACTCGAACTGGTGCTCCTCGCCCGAGGTGCCGCCGAGGCCCGTCAGGGCCCGGACGCCGCCCATGACGCCGGTCATGTAGCCGTGGTCGTAGTGGTGGCAGGGCGAGGGGCAGTCGGCCCAGCCGACCAGGGCCTGCGGGTCGACGCGGAGCGGGGGTTCCATGAAGACCACCGGGCCGTTGGAGGCGGCGACGAACTTGCCCGTGCCGATGAGCGTGACGAAGCCCGGCACGATCGACTGCTTCAGGGCCAGCGTCGGCTGGTAGGCCAGCAGGTTGCCCGAACGGATCGTCAGGTTGCCCTCGTCGAGGTCGTACGAGTTCACGTCGAAGGCCCGGTCGGCCAGGAGCATCTTGCCGCTGCCCTCGGCCACCACCCAGTCGCTCGCGTGCAGCGGCGAGTGGAAGGAGGTGCGGACCAGCCGGTCGAGCCGGCCGTGGCCGATGCCGTTGAACTCGATGCGCCCGTAGTAGGCGATCATCTTGCCCTTCTGCAGGAACCACTGGGAGCCCTTGAGCTCCACGCAGAAGGTGTACGGGTTGACGTTGTCGTCGGACGGGAGGGAGTGGGGGTCGAGGACGACCGGGCCGCCGGATGACAGGGTGCTCACAGCTTCTCCTCCGAGGCCTGGACGTACACCGCGCCGCTCCCGCTCAGCTCCAGCTGGAACGCCTCGCCCGAGCCGCGGCCCACCATGTCGCGCCAGCCCAGCGCGGTGGAGAGCTTGTTGCGGACGTCGCCGTGGTGGGCGACGTAGGCCTGCGGGTCCACGTGGACCGGGCGACCGGGGGCGATGGGGAGTTCGACGACTCCGCCGTGGGCCATGACCGCGACCGAACCGTGGCCGCGCAGGGTGGTGGTGAACAGGCCCTGGCCGGTGACCTGGCCGCGGACCATGCCCATGACGCCGCCCTGGGAGCCGAGGAACATGGTGCCCTGCTCCAGCGTGCCGTCGAAGGCGAGGAGCCGGTCGGCCTCGACGTACAGGGTGTCGCCGGTCAGGCCGATGACCTGGATGTGGTGGCCGCCGTGGCCGAACATCACGGTGCCGCTGCCCTCGACGGTCATCAGCGGGGTCGCCTCGCCGGCCACCCGGCGGCCGATCATCGACATCAGGCCGCCCTGGCCGCCGGAGATGTTCGGCGTGAACGTGACGTCGCCGCGATAGGCGAGCATCGCGCCGCGCTGGCTGAAGAGCCGCTGGCCCGGGATCACCGTGGCCTCGACCATCTTGGAGTTGATCTCGCGGAAGGGCATCAGACGTCGCCCCCGATCGTGTTCCGCTCGCTGGGCTGCACGTAGACGAGCCCGTCGCCCTCGAAGCGGATCTGGAAGGCCTCGCCGCCGCCCTCGCCCATGAGGGTGCGGAAGGTCACACCCGACTGGAAGTGCTGCTGGAGGTTGCCCTGGTGGGCGATGTACGCGCCGGGGTCGACGTTGAGCGGGTACTGCGGGGTGACGCGGAGCACGACCGCGGGGCCGTCGGACATGATCGCGGCCTGCCCGGTGCCCTCGACGGTCGTCGTGAACAGGCCGTTGCCGGTCGCTCCGCCGCGCAGACCCGTGAAGGTCGTGCCGGTGCGCAGGCCGGCGTCGGTGCACAGGAGGTTGCTGGACTCGACGTACAGCTTGTCGCCGTGCAGCTGGACGAGGTTGATCTCGGAGGCGCGGTCGGCGAACCAGCAGGTGCCCTGCCCGCGGACCTCCATCACCTCCATCTGCTCGCCGGTGAGCCGGCGGGTCACCATGCCGCGCAGGCCCTCGCCGCCGCCGGACATCTTCTTGAACGCCATCTGGCCGTCGTAGGCGACCATCGAGCCGTTCTTCGCCTTCACGGCGTCGCCGGTCATGGACACGGCGAGCACTTTGCTGCCTTGGAGTCGGAACATTGCCACGGTGGTGAAGGTACTGGGCCCCCGGTTAAAGGGACAGCAAAGTCGCCGTGCACAATGGGACGGCCCTTGTGCATCCGTTCACAAGATCGAACGAAGGTGACCCCTCCCGTGGACATCAAGACCGCCTCCTCCCTGCACCGGCTCCGCCTCGTCTCGGCGCCGGAGGCCGTGTCCTTCCTGCTGCTGCTCGTCTGCTCGGTCCTCAAGCGGACGACGGACTTCAACGCGGTGCCGGTCATGGGCGCGATCCACGGCATCCTGTTCGTCCTGTACGTGCTGTTCTGGCTGGACGCCTGGAACCGCACCAAGTGGAGCTTCGGCACGGCCGCGCTCTACTTCGTGCTCTCCGTCCTCCCGCTCGGCGGCTTCTTCGCCGAGCGCCGGCTCAAGCGCGAGGCCGAGGCCGCCGTCACGGCCTCTCGCGCCCGTCGTGAGGCCGCGGTGAAGGCATGATCGTCGCGTTCTCGGTGACCCCGCTGGGCGTGGGGGAGGAGGTCGGCGCGTACGTCGCCGACGCGGTCCGGGTCGTACGGGAGTCGGGGCTGCCGAACCGTACCGACGCGATGTTCACCTCGATCGAGGGCGAGTGGGACGAGGTCATGGACGTCGTCAAGCGCGCCGTCGCCGCCGTGGAGGCGCGGGCGCCCCGGGTCTCGGTCGTGCTGAAGGCGGACATCCGGCCCGGTGTCACGGACGGTCTGACCTCGAAGGTCGAGACGGTCGAGCGGCACCTCGGGGCCTGATCGCCGCCTCGGGTGAACGCCGCCCCTCGGGTGAACGCCGCCCCTCGATGAACGCCGCCCCTCGGTGAACGCCGTCCCTCGGTGAAACGCCGGCGCGAGCCGGCGGACGCCGACGAAGGCTCGCGGCCCCCGGTCCTGGTCAGGGCCGGGGGCTTCTTCGTGCCCGCCGCTTGAGCGGGTGCTCAAAACTCGCTACTGTCCCTCTTGAGCGGTCGCTCAAAGCGACGCTCGGCAAGGGGGAGGGGCCATGGGGCTCTACGTCGAGGCGCGCGTGCGCACGGACCTGGACACGCTCTGGGAGCGGAGCCAGGACCCGGCGCTGCACCAGCGGTGGGATCTGCGGTTCACCGAGATCGCGTACCTGCCGGACGCCGAGGGCGAGCCGCGGCGGTTCCGGTACGCCACGCGCGTGCTGCCCTTCCTGGTCGTCGCCGGCACCGGTGTCTCCGCGGGGGAGCGCCACCGGGCCGGCGGCGACCGGGTCTCCGCCCTCCGCTTCTCCTCGCCGCATCCGCTGTCCCTGCTCGCCGAGGGCAGCGGCTACTGGCGTTACGTGCCCGAGCGGGACGGCGTCCGCTTCCTCACCGGCTACGACTACCGGCCGCGCTGGGGGCGGTTTGGGCGGATCGCCGACCGGCTGCTCTTCCGGCCGCTGATGGGCTGGGCCACCGCCTGGTCCTTCGACCGGCTGCGGCTGTGGTGCGAGCACGGGGTGACCCCGGAGCGGGCCCGCGCGCACTGGCTGCTGGAGGTCCTCGCCCGGGTCCTGCTCGTGGCCGTCCCGGTCACGGCGGGCGCGCTGCCGCTCGGCGCGGTCTCGCTCGCCGCGGTGCCGCTGACCGTCCTCGGACTCGTCGCCGCCCTGCTCGTACCGCCGTCCCCGCGCACCCCGGCGGCCCGCCGGTGCCTGCGGACCGCGTCGTCCCGGAGCCGCGCGCCGCGGCTCCTCGCCACCCTGGAGGGGCCGTGAGCTCGATCTTCCGCACCGCCATGGGGAAGGCGGCCTTCGGGCGGCTGCACCCGGAGCTGCGGCGGCGCTTCTCCGTCGGGCTCGCGAGCGGCGAACTGTGCGTCGGGCGGGGCGTCATGGAGCGGATCTGGCACGGGCGGGGGCCCGTGCGGCCGCTGATCCGGCCCTTCCTCGCACTCGGCGGCACCCGCAACATCCTGCTCCCGCGCACCGGGCGCGACGTCCCCTTCACCATCGAGAACGTGCCGTACCTCGACTCGTACGGGCGGGAGACCGTCACCTTCGTGCGGACCTTCGCGCTGCCCGGCGGGCCGCGCCGGTTCGACGCGACGATGGTGCACAGCCCCGAGCGCGGCTGCGTGCTCGACTACCTCGGCACCCACCAGCACCTCGCCAGCGAGCTGCGGATGTCCGCCGAGCCCGACGGCTCGCTGCTCATCCGCTCCGGCGAACACCGCTTCCGCGAGGGCCCGGTGGACCTGCGGGTGCCCGGACTCGTCGGCGCGGACGCCGAGGTGCGGGAGTCCTTCGACGAGGACACCGGCCGCTTCCGGATCCGGGTGCGGGTCGTCAACCGGTTCGTGGGTCCGCTGTTCGGCTACGAGGGGTCGTTCGCGGCCGAGTACGCCCCGGTGCGGGAGCACGGGGTGCGGGCGGGGCTGCGTCCGGTGCGCGAGGAGGTGCGGGCATGAGCGCCGAGGACACCCGGGAGCGACTGCTCGACGGGGCGCTGCGCACGCTCGTCGAGCAGGGGATCACCAAGACCTCGGCGCGCTCGGTCGCGGCCACCGCGGGCGTCAACCAGGCGCTGATCTTCTACCACTTCGGCTCGGTCGACGAGCTGCTCTCCGCGGCCTGCCGCCGGGGTGCCGAGCAGCGGGTCGCCCGCCATCGCGAGCGGTTGCGCGCGGTGCGCAGCCTGTCCGAACTCCTCGCGTTCGGGAGGGAGATGCACGCCGAGGAGCGGGCGGCCGGGCATGTCGCCGTGCTCGGGCAGCTGCTCGCCGGGGCGCAGACCCACCCCCGGCTGGCGCCCGCGACGGCCGCCGGGCTGGATCTGTGGATCGAGGAGATCGAGGGGGTGCTGCGGCGGGTGCTCGCCGGCGGCCCGGTCGAGGGCCTGGTCGATCCGGCCGGGCTCGCCCGGGCGGTGGCCGCCTCCTTCGTGGGGATGGAGCTGTACGAGGGGGTCGACCCGGACGGGGCCGCCGCCGCCCTCGACGCGCTCGAACAGCTGGGCGGGCTGATGGCCGCGCTCGACGAGCTGGGACCCGTCGCGCAGAAGGCGGTCCGCTACGCGTTGCGCCGTCGGAGTGACATTCCGTAAAAACCCCCGCTCGGCCGAATCCAGTCGACACGCCGGTCACTGTCCCTTTTCGTGGGGCTATCGACCCGTTCGAGACAGCTGGAGGCACCGTGCGGCCGGGAGGCTACGACTACGACACCTACAGCGAACTCGCCGGCCCCCTCACGGAGGCGGACCCGGACCCGGCGCCCTACCGGGTGCGGTACCGGAGCCTGCTGTCGAAGGAGCCGCACCGAATACGGGCCGTCCTCCTCATGGGGCTCGCGCCCCTGCTGTCGGCGCTGCTGCTGGCCTATCTGGTCTGGCCGAGCCACTGGACCGTCCGCGAGGGCGACGACCGCTGGCGGGTTCCGTACGACACCGTGATGCTCGTGTCGATCGGGCTCATCTGCTTCTTCATGCTGGTCAACGTCACCTCGATCGCGCACGCCACCCTCGTCGCCCGCGACCCGGTACCCGTGCGCGCGCGGAAGGGCACCCGGGTCGCCTTCCTCACCACGTACGTGCCGGGCAAGGAACCGCTCTCCATGGTCCGCGCCACCCTCCGGGGCGCGGTCCGGCTGGTGCACGACGGGCCGCTCGACGTCTGGCTGCTCGACGAGGGCGACGACCCCGGGGCCAAGGCCCTGTGCGAGGAGCTCGGCGTCCGCCACTTCACCCGGGCCGGCGTCCCCGAGTGGAACCGCCGCAAGGGCGTCCACAAGGCCCGCACCAAGCACGGCAACTACAACGCCTGGCTCGCCGTGCACGGCGACGCCTACGAGTTCTTCGCCTCCGTCGACACCGACCACGTGCCGCTGCCGAACTTCCTGGAGCGGATGCTCGGCTACTTCCGCGACCCCGACGTCGCCTTCGTCGTCGGCCCGCAGGTGTACGGCAACTACAGCTCCGCCGTCACCAAGGCCGCCGAGTCCCAGCAGTTCCTCTTCCACGCGCTCATCCAGCGGGCCGGCAACCGCTACCGCGCACCCATGTTCGTCGGCACCAACAACATCGTGCGGATCGCCGCCCTGAAGCAGATCGGCGGCCTGTACGACTCGATCACCGAGGACATGGCCACCGGCTTCGAGCTGCACCGCCGCAGGAACCCGGCGACCGGGCGCTTCTGGCGCTCCGTCTACACCCCCGACGTCCTCGCCGTGGGGGAGGGGCCCGCCTCCTGGACCGACTTCTTCGGCCAGCAGCTGCGCTGGTCCCGCGGCACCTACGAGACGCTGCTCAAGCAGTACTGGAAGGCGCCCTTCCGTACCCCGCCCGGCCGTCTCCTCAACTACACGCTGATGCTCGTGTACTACCCGATGACCGCGGTCAACTGGTTCCTCGGCGTCCTCAGCTGCGTCCTCTTCCTGTGGCTCGGAGCCTCCGGCACCCAGGTCTCCTCCGCGGTCTGGCTGATGATCTACAGCGACGCCGTCGCCCTCCAGATCGGCCTCTACCTGTGGAACCGGCGGCACAACGTCTCGCCCCACGAACCCGAGGGCTCCGGCGGCCTCGCCGGCATGGCGATGTCCGCGCTCTCCGCGCCGGTCTACCTCACGGCCCTCGGATCCGCCGTGCTGCGCACCCGCGGGCGCTTCGTCGTCACGCCCAAGGGCGGCGAGGCCAGCCCCGACCGGCTCCTCACCTTCCGCATCCACCTCTTCTGGGCCGCGGTCCTCGGCGCCTCCCTGGTGGCCTCCGTCCACTTCGGGCACACCCACGTGGCCATGCGCACCTGGGCGGTCCTCGCCCTCGCCATCAGCCTCGCGCCGCTGGTGATCTGGAGCGTCGGCAGCCTGCGCGGCCGGCGCCGCGCCCGGCTCCGCGAGCTGGCCAGGGCCAGGGCGCGCGCCCGCGGCCGGGCCGACGCCGCCGAGGGCGTGGCCCTCGCCGCCCCGCCGCCGCCCGCGCCCACGACGACCGGAGGGAACTGAGCCATGGCCTACCGGCCGTCCAAGCAGTTCAAGAAGACCCTGTTCGGCAGCGGCGCCGTCCTCGTCCTCGCGGCGCTCAACGCCCCGGCGGCGGTCTCCTTCGCCACCGAGAAGTACCACGCCTACAAGATCGCCCAGCCCGGCTACAAGCGGCAGTTCGGCTCCTGGGCGGTGGTCGACGTCCCCGACGGGCTGCGCATCAACGCCATCCACGCGGCCCTGCTGCACACCGGCAAGGTGCTGCTGATCGCGGGCTCCGGCAACAGCCAGCAGAAGTTCGACGCCGGCACCTTCGAGACCGTCCTCTGGGACCCGGTGAGGAACACCTTCAAGAAGATCCCCACCCCCGAGGACTTCTTCTGCGCCGGCCACGCCGCACTGCCCGACGGGCGCCTGCTGGTGGCCGGCGGCACCGCCCGCTACGAGGTCCTCGACGGCGAGGTCACCAAGGCCGGCGGCGGCATGCGGGTCAAGAACGAGAGCCCCGACCGGGCCGTCACCCTGAAGAAGGGCACCCTCTTCCGGTCCCCGTCCGGTGTCGAGTACGTCTCCAGGACCGACGTCACCGTCCCCAAGGCGAAGCGCGAGTTCGAGATCTCGTACTTCGCCTCCGGTCAGATGAAGCCCTGGAAGACCAAGGTCACCGCGGCCGAGTCGCGGGTCTTCGTGGAGGCCGTGGAGGCCGGCCCGCAGGCGCTGACCACGGAGGCCGCGCAGTACGAGGTGGTCGGGCTCAAGGGCGAGGACGCCGACAACGTCTACGGCCTCGCGCAGAAGCTCACCACCGAGAAGCAGGACTTCCAGGGCATCAAGGCCGCCTACGAGTTCGACCCCAGGGCGGAGCGGTACGTCCCGGTCGCACCCATGCGGGACGCCCGCTGGTACCCGACCCTGGTCACCCTCGCCGACGGCAAGGTGCTCGCGGTCTCCGGACTCAACGACGTCGGCGACGTGGTCCCCGGCGACAACGAGATCTACGACCCGAAGACCAAGAAGTGGACCAAGGGCCCGTTCCGCTACTTCCCCACTTACCCCTCGCTCTTCCTCACCAAGGGCGGCAAGCTCCTCTACACCGGGTCCAACGCCGGCTACGGCCCCGCGGACAAGGGCCGCGAGCCGGGCCTGTGGGACCTGAAGAAGAACTCCTTCACCAAGCTGGGCGGCCTCACCGACCCCGACCAGCTGGAGACCTCCGCCTCCCTGCTGCTGCCGCCCGCGCAGGACCAGCGGGTGATGGTCCTCGGCGGCGGCGGGGTCGGCGAGTCGCCCGCCGCCACCGCCCGCACCTCGATCGTCGACCTGTCCACGGAGGGCCCGGTCTTCCGCGACGGACCCGCGCTGCCCCAGGGCACCCGCTATCTGAGCAGTGTGCTCATGCCCGACGACACCGTCTTCACGAGCGGCGGCTCCGGGGACTACCGCGGCCGCAGCGGCAGCGACATCCTCAAGGCCCAGTTCTACGACCCGAGGACCAACGCCTTCGCCCCCGCGGCCGACCCCACCGTGGGCCGCAACTACCACTCCGAGGCGCTGCTGCTGCCCGACGGCCGGGTCGCCACCTTCGGCTCGGACCCGCTCTTCGACGACAGCGACAACACCAAGCTGGGCACCTTCGAGCAGCGCATCGAGGTCTTCACCCCGCCCGCCCTGTACCGGGGCGGCGCCGACCGGCCGGTGCTCGGCGAGGGCCCGCAGGAGCTCGACCAGAACGGGCGCGCGACGTTCAAGACCGGGGACGCCGGCCGGATCGCGGCGGCCCGGCTGATGCGGCCCAGCGCCGTCACCCACACCACCGACGTCGAACAGCGCTCGGTGGCGCTGGGCCTGAGCAAGGGGCCGGACGGGCTGACCGTCACCGTCGAGGTCCCGAAGGACCGCACCCTGGTGCCGCCCGGCTGGTACATGGTGTTCGTCACCGACCGGGACGGGATCCCGTCCGAGGCCAAGTGGATCCGGGTGGGCCAGGGCTGAGCGGTCCGGGGCGGTCCAGGGCGGCCCGGGGCGGTCCAGGTGCTCCGGGTGCCTGGGGCCCTCCCGGTCCGTCAGGTCCCTCCGGGTCCGTCAGGTCCCTCCGGGTCCGTCAGGTCCCTCCCGGTCCGTCAGGTCCCTCCGGGTCCCCCAGGTCCGTCAGGCCTTCGCGCGGCGGGCCAGCCCCAGCGCGTAGTCGGGCCACCAGGTGCCGGCGGCCGGGCCGCCCCGGCAGGTGCCGTCCGAGTCGCCGGGCCGCTTGATCCACAGATAGGCGTCGACCAGCTCGTCCCCGGTCCGGTCGGTCGGCGGCACCCCGAGCGAGCGGCCGGGCGGGTTGCACCAGCCCTCGGGCCGGTCGCCCGGCAGCGGGCCGTCGCCGTTGCGGCTGGTGTCCACGGTGAAGTGGGTCCCGCCGAGCAGCCGGGAGAGACCGGCGCCGAAGCCCCGGACGACGTCGTTGGTCTGGAAGTTGGAGACGTTCAGCGCGAAGCCGTCGGCGCGCGCGATGCCCGCCCGCCGCAGCGGCTCCACCAGCTTGTCCGGCCGCTCGATCCAGGCCGGGTTGCCCGCGTCCAGGTAGACCCGGGTGCGCGGCTGCCGCTTGAACCGCTCGACCGCCTCCGCCAGCAGTCCGAGCCGCTCCTCGTGGTGCTGCGGCGGAGTGCAGCCGTCCACGATGTGCGGCACCGCGTCCGGCTCCAGGACCACCACCGCGGGGGCGTCGCCGATCGCGCCGGCGAAGGCGTCCACCCAGCGCCGGTACGCCTGGGCGTCGTGCGCCCCGCCGGCCGAGTACAGGCCGCAGTCGCGGTGCGGGATGTTGTACGCGACGAAGACCACGGTCCGCAGCCCGGGCGCCGCGCCCCGCACCGCCTTCGCCACCTCCGGTACGGGGTCGTCGCCGGCCGGCCAGTCGGCGACCGGCCGCTCCGAGATGCGCTTCAGGAGCCTCGCGTCCTCCGTCCGGCCCTGCGCCTCGTACTGCCGCACCTGCCGGGCCGCGTCGCTGTCCGGGTCCACCCAGAAGGGGGAGCCGCTCGTGGGGGCCGCCTCGCCGCGCGAGGCGGGCGGCCCCACGGGGGCGACGGGGGACCCGTCCCGGCCGCAGCCGGTGAGCAGCAGCGCGGCGAGGAGGGCGAGGGCGGCGGTGGTGACGGAGCGACGGGACATCCGGCCCCCAGGGTCGGGATTCGGGACGGCAGGCAGGCGGGCGTGAACGGGCGTCGGCGGGCTCCGGCGGACGTCGCCGGGGCGCGCGCGAGCCGGTCCGAGGGGACAGACCGGGGCCATCCTGGCATAACGGTCAGTCGGCTTCCGGCTGCGACACCGCGAGGGCGATCCCCAGCGGCGTCCGTTCGTACAGCACCTGGTGGCCGTAGCGCCGCGAGGCCAGCAGGCCCGCCGCCCGCAGCACCGACAGGTGCGCCGACACCGAGGAGGGGGCGAGGCCGAGACGGTGGGCCAGCGCCGTCGTCCCGGCCGGCTCCTCCAGCGCGCACAGCACGTCCGCCCGGGCCCGCCCGAGCAGCCGGGCCAGCGCGTCCGGGGTCCGGTCGCGGGCCTCCGTCCACAGCGCGCCGATGCCCCGCGCCGGGTACGCCACCGTCGGCTGCCACGGCGGATCGAACCCGCTCACCACGTCGGGCCAGGTGAACACCGAGGGCAGCAGCACCAGCCCCTGCCCGTCCAGGGCCCGCACGTGCTCGCCGTGGTAGTCCACCGTCAGCGTCGAACTCTCCTCCGACCAGCCGAAGGCCGGGTGCAGCTCGCTCAGCAGCCGCTCCAGACCGCCCTCGGCGAGCCGCCGCGAGTGGTACGCCACGTCCGCCTCCAGGAGCGCGCGCAGCCGCGGCCACTCCGGCTCGACCAGCGCCTCCCAGGCGCGCTCCAGCAGATCGGCGAGCCGCTGCAGGGACCCGGCCGGATCGCCGAGCATCCGCCGCCCCTCCGCGCTGTCGGCCGCCCCCGGGGTCTCGGCCAGCGCCCGCCGGACGTCGTCCAGGACCAGGGCCGGATCCGTCTCCCGTACGGCCGCGATCTCCCGCTCGAAGGTCGCCGTGGGCCCGATGGGCGGCGGGTACAGGAAGTCCGGGCTGTGCCCGTGCAGCGGCATCAGCAGCTGCAGCGGCCCCAGGTCCACCCCGGCCGCGGCCTCCGCGATCCGCCGCAGCCACGGCAGGTGGTACCCCTGCTGGCGCGGCCGGGCGAGCACCCGCACCGCGCAGTGGGTCTCCCACAGCGGCGAGATCGCGAACCGGATGCGCAGCGGATCGGCCTCGCCGAAGTGCAGGTGGTACGGCACGGCACGCCTCCGGCCCCGGAAGATTCGGCTGGGTCCGAAAGTCTAGGGTCGGGACGGCCCGGCCCGCACCCTCCTGTCATGCCCACGAACGACACCCGGGTGCCCGGAGCTGCGCCCGCCCCCGGCCCCGCCCCCGCGTCGCCCGCCCCCGCCCCCGTCGCTCCCGCGTCGCCCGGATACTCCGCCGTCTTCGCCGTGCGCGAGTTCCGCTTCGTCTTCGCCGCCCACCTCTTCTCCCTGCTCGGCGTCGTCGTCAGCGAGCTCGCCCTCACCGTGCTCGTCTACGAGCTCACCCGCTCCCCGCTGCTCTCCTCGCTCACCTTCGCCCTCGGCTTCCTGCCCTACCTGCTCGGCGGCACCCTCCTCGCCGGCGTCGCCGACCGCTACCCGCCCCGCCGGGTCCTCGTCGTCTGCGACCTCGTCTGCGCCGGCTGCGTCGCCCTCATGGTCCTGCCGGCCACCCCCGTCGCCGCCCTGCTCGTGCTGCGCTGCGCCGTCGCCGCCGTCGCCCCCGTCTTCAACGGCACCCGGATCGCCACCCTCGCCGACATCCTCGGCGAGGGCGAGCTCTTCGTCCTCGGGCGCTCGCTGCTGCGGATCGTCTCGCAGAGCGCCCTCCTCGCCGGCTTCGGCGTCGGCGGCCTGCTGCTCACCGTGCTCACCCCGCGCGGCGCCATCGCCGTCACCGCCGCCACCTTCCTCGCCTCCGCCCTGCTGCTCCGCTTCGGCACCGCCCGCCGTCCGGCCCGCGCGCCCGAGCGGCGCGAGGGGCTCGGGGCCACCTGGGGCGTCCTGAAGGACCGCCGGATCCGGGCGCTCATGCTGCTGTTCTGGGTCCCGCCGCTCTTCTTCGTCGTGCCGGAGGCGCTCGCCGCCCCCTACGCCGACGAGATCGGCGTCTCCACCGCAGCGCTCGGCCTCCTCATGTGCGCGGTGCCGGCCGGCACGATCCTGGGCGAGCTCCTCGCCGGCTCCGCCCTCAGCGTCGCCGCCCGCTCCCGGATCGTCCACCCGCTCCTGCTGACCGGCTTCCTCCCCTTCCTCGTGTACGCGCTGCGCCCGGGCCTCGCGCTCGCGGCCGCCGCGCTCTTCCTGGCCGGGGCGGCCGGCGCGTACAGCCTCGGCCTGGACGCCTGGTTCGTGGCCGCCGTCCCGGAAGAGCTGCGCGGCCGGGCGATGACCCTGATGACCGCCGGCATGATGACCGTCCAGGGCCTCGGCATGGCCGGCGCCGGGCTGGCCGCCGAGTTCGTCCCCGTCCACACCGTGGTCGCGGGCACCGGCGTCCTCGCCACCCTGTGCGTCCTCGGGCTGGTCCTCGAAGTGCGGGCGACCGAAAGGCGAGACGCGGCTGACCGTCATATGACCAGTGGGTAAGGTCGACGCGTGCCGAAGCCGCTCAGTCTCCCGTTCGACCCCATCGCCCGCGCCGACGAACTCTGGCAGCGGCGCTGGGGTCCGGTCCCCTCGATGGCCGCGATCACCTCGATCATGCGCGCCCACCAGATCCTGCTGGCCGAGGTGGACGCGGTGGTCAAGCCGTACGGGCTGACCTTCGCGCGCTACGAGGCGCTGGTGCTGCTCACCTTCTCCAAGGCCGGGGAGCTGCCGATGTCCAAGATCGGCGAGCGGCTGATGGTGCACCCCACCTCCGTGACCAACACGGTGGACCGCCTGGTGAAGTCCGGCCTCGTCGCCAAGCGCCCCAACCCGAACGACGGCCGCGGCACCCTCGCCACCATCACCGACAAGGGCCGCGAGGTGGTCGAGGCCGCCACCCGGGACCTGATGGGGATGGACTTCGGGCTCGGGGTGTACGACGCCGAGGAGTGCGCCGAGATCTTCGCGATGCTGCGCCCGCTGCGGGTCGCGGCGAACGACTTCGACGAGGGCTGACCCCGGGGCCGGTCCGGATGCGGGCAGGGACCCGGCGGAAGATCGCCCGGAACGTGCCGTTACGCTCGTCGGCATGAAATCCAGCGTGCTGACCCGCTACCGCGTCATGGCGTACGTGACCGCGGTCATGCTGCTCGTGCTCTGCACGTGCATGATCTTCAAGTACGGGTTCGACATGGGCGAGGACGTGACCTTCGCGGTCTCCCAGGCCCACGGCGTCCTCTACATCATCTACCTGATCTTCGCCTTCGATCTGGGCTCCAAGGCCAAGTGGCCGTTCGGCCGGCTCCTGTGGGTGCTGGTGTCCGGAACGATTCCCTTCGCCGCCTTCTTCGTCGAGCGCAAGGTCGTCCGCGACACGCTTCCGCTGGTCAGCGGCGCGCAGCCGGTTCCCGCCAAGGTCTGAGGCCGGGCCCGGACCCACCCCCGCACTGATGTGCGGGGGTTTCCCATCGACATTTACTAGGACGTCCTAGTAAATTCGAAGCATGGACGCTGACGCCATCGAGGAAGGCCGCCGTCGCTGGCAGGCCCGTTACGACAAGGCCCGCAAGCGCGACGCCGACTTCACCACGCTCTCCGGCGACTCCGTGGAGCCGGTCTACGGCCCGCGCCCCGGGGACGCCTACGAGGGGTTCGAGCGCATCGGCTGGCCCGGTGAGTACCCCTTCACCCGCGGACTCCACCCGACCGGCTACCGCGGCCGGACCTGGACCATCCGCCAGTTCGCCGGCTTCGGCAACGCCGAGCAGACCAACGAGCGCTACAAGATGATCCTGGCCGCCGGCGGCGGCGGGCTCTCGGTCGCCTTCGACATGCCGACCCTGATGGGCCGCGACTCCGACGACCCGCGCTCGCTGGGCGAAGTCGGCCACTGCGGCGTCGCCATCGACTCCGCCGCCGACATGGAGGTCCTCTTCAAGGACATCCCGCTCGGCGACGTCACGACCTCGATGACGATCTCCGGCCCGGCCGTCCCGGTCTTCTGCATGTACCTGGTCGCCGCCGAGCGCCAGGGCGTCGACCCCGCCGTGCTCAACGGCACGCTGCAGACCGACATCTTCAAGGAGTACATCGCGCAGAAGGAGTGGCTCTTCCAGCCCGAGCCGCACCTGCGCCTCATCGGCGACCTCATGGAGCACTGCGCGGCCGGCATCCCCGCGTACAAGCCGCTCTCGGTCTCCGGCTACCACATCCGCGAGGCCGGGGCGACGGCCGCGCAGGAGCTGGCCTACACCCTCGCCGACGGCTTCGGCTACGTCGAGCTCGGCCTCTCCCGCGGCCTGGACGTGGACGTGTTCGCGCCCGGCCTGTCCTTCTTCTTCGACGCGCACCTCGACTTCTTCGAGGAGATCGCCAAGTTCCGCGCCGCCCGCCGGATCTGGGCCCGCTGGATGAAGGAGGTCTACGGCGCCAAGACCGACAAGGCGCAGTGGCTCCGCTTCCACACCCAGACCGCCGGTGTCTCGCTCACCGCGCAGCAGCCGTACAACAACGTCGTGCGCACCGCGGTCGAGGCCCTGTCCGCCGTCCTCGGCGGCACCAACTCGCTGCACACCAACGCCCTCGACGAGACCCTCGCCCTCCCGAGCGAGCAGGCCGCCGAGATCGCCCTGCGCACCCAGCAGGTGCTCATGGAGGAGACCGGCGTGGCCAACGTGGCCGACCCGCTGGGCGGCTCCTGGTACGTCGAGCAGCTCACCGACCGGATCGAGGCCGACGCCGAGAAGATCTTCGACCAGATCAAGGAGCGCGGCCTGCGCGCCCACCCGGACGGCAGGCACCCGATCGGACCGATCACCTCCGGCATCCTGCGCGGCATCGAGGACGGCTGGTTCACCGGCGAGATCGCCGAGTCGGCCTTCCGCTACCAGCAGTCCCTGGAGAAGGGCGAGAAGCGGGTCGTCGGCGTCAACGTCCACCACGGCTCGGTCACCGGCGACCTGGAGATCCTGCGGGTCAGCCACGAGGTCGAGTGGGAGCAGGTCCGGGTCCTGGGCGAGCGCAAGGGCCGCCGCGACGACGCGAAGGTCACGGCCTGCCTGGACGCGATGCTGGCCGCGGCCCGGGACGGCTCCAACATGATCGGCCCGATGCTGGACGCGGTACGGGCCGAGGCCACGCTCGGCGAGATCTGCGACGTGCTGCGCGAGGAGTGGGGCGTCTACACGGAGCCCGCGGGCTTCTGACCGGCTGAGCCGGGAGCGTCGAGCCGCCGTACGGTCCTTCCGGGCCGTGCGGCGGCTTCGGCACGCCCGCCGCCGGCGGCCTGTCGTTCGGCTGCCCCGGATACCCCGGCTGCCCCGGATACCCCGGCTGCCCCGGCTATCCGGGCTGCCCGGCCTGCTCCGCAGCCGCCGAGAGGCCGCCGAGCAGCAGAGCGGTGAGGCTCTGCACCCAGGCCTCGTCCACCGGTTCCGCGCTGACCAGCGCCCGGTGCACCACCGCTCCCGCGACCACGTCGAAGATGAGGTCGTCGATCGCCTCGACGGCCAGCGGGTCGCGCTCCCCGGGGAGCTCCCCCCGCTCCTGGGCGCGCTGGCGGCCCTCCAGGACCAGGCGCTTCTGCCGGTCCACGATCGAGGTGCGGATGCGCTCGCGCAGCGGCTCGTCGCGGGTGGACTCGGCGACCACCGCCATCAGGGCGGTCTTGGTCTCGGGGCGTTCGAGGAGCGCGGCGAACTGGAGCACCACATGGGCGATGTCGGCCTGGAGGGAACCCAGGTCGGGCAGTTCGAGTTCGTCGAAGAGGACGGCGACCGCGTCGACGACGAGTTCGTTCTTGTTGGCCCAGCGCCGGTACAGGGTGGTCTTGGCGACCCCGGCCCGGGTCGCGACGTCGCCCATCGTCAGCTTGGACCAGCCCAGCTCCACCAGAGCCGCCCGGGTCGCCTCCAGGATGGCCGTGTCGGCCTCGGCGGAACGGGGGCGTCCGGATCGGGCGCGGGAGCGGGTGCGGCTACACATGGAGGTCGACCATACCCGCCGGTAGGTATTGCGCCAGGGGACCGTGATGTGAGGCAGTTCACCATCCCGCCCTCCCCACGGCCGGGGGTCGAGGATTACGCTACGACCCGTAGCGAAAGGCTTTTCAGGGGCCGGCTCGCGACAACCACCGCGCCGGGTGGGGACCCGGCGCAGACGAACAGCGATCCGTGCCGTCCCTCCGTGGACGGCACGGTTCAGCCATGGCTTACCGGTTACGCGCGCGGAAGGGGGAGGATGTAGCCATGCAGCCCCGAAACATGTCCATGAGCGGCGTCGTCGACCTCGCCGCGGTGAAGGCGGCCGGAGAGGCCAAGGCGAAGGCCGAGCAGGCCCGCGCCGAGTCCGCCCGGCAGGGCGGGACGCCCGCCGTCGCACCTTCCGCCCTGGTGATCGACGTAGACGAGGCCGGATTCGAGCGCGATGTGCTCCAGCGCTCCGCCGAGGTCCCGGTCGTCATCGACTTCTGGGCCGAGTGGTGCGAGCCCTGCAAGCAGCTCGGCCCCCTCCTGGAGCGCCTCGCCGTCGAGTACAACGGCCGCTTCCTGCTCGCCAAGGTCGACGTCGACGCCAACCAGATGCTGATGCAGCAGTTCGGCATCCAGGGAATTCCGGCCGTTTTCGCGGTGGTCGCCGGCCAGGCCCTTCCGCTCTTCCAGGGCGCGGCCCCCGAGGCGCAGATCCGCGAGACCCTCGACCAGCTGGTCCTGGTCGCCGAGGAGCGCTTCGGCCTGACGGGCATCCCGGTGGACCCGGCCGCCGAGGGCGCGGACGCCGACCCGGCGGCCGTGCCGGTCGGCCCGTACGACGCCCTGCTCGAAGCCGCCATGTCCGCGCTGGACGCCGGTGACATGGCCGGCGCCGTCCAGGCGTACAAGAACGTGCTCGCGCACGACCCGGAGCACCCGGAGGCCCGGCTGGGGCTCGCCCAGGCCGAGCTGCTCGCCCGGGTGCAGGCGATGGACCCGCAGGCGGTGCGCAAGGCCGCGGCCGAGGGCCCGGCCGACGTCGCCGCGCAGATCGCCGCCGCCGACCTGGATCTGGTGGGCGGTCACGTCGAGGACGCCTTCGGCCGGCTGGTCGAGACCGTGCGCCGCACGGCGGGCGAGGACCGGACCGCGGTGCGGCTGCGGCTCCTGGAACTGTTCGAGGTCATCGGTGCCGACGACCCGCGGGTGACCGCGGCCCGGCAGGCCCTGGCGAGGGCGCTGTACTGAGCCGCTCGCCCCGTCCGTACGGGGGCGATTTGGCGACACGGTGACAATCGGCGGCCGCGCTTTACCAAAACTTGGTAATCGCGGCCGCTGTTACTTGCAGTAAATCGAACCCGGATTTCTGTCCGGATTACTCCTCCCTCATCACGCTTTGTCGCGTCACGCTAGGGCACCGTGTGTGGCGGTCCGGCGTCAGCCCGTCGTGCCGTGGTTATCAGGCCGTTACTAGCGAGTAACGAACCCCCTTGTGCGGGGGCCCGGAATGGACCACGATCGGCGACGCTCGGTCCGATGCCGCACCAGTGGCAGCGGGTCCCCACCGAGCGGGCCGGCGGCGGTGCCGCCGGTCGTGGACAGGGGGGTTCCTGCTCTGACCGGCAGGGCCTGTCCAATCCGGCCGCGCGCACGGCGTGGTCAGTGGTTGTCGCTCGGGGGTGATCGCCGGTGATTCGGACGCACGTCGTGCCGCCTGAGCCCTCGGCGCTCCCCTTCCCGAGGACGTAGCACTTCTCCCATCCCAGGACGGGCCCGGGGCCCATCCGGAGATGTACGTCCGAGAAGGAGGAATTCTCATGAAGTCCCAGGTTCGTGGCGGGACCAGATGGAAGCGGTTCGCCGTCGTCATGGTGCCGAGCGTGGCCGCGACGGCCGCGATCGGCGTCGGCCTGGCTCAGGGCGCGCTCGCCGCGTCCTTCAGCATCTCCGGCCAGGAGTTCAAGGTGAAGGCCGACAGCCTCGTCGGCAAGGACTTCGTCCAGTACGGCAGCGTCGACGCCGGCAAGGACCTCGAGGGCAAGGACTTCGCGGCTCCGGTCGCCGTGTCCGGCTTCTCCGAGGCCTGGATCTCCAACATGTGCCAGTCCGTCGTGACGCCGAACGTCCCGTTCGTCGGCGACGTGACGCTGGTGCTGACGGCCGGCACCAAGGACAAGAAGCCGGTCTACGCGAAGGACATCTACCTGGATGTCACCGAGCTGAAGGCCGACGCCGAGTTCGGCAACATCGACATCGGTGTCGCCGCCGGCAAGCTCGCCAAGGCGGACGGCAAGCCGGGCATTCAGCCGGGCACCAAGGCCAACCCGTACGGCTTCGGCCAGCGCGCGGAGGACGCCAAGCTCACCGACGTCCACCAGAAGGCGTGGGCCACCACCGCCGCGACGTTCAAGCTGCCGAACCTCGACCTTTCCCTGCACCGGGGCAAGGGCGCCGGGGTCGAGTGCTACTGATGCCGACGTCCCTCCGGGACTGACGCGTCCAGGGTGCGGGGCCGTCGCGTACGGCCCCCACCCGCTCGGCAGCGAGCCTTCTTCTCCACCTCTTTCAGCAACACCGCTTCCAGGGAGCTGTTTCCATGAGCGCCGAGTCCACTGCTTCCAGCGGAGTCCCCCACGACAACCGGTTCAAGGTCTGGCGGCAGACCCGGCCCTTCTGGGCGGGACTGTTCACCATGATCGGCGGCGTACCGATCGCCTACCTCCCGTACGGGGACATGCGGCTCGGCAACGTCACGCTCGCGATGAAGACGACGGCCGGCGCCGGAGCGCTGATCATCGGCGTCCTGCTCATCACGCTCGGCCTGACGATGTGGTTCCAGCCCCTCGTCCGGGTCTTCGCGGGCGTCGCGGCGATCGTGCTCGGGCTTGTCTCCATCCCCGTGTCGAACTTCGGCGGTCTCGTCATCGGCTTCCTCTTCGCCCTCGTCGGCGGCGGGATGTCGGTGTCCTGGGCGCCGGCGCCCCCGGCCCCCGAGCCCGTGGCGGGCTTCGACGAGGGCGGGGAGAGCGGGGCCCCGGCCGAGGCCATGGCCGCACCGGTCGAGTACGCGCACCTGCACGACGGCACGACGCAGCCCGTGATCCCGCAGCAGGGTCCCGAGGCGCCGGCGGCCGAGACGACGATCGAAGCCAACGGCGGGAGGAACAGTGCGGGGTGACGCATCACAGTCGGCGGCGGAGACGCCGAGAGGACCGCGCCACGCGGCACCGCGCAAGTCCCTGCTGAACAAGATCCACGTCCCCGCGGGCAAGGCGATGGCCCTCGCGGCCATGCCCACCGCGGTGCTGGTCGGCATGGGCCTCACGCCCCGGCTGGCCCTCGCCGACGACAAGGACATCCCCTTCGCGCCCGGCCCGTGCGTGACCCGCTCGGACGAGCCGACGGACGAGGCGAGCACCAAGCCGGACGAGACCGGGAGCCCCGGCCCCACGGCGAGCGCGAGCGCCACCGAGACGGCCAAGCCCGACCCGACCGGCTCCGCGACCACCGCCCCGGAGCCCACCGCGACCGGCGGCGCGACCACCGGCGCCGACCCGAAGAAGGACCCGAAGACGGACCCGACCCAGGCGCCCGCGCCCAAGTCGACGCCCGTCGCGCCCGCGCCGACCAGGTCGGTCAACCCGCTCGACCCGCTGGGCCTCGGCGACGCGCTCAAGGACCTGTTCGACGGACCGGACAAGACCACGGCGCCGGCCCCCGCCCCGACCACCTCGGCACCGGCCGCGCCCAAGCCGACGACGTCCGCCCCGGAGACCCCGAAGGGGACGACGCCGCCCGCGACCGGCACGACCGGCACCGCCGGCAAGACCGGCACGACCGCCGACAAGGCGGCCGACAAGACCAAGGCCGCCATCAGGTCCGCCGCCGAGAAGGCCGGCGCGAAGACCGAGGAGCTGCCGGAGTCCGCCCAGGGCCTCGACGCCAAGAAGGACGAGGACATACCCGAGGGCGCGAAGCCGCGCTTCCCGTGTCCCGAGCCGGACCCGCAGGCGCTCGCCGACGCGCAGCTGGAGCCGGGCATCCCGCTGCTGCCGGACGACCCGTGGCTCCTGGAGACCTCGCTGCTCACCCTGCGCGGCCTGGACTACAAGGGCATCGTCGAGGTCAAGACGGGCAGCGGGAAGATCAAGAAGGTCCTCAAGTTCACCGCGGACGAGATCGACATCAAGGACCTGCACCAGCTGACGGTGCACTCCGACGGCCTGACCGGCCACGTCCGCTCGGACCAGGGCTCGACCTCCACGATCCGGCACGGCACGGTGACCATGTACACGGAGCAGCTGAAGGGCAATCTCTTCGGCCTCATCCCGGTCACCTTCAGCCCCGAGACCCCGCCCCCGCTCAACGTCCCCTTCGCCTTCTTCTCCCACGCGAAGGTGACCCAGGCGGGCCAGTTCGGCGGCACCCTGAAGGTCCCGGGCCTGCGGAACACGATCGAGCGCAGCTGAACCCGGCCGGGCCGGGACACGACGGAGCGCCCGTCCCCCTTGGGGGGACGGGCGCTCCGTCGTGCCGCGTCGGCGTCAGTCGCGGTCGCCGCCACCGAGGTGGTGCACCCGGACCATGTTGGTGCTGCCGGGGGACGCCGGGGGGCGAACCGGCGGTGATGATCATCGTGTCGCCGGCGTTGAAGCGCTGCAGCTTCAGCAGCTCGGCGTCGACCAGCTCGACCATGGCGTCGGTGGTCTCCACGAACGGGGCCAGGAAGGGCTCCACGCCCCAGCTCAGGGTGAGCTGGTTGCGGGTCGACTCCTCGGTCGTGAAGGCGAGGATCGGCTGCGAGGCGCGGTAGCGGGAGAGGCGGCGGGCGGTGTCGCCGGACTGGGTGAAGGCGATCAGCGCCTTGCCGCCCAGGAAGTCGGCGATCTCGCAGGCCGCGCGGGCGACCGAACCGCCCTGCGTGCGCGGCTTCTTGCCCGGGACCAGGGGCTGGAGGCCCTTGGAGAGCAGCTCCTCCTCGGCCGCGGCGACGATCTTCGACATCGTCTTCACGGTCTCGATCGGGTACGCGCCGACCGAGGACTCCGCCGACAGCATGACCGCGTCCGCACCGTCCAGGATCGCGTTGGCGACGTCGCTCGCCTCGGCGCGGGTCGGACGGGAGTTGGTGATCATCGACTCCATCATCTGGGTCGCGACGATGACCGGCTTCGCGTTGCGGCGGCACATCTCCACGAGGCGCTTCTGCACCATCGGGACCTTCTCCAGCGGGTACTCCACCGCGAGGTCGCCGCGCGCGACCATGACCGCGTCGAAGGCGTCGACGACGGCGGCCATGTTCTCGACCGCCTGCGGCTTCTCCACCTTGGCGATGACGGGGACCCGGCGGCCCTCCTCGTCCATCACCTTGTGGACGTCCTTGACGTCGTTGGCGTCCCGGACGAAGGAGAGGGCGACCATGTCGCAGCCCATCCGCAGCGCGAAGCGGAGGTCCTCGACGTCCTTCTCGGACAGGGCCGGGACGTTGACCGCCGCGCCGGGCAGGTTGATGCCCTTGTGGTCGGAGATGACGCCGCCCTCGATGACGACGGTCTTGACCCGCGGGCCGTCGACCTCGACGACGCGCAGCTCGACGTTGCCGTCGTTGATGAGGACCTGGTCGCCCTTGGCCACGTCGCCGGGCAGGCCCTTGTACGTGGTGCCGCAGATCGATTTGTCGCCGGGGACGTCCTCGGTGGTGATGGTGAACTCGTCACCGCGCACCAGCTCGACGGGGCCCTCGGCGAAGGTCTCCAGACGGATCTTGGGGCCCTGGAGGTCGGCGAGCACGCCGACGGCGCGGCCGGTGTCGGCCACCGCCCTGCGGAGACGGTCGTACCGCTCCTGGTGCTCTGCCTGGGTCCCGTGGCTCATGTTGAATCGGGCCACGTTCATGCCGGCCTCGATGAGAGCCTTCAGCTGCTCATAGGAGTCGACGGCGGGGCCCAGCGTGCAGACGATTTTGGAACGGCGCATGAGGCGGATCCTATCGGTTTGTTTCACTGCGGAATATTCCGTCTGGTGGAAAGTACAAATGGGCGGGGGGCCGCTCAGGCGTTCACTCCGTCGGGCGACGTTTCGTGCACGAGTGCGTAGCTCTGCCGGGCGATCTCCAGCTCCTCGTCCGTGGGCACCACGGCGACCGAGACCCGGGCGTAGACCGGCGAGATGATCCGGGGCTCGTCGGAGCGCACGGCGTTGAGCTCGGCGTCCACCGCCAGGCCCAGCTCCTCCAGGCCGGCGATCGCGGCCTCGCGGACCGGGACGGCGTTCTCGCCGACCCCCGCCGTGAACACGACCGCGTCCACCCGGCCGAGCACGGCGTAGTACGCACCGATGTACTTCTTGAGCCGGTGCACGTAGATGTCGAAGGCGAGCGCGGCCCGCGCGTCGCCCTCGTCGATCCGGCGCCGGATCTCGCGCATGTCGTTGTCGCCGCAGAGCCCGACGAGCCCGGACCTCTTGTTCAGCAGGGTGTCGATCTCGTCCGCCGACATCCCGGCCACCCGCTTGAGGTGGAAGGTGACCGCCGGGTCGATGTCGCCCGAGCGGGTGCCCATGACCAGGCCCTCCAGCGGGGTCAGCCCCATCGAGGTGTCCACGCAGCGCCCGCCGGCCACCGCCGAGGCGGAGGCCCCGTTGCCGAGGTGCAGCACGATCACGTTCACCTCCTCGGGCGTCTTGCCGAGCAGCTTCGCGGTCTCCCGGGAGACGTACGCGTGCGAGGTGCCGTGGAAGCCGTAGCGGCGGATCCGGTGGGCGTCCGCGGTCTCCACGTCGATCGCGTACCGCGCCGCCGACTCCGGCATCGTCGTGTGGAACGCCGTGTCGAAGACCGCCACCTGCGGCAGGTCCGGGCGCAGCGCCTGGGCCGTGCGGATGCCGGTCAGGTTGGCCGGGTTGTGCAGCGGCGCCACCGGCACCAGCCGCTCGATCTCGGCGAGCACCTCGTCGTCGACGACCGTCGGCTCGGTGAAGCGGAGCCCGCCGTGCACCACCCGGTGGCCGATCGCCGCCAGTTCGGGCGAGTCCAGGCCGAGTCCGTCCGCCGCCAGCTCCTCGGCCACCGCCTTCAGCGCCGCCGCGTGGTCGGCGATCGGGCCGTTCTTCTCGCGCTTCGCGCCGCCGCCGCCCAGCAGCGGGGTGTGCGCGAGCCGCGAGGTCTCCTCGCCGATCCGCTCGACCAGGCCGACCGCCAGGCGGCTGCCGTCCTTCATGTCGAGCAGCTGGTACTTCACCGACGAGGAGCCGGAGTTGAGGACGAGGACCCGGGTGGGGACCTGGGCGGGGGTGGTGGTCATGCGGGGAGCTCCTGACCCTGGGCGGGGTTCTGGGACTGGATCGCCGTGATGGCGACGGTGTTGACGATGTCGCTGACGAGCGCGCCGCGCGAGAGGTCGTTCACGGGCTTGCGCAGACCCTGCAGCACCGGGCCGACGGCGACCGCGCCGGCCGAACGCTGCACGGCCTTGTAGGTGTTGTTGCCGGTGTTGAGGTCCGGGAAGATCAGCACGCTGGCCTGGCCGGCCACCTCGGAGCCGGGCAGCTTGGTCGCCGCCACCGAGGGCTCGACCGCCGCGTCGTACTGGATCGGACCCTCGATCCGCAGCTCCGGGTGACTCTCGCGGACCAGCTTGGTGGCCTCGCGCACCTTGTCGACGTCGGCGCCGGAGCCCGAGGTGCCGGTGGAGTACGAGAGCATCGCGATCCGCGGCTCGACGCCGAAGCGGGCGGCGGTGGCCGCGGACTGCACGGCGATGTCGGCCAGCTGCTCGGCGTTCGGGTCCGGGTTGACCGCGCAGTCGCCGTAGACGAGGACCTTGTCGGCCAGGCACATGAAGAAGACCGAGGAGACGATCGAGGCGTCCGGCTTGGTCTTGATGATCTCGAACGCGGGCCGGATGGTGGCGGCGGTGGAGTGCACCGAGCCGGAGACCATGCCGTCGGCCAGGCCCTCCTGGACCATCAGGGTGCCGAAGTAGTTCACGTCCGACACCACGTCGTACGCCAGCTCCACGGTGACGCCCTTGTGGGCGCGCAGCGCCGCGTACTTCTCCGCGAAGGAGTCGCGCAGCTCCGAGGTCTGCGGGTCGATCAGCTGGGTCTCGCCCAGGTCCACGCTGAGGTCGGCGGCCTTCTTGCGGATCGTCTCGACGTCGCCCAGCAGGGTGAGGTCGCAGACGTCGCGGCGCAGCAGCACGTCGGCGGCGCGCAGCACCCGCTCCTCGGTGCCCTCGGGCAGCACCACCCGGCGGCGGTCGGCGCGGGCCTGCTCCAGCAGCTCGTGCTCGAACATCATCGGGGTGACCCGGCCGCTGCGGGCGACCGAGATCCGGCGCAGCAGGTCGGCGGTGTCGACGTGGCGCTCGAACAGGCCGAGGGCGGTCTCCGCCTTGCGGGGCGTCGAGGCGTTCAACTTGCCTTCGAGGGCGAAGAGTTCGGCGGCGGTGGGGAAGCTGTTGCCCGGTACGGAGATGACCGGGGTGCCGGGCGCCAGGCGGGCCGCCAGGGTGAGGATCTCGTCGCTGGGCCGCTCGTTGAGCGTGAGCAGCACGCCGGCGATCGGCGGGGTGCCGGCGGAGTGCGCGGCGAGCGCGCCGACGACCAGGTCGGCCCGGTCCCCGGGGGTGACGACCAGGCAGCCGGGGGTCAGCGCGTTGAGGAAGTTCGGCAGCATGGCCCCGCCGAAGACGAAGTCGAGCGCGTCGCGGGCGAGCCCGGCGTCGTCGCCGAGGACCACCGAGGCGCCGAGCGCGTGGGTGATCTGGGCGACGGTCGGCGCGGCGAGGGCCGGCTCGTCGGGCAGCACGTAGCAGGGCACCGGCAGCCGGGCGGCGAGCCGCTCGGCGATCACCGCCCGGTCCTCGCCGGCCACCCGGTTCACCACCATCGCGAGCACGTCGCAGCCGAGCCCGTCGTAGGCGCGGAAGGCGTTGCGGGCCTCGGCCCGTACGGACTCGGCCGTCTGGCCCTTGCCGCCGACCACCGGTATCACCGAGGCGCCGAATTCGTTGGCGAGCCGCGCGTTGAGCGCGAGCTCGTCGGGGACCTGGGTGCCGGCGAAGTCGGTGCCGAGGACGAGCACGACCTCGTAGTCGCGGGCGACGGCGTGGAAGCGGTCCACGAGCCGGGAGACCAGCTCGTCGGTGCCGCGCTCCGCCTGGAGGTCGCTGGCCTCGTGGTAGTCCATGCCGTAGACGGTCGACGCGTCCTGGGTCAGCCGGTAGCGGCTGCGCAGCAGGTCGAACAGACGGTCGGGTCCGTCGTGCACGAGCGGACGGAACACCCCCACGCGGTCCACCTGGCGGGTGAGGAGCTCCATGACTCCCAGCTCGACGACCTGGCGGCCGTCCCCGCGGTCGATCCCGGTCACGTACACGCTGCGCGTCACGCCGTCGTCTCCTGATGTCGGTCGAGGTCCGGTGGAGGCCACCGAGGTCCCGTCGAGTGTCGATCGAGTGGCACCAGTGTCAATCGAGTGGGTTCAAAAAACACCGATAGGGTGGCATTGCCCTCTTGACAATACCCCTGTGGGTGGATAGGACGCCCGCCGGACGGAGGGCCCGAAGGGGTGGGACCAAAGGCCCCGGAAGGCCCATCGGCGCCGGGCGCGCGGAGTAGCAGCGAGCGCGTCGGCACGCCACGCCGTGTGAGAATCGACGAGGCTCACACGTACCACTACCGAGCAGGAGACACAGCACGATGCGCATCGGAGTTCTCACCGCAGGCGGCGACTGTCCCGGCCTGAACGCAGTGATCCGGTCGGTCGTGCACCGGGCGCTGACCGGCCACGACGACGAAGTCATCGGCTTCGAGGACGGGTTCAAGGGTCTCCTCGACGGCCACTACCGCCCCCTGGACCTCAACGCCGTCAGCGGCATCCTCGCCCGCGGCGGCACCATCCTCGGCTCCGCCCGCCTGGAGCGGAACCGGCTGCGCGAAGCCGCCGAGTCCGCCCCCGACTTGGCCCGGAAGTACGGCATCGACGTCCTCATCCCGATCGGCGGCGAGGGCACCCTGACCGCCGCCCGGATGCTCTCGGACGCCGGCATGCCCGTCGTCGGCGTCCCGAAGACGATCGACAACGACATCTCCTCCACCGACCGCACCTTCGGCTTCGACACCGCCGTCGGCGTGGCCACCGAGGCCATGGACCGCCTCAAGACCACCGCCGAGTCCCACCAGCGCGTGATGGTCGTCGAGGTCATGGGCCGGCACGCCGGCTGGATCGCCCTGGAGTCCGGCATGGCCGGCGGCGCCCACGGCATCTGCCTCCCCGAACGGCCCTTCCAGGTCGACGACCTCGTGAAGATGGTCGAGGAACGCTTCGCCCGCGGCAAGAAGTTCGCCGTCATCTGCGTCGCCGAGGGCGCGCACCCGGCCGAGGGCTCGATGGAGTACGGCAAGGGCGAGATCGACCAGTTCGGCCACGAGCGCTTCCAGGGCATCGGCAACCAGCTCGCCGTCGAGCTGGAGCGGCGCCTCGGCAAGGAGGCCCGCCCGGTCATCCTCGGCCACGTCCAGCGCGGCGGCACGCCGACCGCGTACGACCGGGTGCTCGCCACCCGCTTCGGCTGGCACGCGGTGGAGGCCGCCCACCGCGGCGAGTTCGGCCGGATGACCGCGCTGCGCGGCACGGACATCCAGATGGTCCCGCTGGCCGAGGCCGTCACCCGGCTGAAGACCGTCCCCGAGGACCGCATGCGCGAGGCCGAGTCGGTCTTCTGACGCCCGCTCGCGCCGAGGGCCCGCACGGATCCCCGTGCGGGCCCTCCGGCACGTCCCTCCGGCCCCCGCGAGCGGGACCAAGGTCCCGACTTGTCCCGGACGCCCCCCGGCCCCGATCGTCCCCCCGTGGACGATCGGGGCCGAATCCATGCTTGAGCCCCGTGGCGCGATCAACAAGGCTTGAGGCTGTCCGGGACATGTCCCAACGAGGGGAGCGGCGCGCCATGACGACGGGGGAGCGGGTTCCCGACCCGCGGGCGGCGCGGAGCCCGGCCGAGTTCATCGCGCGGCTGCAGGACCTGAAGGACTGGTCCGGACTCACCTACCGCGAGCTGTCGGCCCGCGCCGAGGCCGGCGGCGACGTCCTGCCCCGCTCGACCGTCGCCAACATGCTGGCCCGCACCACCGTCCCGCGCGAGGAACTGCTCGGCTGCTTCGTCCGCGCCTGCGGCCTCGGCCCCGGCCAGGCGGAGGAGTGGGAGACGGTACGGGCGGAGCTCGCGGCCCGGGGGAGACACGGCCCCGCGGGGGACGAGGAGCCCGCCGAGGACGCGGCGCACGCGGGAGGCACGGGGCCCGCGGCGGGCGCCGCCGAAGGGGCCGCGGCCGAGGGCGCCGCCCCCGCCGGGCCGCCCCCCGCCTGGCCCTCCGCCGCCGAGGACCCGGCCGCCGGTCCCGATCCCGAGTCCGGCCCGCGCTCCCGGCTGCGCCGCGCCCTGGTCGGCGCCGTCGCCGTGGCGGGCCTCGTCCTCGCCGCCGTCAGCGTCGTCGCCTTCGTACGGGACGACACGGGGACCGGCCACGCGCACCGCCCGGTGCTCACCGCGCCCGCCGAGGGCCCGGTGCGGATCCGGGTGATCGGTTCGGACCTCTGCCTCAACGAGCGGCGGGGCAGCCGCGACGGGCAGATCTACCAGCGGCCCTGCGCCGGCGCGGAGGTCCCCCGCTACGAGCTGAAGCGGCTCGGCGGGGACCGGTGGCGGATCGTCTCGGTCCACCCGGACTTCCCCGTGGGCTGCTCCGGCATCCCGTCCGGGGGCCGGATACCGTACGCCGCGCTCGAGGACTCCGAGTGCGGCGACCCCACCCGCGTGGAACGCTTCACCCTGGAGCCGCACGGCTCCCCGGTCACCGGCTACCGCATCGTCCCGGTCGGCTCCGCGACCCCCGGCAGCTGCGTCACCGTCGTCGGCGACCGCATGGCCGAGTGGTCCCGGCTGACCCAGGCGCCCTGCGCGGCGGACGCCCGGGGCCAGCTGTTCAGCTTCGACCGGCGCTAGGTCGTGTCCTTCGGATCAGGCCGGATGACACGGCCGAGCGGGTTCCACCAGCCGGGTGCGCAGCGCCGCCACCACGGCCGGGTCGAGACCGACGTGGCCGGTGACGTACCCGTGCACCGAGCCGTACTCCGCGCGCAGGTCCGCGAGGACCAGCCGCATGATCTCCTCGGGCGCCCGCCCGTACCCCGGCCAGCGCAGCTCGCGGCCCGGGTGTGCGGCCCTCCAGTCGGCGACGAGCCGTTCGGTGGCCAGCTCGGTCAGGGCGAAGTCCGCCAGGATCTGCTCGTCGGAGACGTCGAGCAGCGCCAGGACGAGCGCCGCGAGCAGTCCCGTTCGGTCCTTCCCTGACGCGCAGTGGAAGACCAGCGGGCCCTCGGCCGCGGCGATGAGCTCCAGGGCCTCCCGCAGTTCCGCGGCGCCGTCGAGGGCGACCTCGGCGAAACGGTCGGCCAGGTAGCGCCAGGGATCGAGCGCGGGGTCGATCTCGGCCTGGTCGTAGGGCCGGTGCTCGATGCTGAGGTTGTGCCAGGCCTGCGGCTCGCCCTCGGGGTGGCGGCCCTTGGCCGCGATCTCCCACGGGTAGCGCAGGTCGATCACGGTGGCCACGTCCAGCTCGCGGAAGAGCTTCAGATCGGCTTCGGCGCCGGGGCCCGCCAGCTTGGCGAGCGAGTCGGAGCGGTAGAGGGTCTCCCACCGCACGGTCCCGCCGTCGGCGGTCCGATAGCCGCCCAGGTCACGGAAGTTGTGCAGCCGTTCGAAGGGTATGTGTCGTCTCACGGCGTCACTGTACGGCGCCGGCCCGCTACCCGACGAGGGCCCAGAAGCGGTCCATGATGCCGTCGAGGTACGCCCGCCCCTCGTCGCCCGTCGAGCCCGAGGCGCCCCAGCTGCTGGTGGCCGCCATCTTGGCGTGGTAGTCGGTGTGCAGCCGCTGGAGCGCGTTCTCGACGGTCCGCTTGGGCAGCGGCAGCAGCTTCACCACCGGCTTCACGTAGGCCTGCCAGCGGGTGGTCGCCGCGTCCCGCAGCAGCGCCGTGAGCTTCTCGTCGCCGCCGGTCGCGGTGAGCAGGGCGCGCGGGCCCAGGCCCAGGGTCCCGGCGAGGGCGGCGGTCTGGCGCTCGTTGCCGCTCCAGCGCCCCGACTCCTCCATCCGCAGGTACGCGCCGGGCTCCAGGCCCACCCGGCGGGCCAGGTCCTCGGGGGCCAGGCCCCGGGCCATCCGGTGCTCGCGCAGGGTGGTGGCGGAGGCGAGGAGCTCGGCGGGGGCGCACCACAGGACGCCGGCGAGGGCGGTCAGCTCCTGCGCGCTGGGGGTGACCCGGCCGCGCTCCCAGGCGATGACGGTCTCGGGGGCGACGACGAGCCCGTACTGGGCCCGCAGGCCGTAGGCGACGTGTCCGGGGGCCATGCCGAGGCCCTCGCGCAGACGGCGTGCGGCGAGGGCGTTGAAAGGCGGGGTGGGTTGGTGCACGCTGACACCGTAGGAGCGGAGGGTGAGCGCTGGCTACGGTGCGTTCGCCCAACCCTCACGATCGTAGGAACATCGGAACCGATCGGTAATCGGCCAGTCACCGAGCGATATCCGGCCATCGGTGACCGATTACCGGTGACCGCTCGCCCCCGGCGCGCTGAGCCAGCGGTACTGCAGCTCCGGCCGTCCGATCTGACCGTACTGCGGGGCCCGGGCCGCCCGCCCCTCGTTCACCAGATGTTCCAGGTAGCGGCGGGCGGTGATCCGCGAGATCCCCACGGCCGCGCCCGTCTCCGCCGCGGTCAGCCCCTCCGCCGCGGCCCGCAGGCTCCGGGTCACCGCCTCCAGGGTCGGCGCGCTCAGGCCCTTGGGCAGCGAGGCCGGCTGCGGGGTGCGCAGGGTCGCGAGCGCCCGGTCCACCTCGTCCTGCCCCGAGGCCTCGCCGGCCGCCGCCCGGAACTCGGCGTAGCGGGCGAGCCGGTCGCGCAGGGTCGCGAAGGTGAACGGCTTCAGGACGTACTGGACGACCCCGAGCGACACGCCCTCCCGGACGATCGCGAGGTCGCGCGCCGAGGTCACGGCGATCACGTCCGCGGAGTGCCCGGCCGCGCGCAGCGCCCGCAGCAGCTGGAGCCCGTGCCCGTCCGGCAGGTAGAGGTCGAGCAGGATGAGGTCCACCGGGGTCCGCTCCAGCAGCCGCACGGCCGCGGCCCGCGAGTGGGCCACGCCGACCACGCTGAAGCCCGCCACCCGCCCCGCGTACAGCGCGTGCGCGTCGGCGGCCACCGGGTCGTCCTCGACGACCAGCACCCGGATGCCGGTGCCCGCGGCGCTCATGCGCCCACCTCCGCGGCGGTCCGGGCGGCGGCGGCCCGCCGCAGGGGCAGCCGGGCGGTGAACTCCGCGCCGCCCAGCGGGGATCCGGCCAGCGTCAGGGTGCCGGAGGCGCGCGTCACGGCCTGGTGGACCAGGGCCAGGCCGAGTCCGCGGCCCGGACCGCGGGTGGACCAGCCGCGGTCCAGGACGGCCGCGCGGTCCTCGGGCCGCACGCCCGGCCCCGAGTCGCCCACCTGCAGCAGCAGTTCGCCGTCCCGCGCGAGCGCCGTCACCGTCACCCGGGCGGACGGGGTGCCGCCCGCCGCCTCGACGGCGTTGTCGACCAGGTTGCCGAGGATCGTCACCAGGTCCCGGGAGGGCAGCGACACCGGCAGCACCCCGTCGTCGATCCGGCTGGTCTCGGTCAGGACCAGCTCCACGCCCCGCTCGTTGGCCTGCGCCGCCTTGCCGAGCAGCAGGGCCGCGAGGACCGGTTCGCCGACCGCGCTCACCACCCGGTCGGTCAGCGCCTGGGCCAGCTCCAGCTCGGCCGTGGCGAAGCCGACCGCCTCCTCGACCCGGCCGAGCTCGATCAGCGAGACCACGGTGTGCAGCCGGTTGGCCGCCTCGTGGGCCTGCGAGCGCAGCGCCTCCGTGAAGCCCCGCTCCGAGTCCAACTCACCCGAGAGCGCCTGGAGTTCGGTGCGGTCCCGGAGGGTGACCACGGTGCCCCTGCGCTCCCCGCCCACCACCGGGCGGGTGTTGACGACGAGCACCCGCTCGTCCGTCAGGTGCAGCTCGTCCACCCGCGGCTCGGAGGAGAGCAGCGCCCCGGTGAGCGGCGCCGGGAGGCCGAGCTCGGCCGCCGGGCGCCCGACGGCGTCCGGGCCGAGGCCGAGCAGCTCCCGCGCCCCGTCGTTGATCAGTGCGATCCGCCGCTGCCCGTCCAGCATCACCAGGCCCTCCCGCACGGCGTGCAGCGCGGCCTCGTGGTAGTCGTGCAGCCGGCTCAGCTCGGTCGCGTTCATGCCCTTGGTGTGCCGCCGGAGCCGGGCGTTGATCACGTACGTGCCGGCGCCGCCCAGCGCGAGGGCCGCGCCGGCCATCCCGAACAGCGCCGTGACCTGCTCGCGCATCTGCTCGCTGATCTTCTCGATGGTGATGCCGGCGCTGACCAGGGCCACCACCCGGCCGTGGTCGAAGACCGGGGCGACCGTGCGCACCGAGGGGCCGAGCACGCCCAGGTGCGTCTCGGAGAAGGTCTCGCCGCGCACCGCCCGGTCGATGTGCCCGAGGTAGGTGCGGCCGATCTGCGCGGGTTCCGGGTGGGTCCAGCGGGTGCCGTCCGGCGCCATGATGACCACGAAGGTGACGCCGGCGTGCCCCCGCAGCGCCTCCG
Source organism: Streptomyces showdoensis (assembly GCF_039535475.1). Lineage (NCBI taxonomy): Bacteria > Bacillati > Actinomycetota > Actinomycetes > Kitasatosporales > Streptomycetaceae > Streptomyces > Streptomyces showdoensis. Next base: position 23,326 of record NZ_BAAAXG010000026.1, on the reverse strand, counting down.
CGTACGGCTGGAGCACCGCGCTCGGGTCCGCCGAGCGCGCCGCCGCCACCACCGAGGGCGAGTCGGCCACGGCCGAGGCGGTCGCCTGCGACTGGCGGCGCGCGGTCTCCTCGGCCTGGGCGCGGTCCGTCACGTACGCGAACACGGCGCAGCCCGCGACGACGGCGGCCATCAGCACGACCTGCATCGCGAAGAGCTGGCCGGCGAGGCTGCGGGGCCGGGGGAGGGGGAGGCGCATGCGGCAAGTGTGCCTGGCCGGTTCGCGCCCCCGTACCGCCGGTCCGAATCGTGCCGCGACCGAGACGTGCGGCCCGGGCGCGGCCCCGCGGGCCGCTTGCGAACGCACCGGCCGTGAACGAAAGGCACGCAAGCGTGACCCCGGTCACAGGGCTGGTGGATAGTCGCGGGGTCCACCGGGACGTGGACGACCCCTGCGTACGAGGAGGAGCCCGTGGCCGCACGACGGGACCGCACCCACTATCTGTATCTGGCCGTCATCGGCGCCGTCCTGCTGGGCATCGCCGTCGGCTTCCTGGCGCCCGGCGTCGCCGTCGAGCTGAAGCCGCTCGGCACCGGCTTCGTCAGCCTGATCAAGATGATGATCTCGCCGATCATCTTCTGCACGATCGTGCTCGGCGTCGGTTCGGTCCGCAAGGCCGCCAAGGTCGGCGCCGTCGGCGGTCTCGCCCTCGGCTACTTCCTGGTGATGTCGACCGTCGCCCTCGCCATCGGCCTGCTCGTCGGCAACTTCCTGGAGCCCGGTTCCGGCCTGCACCTCACCAAGGACCTCGCCGAGGCCGGCGCCAAGCAGGCCGCGGGCGCGAGCGAGGGCACCGCCGACTTCCTCCTCGGGATCATCCCGACCACCATGGTCTCCGCCTTCACCGAGGGCGAGGTGCTGCAGACCCTGCTGGTCGCCCTGCTCGCGGGCTTCGCGCTGCAGGCGATGGGCGCGGCCGGCGAGCCGGTGCTGCGCGGCATCGGGCACATCCAGCGGCTGGTCTTCCGGATCCTCGGCATGATCATGTGGGCCGCCCCGGTCGGCGCCTTCGGCGCCATCGCCGCCGTGGTCGGCGCGACCGGCATGGACGCGCTGAAGTCGCTCGCCGTCATCATGATCGGCTTCTACGTGACCTGCGCGCTCTTCGTCTTCGTCGTCCTCGGCACGCTGCTGCGGCTCGTCGCGGGGGTCAACGTCTTCGCCCTGCTGAAGTACCTGGGCCGCGAGTTCCTGCTGATCCTCTCCACCTCCTCCTCCGAGTCGGCGCTGCCCCGGCTGATCGCGAAGATGGAGCACCTGGGCGTCAGCAAGCCGGTGGTCGGCATCACCGTCCCGACCGGCTACTCCTTCAACCTCGACGGCACGGCCATCTATCTGACGATGTCCTCGCTCTTCGTCGCCGAGGCGATGGGCAACCCGCTCTCGGTGGGCGAGCAGATCTCCCTCCTCGTCTTCATGATCATCGCCTCGAAGGGCGCGGCGGGCGTCACCGGCGCCGGTCTCGCGACCCTCGCCGGCGGCCTCCAGTCGCACCGCCCCGACCTGGTCGACGGCGTCGGCCTGATCGTCGGCATCGACCGCTTCATGAGCGAGGCCCGCGCCCTCACCAACTTCGCGGGCAACGCCGTGGCCACCGTCCTCGTCGGCACCTGGACCAAGGAGATCGACAAGGCCCGGGTCGCCGAGGTGCTGGCCGGGAAGGTCCCCTTCGACGAGACCACCCTGGTCGACGACGGCCACGGCCCGTCCGCCGTGCCGGACCAGCGCGCCGACGAGGGCGAGGAGCGCGCCCGCGCGGGCGTGTGAGGCTCCGGGTCCCGGGCCTTGAGCCGGATCCGGGCACCGGAAGCGGATCGACCCCGGCCGTTCCCCCGGCCGGGGCCGTTCCGCGCACCTCGCGGACCGATCCGGGCCGATCCGGGCCGACCCGAACCGACCCGCACCGACCCGGACCGATCCGGGCCGACCCGAACCGATCCGGGCTGACCAGGACCGACCCGGGCGGGACCCGAAAGACGGGACCTAGGAGAACGGGATCCGGACCACCGAACGGTTCCCGGTGCCCAGGGTGCTGGGCCCGTTGCCGATCGCGTTCCACACCTCGACCCTGACCCGGCCGTTCACCAGGTTCCCGAGCGTTCCCGTGGCCGACAGCAGACCGGCCGCCTCCGTGTAGTGCTCGTCGCCGGGCACCGGATCGGTGGCGAAGTAGCGGTACGTCTCCACCCGGTCCCAGCTCCCGTCGCCAGTCCGGTCGTAACTGACCCGCACCTGCTGCCCGTTGGCGACCACCGTGCCGGCGTCCACCAGGAGGTCGAAGCGGGTCGCGCCGCCGTCGTAGGTCCGGGTCACCGGGCCCGAGGTGAAGACCTGCGGAGTGACGGGCGTCCCGTCGTGGTTGGCCCCGCCCGCCGAGGCGAGGGCGACCGTGCCGCCCGGGGCCTGCGCGTCCCCGGCCCCGCCGTCGCCGCGCAGGTACAGCATCGAGGAGCCCGAGGGCGGCGGGGTGGTCGGGGGCGTCGTCGGGGGAGTGGTCGGCGGTGTCGTGGTCGTGCCGCCCTTGGTCCACACCGCCACGTAGTCGACCAGCATCGGCCGCCCGGGCACCGTCGCGGCCGTCGGGGTCCGGCCCGCCAGCGCGTCCGGGAACGCCCCGCCGACCGCCAGGTTGAGCAGCACGAAGTAGCCGGCGTGGCCCGTCATGTCGGCCCAGGCGGTGGCGCCGACCCGGGTCTCGTCCACGCTGTGGAAGAGCTGCCCGTCCACGTACCAGCGCAGCGCGTTCGGGGAGACCGAGCGGTCCCACTCGAAGCGGTAGGTGTGGAAGCCGGACTGGCAGGTCGAGCCGGGGCAGGCGCGGCTCGCGCCGATGCCGGTGGTCTCGCCGCAGGGGCCGCCCGGGTTCACCCCGCAGTGCAGCACGCCCCACACGGAGTCGAGCCCGTTGACGTTCTCCATGATGTCGAACTCGCCGATGGCCGGCCAGTTCCAGTAGTTGCCGCGGTACGGCGAGCCGAGCGCCCAGAACGCCGGCCAGTAGCCGAGGGCCGCGTCGCCGGTCACGTTCGGCATCTGAATGCGGCCCTCGATGCGCAGCGTGCCGCCGGCCGGGGCCTTGAAGTCGGACCGCTTCGTCTCGATCCGGCCCGAGGTCCAGTTGCCGGCCGCGTCCCTGAGCGGGGTGATCCGCAGGTTGCCGGTGCCGTCGAGGCGCACGTTGTCGGGGCCGGCGGTGTACTCCTGGACCTCCCCCGTCCCCCAGTTCGCGGGGCCGCCGGGGTAGTTGTGCCCGGTGTCGATCTGCCAGCGGCCCGCGTCGGGCAGGGCGCGGTCGGGGCCGTCGAAGTCGTCGCTCCACTGGAGCGTCCAGCCGGGGGCGGGCGGCACGGCACCGCGGGCCGTACCGGTGCCGCCGAGGCCGAGGAGGGCGCCGCCGGCGAGGGCGGCGGCGAGGAGGGAGGCGAGCAGGGGGGTGCGTCGGGCGCGGCTCAAGGGGAGCACCTCCGGTGGGGGGCGTGGGGGGCCTGCGAGGTCGTGAGAGCGCTCTCAAGTTGCTTTTGTAGGTGAAGGCACCGGCCCCGTCAATGGGTCCGGCGCCTTCACCTCTCACACCCCCAGCTCCGCCAACTCCGCCTCCGTCAGCACCAGTTCGGCCGCCAGCGCCGAATCGCGCGCCGACTCCGGGCGGCTGGCCCCCGGGATCGGCAGCACGTTTCCCGGCCGCGCCAGCAACCAGGCGAGCGCCACCCGCTGCGGGCTCACCCCGCGCGCCCGGGCCACCCGGTGGAAGGCCCCGAACTCCGGGTCCTCCTCCTGGGCCGAGGAACCGTCGAGGGAGCTGCGCGAGATGCCGCCGAGCGGGCTCCAGGGGAGGAAGGCCAGGCCCAGCTCCGCGCAGAGCAGCAGCTCGGCCTCGGCGTCGCGGACGGCCGGCGAGTAGCGGTTCTGCACCGACACCAGCCGCTCGCCCAGGATCTCCCGGGCCAGCCGGATCTGCCCGGTGTCCACGTTGGAGATGCCGGCCAGCCGGACCGTGCCCGCGTCCAGCAGCTCCCTCATCGCGCCGAGTGATTCGGCGTACGGGACGGCCGGGTCCGGCTTGTGCAGCTGGTACAGGCCGAGGGGGGTGGTCCCGAGCCGGCGGGCCGAGGCCTCGGCCGCCCTCCGCAGGTGTTCCGGCCGCCCGTCGACCGTCCAGCCGCCGTCGGCACTCCGGCCGCGGCCGCCCTTCGTGGCCACCAGCACCGCGTCCCGGTCGCCCCCGTAGGCCGCGAGCGCCCGGGCCACGAGCCGCTCGCCCGCGCCCGGCTCCCCGCCCGGCGGGTGGTAGGAGTCGGCCGTGTCGAGCAGGGTCACCCCGGCGTCCAGGGCCGCGTGGACGGTGGCGAGGGCGCGGGCCCCGTCCGGGTGCCCCTCGATGGACAGGGGCATCGTGCCGAGCCCGACGGCACCGACGGCCACCCCGCCGAGGGCGCGCTGCCGCATCACGCGCCCGCCCCCGCCGCCACGGTCTCGGAAACGGCCCGCGCGAGCCATTCCGAGGAATGCCGGAAACGGTATCCGAGCCCCTCGGCACGGGAATTGTCCATTCCATAGGAACGGGCGAAGGAGAACGGGGAGACCGCCCCGACCTCGACCACCTCGAATACGGTCCTGCCGCCCACCTGGGATTCGATCTCGGCGCAGATCTCGGCAGTGGTCAGCGGTCCGTGGGAATGCGCGTTGACGGGGCCGGTGAATGCGGCCTCGGCCGCCCAGGCGAGGAATGCGGCGATCTCCTCCACGTACACATAGGTCGCCGGCCGGTTCACCGGCGGCACCGCGATCGGCTCGCCCGCCCGGATCCGCCGCACGTAGTGGTCCAGCCGCCCGGTGAAGTCGTCGGCGCCGCCGAGCACGTGCGCCACCCGCACCGAGGCCCACGGGAACTCCGTACCGCCCGCGAACACCGCCTCGGCCTGCCGCTTCCCCTCGCCGTAGTGCGCGTCGAGGAACTCCGGGTCCTCCCACGGCAGCCCGGTGTCGACCGTCACCGAGCCCAGGTCGAGGGCGTCCTCCGGGACCGGGACGGCGGAGTCCTCGTACGCGTACACCTCCACCGTCGAGGTCATCAGATAGCGCCCGGTCCGCCCCGCGAAAACCCGCCGGGCGATCTCCGCCTGGCGCGGGGTGTAGCAGACCTGGTCCACCACGACGTCGAAACTCCGCCCGTCGAGGGCCTTCTCCAGCGCGGCCTCGTCGTTCCGGTCGGCGACCAGCCGCACGGTCCCCTCCGGAGCCGCGGAAGAACCGCGATTGAGCACCGTCACCCGGTGTCCGGCGTCGAGCAGGCGCGCGATCAGTCGCTTTCCGAAATAGCGGTTCCCGCCGATGATCAGAATGTCCATGGCTCAAGTGTTACGTTGTGCGCTCGCCATCTGAAGGGGGAGACATGGGAGTTCGGGCCGTCGCGCCGAAGGAACCTCGGCAGCTGCGCGCCGCCGCCGTCGAAACGACGGCGGGCGCTCTCGACCCCATCGACCGGCAGATCCTGGACCTGCTCCAGAGCGACGGCCGGATCAAACTCAGCGAGCTCGGCCGCCGGGTCCGGCTCAGCCCCGCCGCCGTCACCGAGCGGGTCCGCCGTCTGGAGAACTGCGGCGCGATCACCGGCTACGGGGCGCAGGTCTCCGCCGCCCGGCTCGGCTACGGCATCCAGGCCTTCATCCGGGTGAACCCGCACGGCGGTTACACCCTCAAGCACCCCCGCACCCTGGAGCTGATGGCCCGCCCCGAGGTCCGCGAGGTGCACCACGTGGTCGGCGAGGACTGCTGGATCCTCAAGGTCGCGGTGACCGACACCGTGCACCTGGAGGAGGTCCTGGAACAGGTCTCCGCGCTGGGCCGCACGACGACGTCGATCGTGCTCACCTCGCCGGTCGAGCGGAAGCCGCTGCTGCCGCCGGGGGCTTGACAGACCGCGGGATCCGTCGTTGAGATGGAGGCACTCGCGTCGCGTGTCGGTCCGCGCTGGAAAGCGGAGACATGGAGGCAAGAGGACCGTAGGGACGGCTTTGCCCCTCCACTTCGACTCCCGCGTCATCGACGCGTTCCGCACCCGTGCCGGCCGGCCCGGCAGCCCCTTCGAGGGACGGGTGCCCCTCCCTCTCACCCCCACCGGCGCCAGGTCCGGGACACCGCACACGACTCCGCCCGGTTCCGCCCGGGCCGTCCCCGTGGCCGCCCTCCACCGGGAGCGCCCCTGAACCGGCCGGGCGCGGGGCCGGTGGGCTCTCTGCTTGCCTTGACGTCGGCGTCAAGGATTACGTTCGGGGACATGCGAATCGGCGAGCTTGCCGAGCGGGCGGGGACGACCACGCGGACTCTGCGCTACTACGAGTCCCGGGGTCTCCTGACCGCACGGCGCACGGAGAACGGTTACCGCTCCTACGACGAGGACGACCTGCGGCTGCTCCAGCAGATCCGGACCCTGCAGGACTTCGGGTTCGACCTGGAGGACGCCCGGCCGTTCGTGGACTGCCTGCGGGCCGGGCACCCGGCGGGCGACGCGTGCCCCGCGTCGCTCGACGTGTACCGGCGCAAGCTGGCCGAACTCGACGGGCTCATCGAGCAGCTGAAGGAGGTGCGCGCCCAGGTCGGCGCGCAGCTCCTGCGGGCCGAGGCGGAACTGCCGGGCGGCCCGGAACCACGATGCGAACTGGGAGGAGCGACGGAATGACGTACGCGGAGGGCCTGGCACAGGTCACGGACGCGGACTTCGACACCGAGGTCCTGGGCGCCGGAACGCCGGTGCTCGTGAAGTTCACCGCGCAGTGGTGCGGACCGTGCCGGCAGCTGAAGCCGGTGCTCGGCGCCATCGCGGCGGAGGTGGGGGAGGAGCGGCTGCGGATCGTCGAGATGGACGTGGACCACAACCCGCTCACCACGGTGCGGTACGGGGTGCTGGGGACCCCGACCCTGCTGGTCTTCGACCGGGGCGAGCCCGTGAGGTCGCTGGTGGGCGCCCGCCCCAAGCGCCGGCTCCTTGAGGAGCTGGCCGACGTCCTGGAGCCGTCCCGGGCGTAGGGGTTGCCCGGGGCGGGGGCGGCGTCACGCTCCACCCCGCCCGGCCCCCGGTCCTACCGCCCGGCGATCCCGGCCAGCAGCCGCGCGGCCGTCGCCGCCCCGTCCTGGTCGAAGTCCGCGGCCACGGCGGCGGCCCGCTCGCGGGTCTCCGGGGCCAGGGCCGTCCCCAGCGCGGCGGACAGGGTCGCGAAGGCCGGCGTCGGGCCCTCGTGCGCCGCGCCGATGCCCAGGGCGGAGACCCGCTCGGCGAAGTACGGCTGGTCGCCGCCCTGGGCCACGATCACCTGGGGCGCGCCCGCCCGGGTGGCGGTGGTCGTGGTGCCCGCGCCGCCGTGGTGCACGACGGCGGCCACCCGGCGGAACAGCGCCTGGTGGTTGGCCTCGCCGACCGTGAAGCAGTCGTCCCCGGCGTCGGCCGGGGCCAGCTCGGCCCAGCCGCGCGAGAGCAGCACCCGGCGGCCGTGCGCCCGGACCGCCTCGACGGCCGCCCGGGCGACCTCGTGCGGATCGCGTACGGGCACGCTGCCGAAGCCCACGTACACGGGCGGTTCGCCGGCGTCCAGGAAGGCCGTCAGGCCGGCGGGGAGCGGGCGCTCGTCCGGGAGCACCCACGCGCCGGTCTGCACCACGTCGAGCTCCGCGGGCCGCCGCCACGGGGCGAGGACCGGATCCGCGGCCAGCCACGGCCGGTCGGTGAACACGTGGTCGCGGATGTCGTCCACCGGCGGCAGGCCGACCGACACCCGGTGGCCGTTGACCGCCTCGCCGAACACGTCCTGCGCGTCCCTGGCGTCCCGCCGCCACAGCGCCGCGTTGTCGGTGACGTCCGCCGGGAGCGGCCGGCCGGGCCGCGGGATCGGCGGGTGGTGCGGGGACGGCAGGCTGACCGGCTGGTAGCTCGCGTAGACGTAGGGGATGCCCAGCTTCTCGGACACCGACTTCACCCCGGCCACGGCCGGGACCAGGCCGGTCGCGAGGAGCACGTCGCACCCCTCCGCCACGGCGGAGACGTTCTCGTGGAACGCGGCGACCAGTTCGGCGGCCCGTCGGGGCACCCCGCCGGGCGAGGGCGGGACCTTGCCGCTCACCAGGTCGCGCACCGAGGCCCCGGTCGGCACCATCTCGACCCCGACCCCGGCGAGCCGCTTCGCGAACTCCTCGTCGGGCGGCGCGCACACCAGCACCCGGGCGCCGAGTCCGCCCAGCCGCACCGCGAGCCCGACCAGCGGCTCGACACCCCCGCGCGAGTCGTACGCCGACAGCACCACACGCATGACGTTTCCCCCGTCATCGTCCGCGGACACAAAAAAGCCCCGGACTAGAATGGACAGTCGGGGTGGGGTCTCGCGTATATTAATAGATTCCGTGTCTGGACATGGAAAAGACACGGAGAAGTTCAATACACGCACTGTATCGCGCCGGGAGTCGAATTGTCAACCGAGGAATTTCGGAACGAACAGCGATTCATCAACGAGCTGTACGCACGACTCGACGACCTGAGGGACCAGGCCGAGGCCGGAGTCGCGCGGGCGCTCGCCACCTCCGGGGAGGGCAGCGCGCAGGCACGGCTGGAGCGGGACGTGCTCGTCGCCGAGCAGTCCGGGCTGCTGGCCGCCTTCAACGCGGGCGAGACCGGGCTCTGCTTCGGCCGGCTCGTCTTCCAGGACGGGCGCGACCACCACATCGGCCGGATCGGCATCCGCGAGGACGACCCGAACCGCACCCCCCTCGTCGTCGACTGGCGCGCCGAGATCGCCCGGCCCTTCTACCTCGCCACCGGATACGAGCCCATGGGCCTCAGCCGCCGGCGGCACATCACCACCCAGGGCCGTGAGGTCGTCTCGCTCCACGACGAGGTGCTCGACCTCGCCGACGCCACCCGCACCGGGCACGAGAGCCGGGACGCCGACGAGGTGCTGCTCGCCGCGCTCGACGCCGCCCGCACCGGCCGCATGCACGACATCGTGCAGACCATCCAGGCCGAGCAGGACGCCATCATCCGCTCCCCGCACCGCGGGGTCCTCGTCGTCGAGGGCGGCCCCGGCACCGGCAAGACCGCCGTCGCCCTGCACCGCGCCGCCTACCTGCTCTACGCCCACCGCGAGCAGCTCGCCAAGCGGGCCGTGCTCATCGTCGGCCCCAACCCCGCCTTCCTCGGCTACATCGGCAACGTGCTGCCCTCCCTCGGCGAGACCGGCGTCCTGCTCGCCACCCCGGGCGAGCTCTTCCCCGGCGTCCGCGCCACCGGCACCGACACCCCCCGCGCCGCGGCCGTCAAGGGCTCCGCCGTCATGGCCGGGGCCCTCGCCGCCGCCGTGCGCGACCGCCAGCAGGTCCCCGAGCGCGGCGAGCCGCTGACCGTCCCGCACGAGGACGGCGACCTGGTCATCGACTGGGACATGGCCCTCGAAGCCCGCCACAAGGCCCGCGAGACCTTCCTCCCGCACAACCTCGCCCGCCCCTACTTCGTCTTCCAGGTCCTCGACGCCCTGGCCGAGCAGCTCGCCGACCGCATCGGCGCCGACCCCTACGGCGGGCCGAACTTCCTCGGCCCCGACGACCGCGCCCTGCTGGCCAAGGGCGTCGCCGCCAACCCCGAGGTGCACGCCGCCCTCGACACCCTCTGGCCGGAGCTCACCCCGCAGGAGTTCCTCGCCGACTACCTCGCCGAGCCCACCCACCTGGACGAGGCGGACGCCGAGGAGATCCGGCGCACCGGAGACGGCCCCTGGACCCCCGCCGACGTGCCCCTGCTCGACGAGGCCGCCGAACTCCTCGGCGAGGACGACTCCGCCGCCCGCGCCGCCGAGGAGGCCGAGCGGCAGAAGCAGATCCAGTACGCGCAGGGCGTCCTCGACGTCTCCTTCGCCTCCCGCACCTACGAGTTCGAGGACAAGGAGGAGCTCGACAAGGACGCCTCCGAGGTCCTCTCCGCGCACGACATCATCGACGCCGAGCGCTTCGCCGAACGGCACGAGGAGGCCGACCACCGCAGCGCCGCCGAGCGCGCCGCCGCCGACCGCACCTGGGCCTTCGGGCACATCATCGTCGACGAGGCCCAGGAGCTCTCCGCGATGACCTGGCGGCTCCTCATGCGCCGCAGCCCGACCCGCTCCATGACCCTGGTCGGCGACCCCGCCCAGACCGGCGACCCGGCCGGCGTCGGCTCCTGGGAGGGGATTCTCGCCCCGTACGTGGAGGACCGCTGGGAGCTCGTCCGGCTCGGTGTCAACTACCGGACCCCGGCCGAGATCATGGCCGTCGCCGCCGAGGTGCGGCGCGCCGCCGACCCGGCCTTCGAGCCGCCCCGCTCGGTCCGCTCCACCGGCGTCGAACCCTGGGACCGGACCGTCGAGGACCCGGTCAAGGAGACCGCCGACGCGGTCGCCGCCGAGCCGCGCGGCGAGGGCCGGCTGGCGGTGATCGCCCCGGTCGCCCTCCACCCGGCACTGCTCGCCGCCCTGCCCGACGCCTCGTACGGGCCGAAGCCCGACCTCACCCGGCCGGTCGTGCTGCTCGACCCGCGCCAGGCCAAGGGCCTGGAGTTCGACACCGTCCTCGTCGTCGACCCCGACGGCATCCGGGACGGCGCCACGCACGGGATCAACGACCTGTACGTGGCGCTCACCCGGGCCACCCAGCGGATGGGCGTGATCAGGCCGGCCTGAGCCACACCGTCGCCAGCGGCGGCAGCGTCATCCGCAGGCTCGCCGAACGCCCGTGCCACGGCACCGACTCGGTCTTCACCGGGTCGGTGCCCACCACGTCCCCGCCGCCGTAGCGGGCCGCGTCCGTGTTCAGCACCTCCGCCCAGGCCGCGCACGTGTCCGGCACGCCCAGCCGGTAGTCGTGCCGCACCACCGGGGAGAAGTTGCAGACGGCGAGCAGCGGGGAGCCGCAGGCGTCGAAGCGGAGGAAGGCGAAGACGTTGTCCTCGGCCGCGTCGCCCACCACCCACTGGAAGCCCTCGGGCGAGGTGTCCCGCTCCCACAGCGCCGGGGTGGCCGCGTACACCGTGTTGAGGTCGCGCACCAGGTCCCGCACCCCCCGGTGGTCGGCCTCCGCCCCGTACGACGGGTCGAGCAGCCACCAGTCGGGGCCGTGGTCCACCGACCACTCCGCGCCCTGGGCGAACTCCTGCCCCATGAAGAGCAGCTGCTTGCCCGGGTGGGCCCACATGAAGCCCAGGTAGGCCCGGTGGTCGGCGCGCTGCTGCCACCAGTCGCCGGGCATCTTCGACACCAGTGACCGCTTGCCGTGCACGACCTCGTCGTGGGAGATCGGCAGGATGTAGTTCTCGCTGTACGCGTACACCATCGAGAAGGTCATCTCGTGGTGGTGGTACTTGCGGTGCACCGGCTCCTTGGACACGTAGCCCAGCGAGTCGTGCATCCAGCCCATGTTCCACTTCATGCCGAAGCCGAGCCCGCCGAAGCCGCCCGGGCCGACCTGGTCCGTCGGCCGGGTCACCCCGTCCCAGGCGGTGGACTCCTCGGCGAAGGTGACGACGCCCGGGCAGCGCTTGTACACGGTGGCGTTCATCTCCTGGAGGAAGGCCACCGCGTCCAGGTTCTCCCGCCCGCCGAACTCGTTCGGCAGCCACTCGCCGTGCTCCCGCGAGTAGTCCAGGTAGAGCATCGAGGCGACCGCGTCGACCCGGAGGCCGTCGAGGTGGAAGCGCTCGCACCAGTACACGGCGTTGGCGACCAGGAAGTTGCGCACCTCCTTGCGCCCGTAGTCGAACTCCAGCGTCCCCCAGTCGGGGTGGGCCGAGCGGCGCGGGTCCTCGTGCTCGTACAGCGGCCGCCCGTCGAACTCCGCGAGGGCCCAGTCGTCCCGCGGGAAGTGCGCCGGCACCCAGTCCATCAGGACGCCGATCCCGGCCTGGTGCAGCGCGTCCACCAGGAACCGGAAGTCGTCGGGGGTGCCCAGGCGGGCCGTCGGCGCGTAGAAGCCGGTGACCTGGTAGCCCCAGGAGCCGTGGAAGGGATGCTCGGCCACGGCCATGAACTCGACGTGGGTGAAGCCGAGATCGCGCACGTAGCCCGGCAGCTGCTCGGCCAGCTGCCGGTACGAGAGGCCCGGCCGCCAGGACGGCAGGTGCACCTCGTACACCGACAGCGGCGCCTCGTGGTGCGGCCGCTCCCCGCGCCGCTCCATCCACTCCGCGTCCCCCCACACGTGGTGGTCGTCCGTCACCACCGACGCGGTGTTCGGGGGGCACTCGGTGCGCCGGGCCATCGGGTCGGCGCGGACCGTGTGCGAGCCGTCCGGGCGGGCGATGTCGAACTTGTACAGCGCCCCCTCGCCCACGCCCGGCACGAACAGCTCCCACACGCCCGAGGAGCCGAGCGAGCGCATCGGCAGCCCGCTGCCGTCCCAGTACGTCCAGTCCCCGGTGACCCGCACGCCGCGGGCGTTCGGCGCCCACACGGTGAAGCGGGTGCCGGCCGTGCCCTGGTGGGTGACGACCCGCGCGCCGAGCGCCGTCCACAGCTCCTCGTGGCGGCCCTCGCCGATCAGGTGCAGATCGAGCTCGCCGAGCGCGGGCAGGAAGCGGTACGGGTCGTCGACGACCAGCTCGTCCGCGTCGTACCGCACCCCGAGCCGGTACTCGGGCACCTTGCGCAGCAGCGGCACGACCCCGGAGAACAGCCCGTCCCCGTCGTCGTGGAGCGGGACCCGCCGCCCCTTCGGCAGGAGCACGGCCACCTCCTTCGCCCACGGCCGGAGCACCCGCACCGCGATCCCGCCCTTGACCGGGTGGGCGCCGAGCACCCCGTGCGGGTCGTGGTGCTCGCCGGCGAGCAGCCGGGCCCGGTCACCGGGGTCCAGCGGCGGCGCCTGCCGCGAGCCGTCTGCCGTCTTGCCTGCGGGGCGGGGGGTCACCGGGGTGCCTCCTGGAGGGCGAGGGGAACGGGGGTACGAGGACGCAACGGCGCCGCGCCGCCCGGGGACACTCGGCCGAACGGTGCGAGTCGCCTCCACCGCAGGCCCGCGCCCCGGCCGGTTCGGCCGAACGGGGTCATGACGTGCTCGACAGGCGTTCGATGGCGGCCATCGGGACCGGCAGCCAGTCCGGCCGGTGCCGGGCCTCGTAGACGACCTCGTACACCGCCTTGTCGGTCTCGTAGGCGCGCAGGAGCGCCGGATCGTCGCGCGGGTCGGTGCCGGAGGCCTCGGCGTAGCCCGTGCAGTACGCGGCGCGGCAGCGGGCCGCCCAGTCGGCGTTCCAGGGGCGGTGGGTGCGGGCCGCGTAGTCGAAGGAGCGGAGCATGCCGGCGATGTCGCGGACGGTCGGCTGCGGGCTGCGCCGCTCGTCGAGCGGCTTGGCGGGCTCGCCCTCGAAGTCGATCACCGCCCAGGCCCCGTCGGAGCCCCGGAGGGTCTGGCCGAGATGGAGGTCGCCGTGGATGCGCTGGAGCCGGCCCGAGCCGAGGGCGTCCTCCGCCGCGGCGAAGACGGAGCGCAGCCCCGGCACGTGCGGGAGCAGGGCCGGGACGGCCTGGGCGGCGGCGTGCAGCCGCGCGTCCATGGCCGCGGCCAGGTGACGGGACTGGGCCCGGTGCAGCCGCTCCGTGGGCAGGGCGGTGGCGAGCGCCAGGTGGACCTCGGCGGTGGCCCGGCCGAGGGCGAAGGCCTCGTCGGTGAACTCCCGGCCGTCGGCCAGCGCGTCGAGCGCCAGCCGCCAGCCGTCGCGCGAGTCGCGCAGGTACGGCTGGAGCACCCCGAGCGTCGCCGCGCCCGTCTCGAACCAGGCGACCGGCGCCGGCACCCGGGCGCAGCCCGCCCCGGCCAGCGCGAGCGGCAGCTCGAGGTCGGGGTTGGCGCCGGGGCTGACCCGCCGGAAGATCTTCAGGATGAACGAATCTCCGTAGACGAGGGACGAGTTGGACTGTTCGGCGTCCAGGACGCGGGGGGCGAGGGCGGGCGGCAGCGCCGCCGTGGTGTGGAAGTTGAGCGGGCCGATCCGGCCCGGGGCGCGCAGCCGCTCGTAGAGCAGTCCGGCGAGCCGCGGGTCGCGCAGCCCCTCGTAGACGGCCCGTCCGGCGAGCGGGCCCTGCCGGATCCGCCCGATCAGGGCGGGGGCGAGGCGCGGCGGCAGCTGGGGCCGCACGCCGAGGAGCAACTGGTAGCAGTCGGCGGGCGTTCCGGCCGGGCGGCCCGGCTGTTCGACCCGTACGAGCAGATGGAGGAGTCCGGGTCCGGCGCCGTCCAGCGGCAGCAGCTCGGTGGCCGCGTCCAGGGTGAATCCGGTGACCCGGCGGCCCTTGCCCGCGAACCACCGCTGCCGGGGCAGCCAGCCGTGGAGCAGGGGCGTGAGCGACGGGAGGAGGGCGTCCGGGGCCCGGGTGGTGGATGCGGCGGTCTCCGGCATGGCATCGCGTCCTTTCCCCGGGGCGCGCAATTGGGCTTCGTATGCGTTCAAATGCGCAGAGTGTCCCGGATGGCGGCTTCGGCTGTCCGGATGTGCGGGACGTGTCGGAGGGGGAAGATCCGTATGGGCCCGGCAAGAAGGCCCGTATGGACCTGAAGTGCGTGTGGGACACAGTTCCCGGTGTGGGGCGGGGGAAACCGCCCCACACGGGACAGAACTGAATTGACGGTACTTCAGGACCGCTTGAGGCGGAACCAGTAGAACCCGTGCCCGGCGAGGGTCAGCAGGTAGGGCAGCTGCCCGATCGCCGGGAACTCCACCCCGCCGATCAGCTCCACCGGCCGCACCCCGGCGAACCGGCGCAGGTCCAGCTCGGTGGGCTGGGCGTGCCGGGCGAAGTTGTTCACGCACAGCACGAGGTCGGCGTCCAGCCCCTCTTCGGGGGCGGTCTCGCGCAGGAAGGCCAGCACCGCCGGGTTGGTCGAGGGGAGCTCCGTGTACGTCCCCGTCCCGAAGGCGCGGTTCTGCTTCCGGATCTCGATCATCCGCTTCGTCCAGTGCAGCAGCGAGGACGGCGAGGCCATCCCCGCCTCCACGTTGGTCACCTGGTAGCCGTGGACCGGGTCCATGATGGCCGGCAGGTAGAGCCGCCCCGGGTCGCAGGAGGAGAAGCCCGCGTTGCGGTCCGGGGTCCACTGCATCGGGGTGCGCACCCCGTCCCGGTCGCCCAGCCAGATGTTGTCGCCCATGCCGATCTCGTCGCCGTAGTACAGCACCGGGGAGCCCGGCAGCGAGAAGAGCAGGGCGGTGAACAGCTCCATCTGCTTGCGGTCGTTGTCGAGGAGCGGGGCGAGCCGCCGCCGGATGCCGATGTTGGCCCGCATCCGCGGGTCCTTGGCGTACTCGGCGTACATGTAGTCGCGCTCTTCGTCCGTGACCATCTCGAGCGTGAGCTCGTCGTGGTTGCGCAGGAAGATGCCCCACTGGCAGCCGGAGGGGATCTCCGGGGTCTTCGCCAGGATCTCGGAGACCGGGTGGCGGGACTCGCGGCGCACCGCCATGAAGATGCGCGGCATCACCGGGAAGTGGAACGCCATGTGGCACTCGTCGCCGCCGGAGCGGAAGTCGCCGAAGTAGTCGACGACGTCCTCCGGCCACTGGTTCGCCTCGGCGAGCAGCACCGTGTCCGGGTAGTGCTCGTCGATCTCCTTGCGGACCCGCTTGAGGAAGCTGTGGGTGGCGGGCAGGTTCTCGCAGTTGGTGCCCTCCTGCTGGTACAGGTACGGCACCGCGTCGAGCCGGAAGCCGTCGATGCCCAGGTCCAGCCAGAAGCGCAGCGAGGACATGATCTCCTCCTGCACCGCCGGGTTCTCGTAGTTGAGGTCCGGCTGGTGGGAGAAGAAGCGGTGCCAGTAGTACTGCTTGCGGACCGGGTCGAAGGTCCAGTTGGAGGTCTCGGTGTCGACGAAGATGATCCGGGCGTCCGCGTACTGCTTGTCGTCGTCGGCCCAGACGTAGTAGTCCCCGTAGGGGCCGTCGGGATCGCTGCGCGACTCCTGGAACCACGGGTGCTGGTCGCTGGTGTGGTTCATGACGAAGTCGATGATGACGCGCATCCCGCGGGCGTGCGCCGCGTCCACGAACTCCACGAAGTCGGCGAGGTCGCCGAACTCGGGCAGCACCGAGGTGTAGTCGGCGACGTCGTAGCCGCCGTCCCGCAAGGGGGACCTGAAGAAGGGCGGCAGCCAGAGGCAGTCGACGCCGAGCCACTGGAGGTAGTCCAGGCGGGACGTGATGCCCTTCAGGTCGCCTACTCCGTCGCCGTTGCTGTCCTGGAAGGAACGGACCAGGACCTCGTAGAAGACCGCCCGCTTGAACCATTCGGGATCACGGTCCTTGGCGGGGGTGTCCTCGAAGGTGTCGGGGACGGGTTCGTTGACAGTCATGATGTGGGTGACCCTCCGGTCTGCGGGGACGGTCGCAGGACGAGTACGTGCGCGGGCGTGACGCCCGGCTCTAGGCGCACGTAGGCGTGCCTGCCCCAGTGATAGGTCTCGCCGGTGAGCTCGTCGCGCACCGGCACGGTCTCGTGCCAGTCCAGGCCGAGTTCCGGCATGTCCAACGAGACCGTGGCCTCCTGGGTGTGGTGGGGGTCGAGGTTGGCGACCACCAGAACGGTGTTCGAACCGCTGCGCTTGGAGTACGCGATCACGGCGTCGTTGTCGGTCGTGTGGAAGGTCAGGTTCCGCAGCCGGTGCAGCGCGGGGTTGCGACGCCTGATCCGGTTCAGGGCGGTGATCAGCGGGGCGATCGAGGCGCCCGAGCGCTCCGCCGACTCCCAGTCACGGGGCCGGAGTTGGTACTTCTCCGAATCCAGGTACTCCTCGCTGCCGTCCCGCAGCGGGGTGCCCTCGCACAGCTCGTACCCGGCGTACATGCCCCAGGTGGGCGAGAGGGTGGCGGCGAGTACCGCCCGCACCTCGAAGGCCGGCCGGCCGCCGGTCTGGAGGTAGGCGTGCAGGATGTCCGGGGTGTTCACGAAGAAGTTGGGCCGCATGTGGGCGGCGGCCTCCCCGGAGAGTTCGGTCAGGTATTCCGTGAGCTCCTCCTTGGTGTTGCGCCAGGTGAAGTACGTGTACGACTGCTGGAAGCCGACCGCGCCCAGGGTGTGCATCATCGCTGGCCGGGTGAAGGCCTCCGCCAGGAAGATCACGTCCGGGTCTGCCCGGTTGATCTCGCCGATCACCCGCTCCCAGAACACCACCGGCTTGGTGTGCGGGTTGTCGACCCGGAAGATCCGCACCCCGTGGTCCATCCAGTGCCGCAGCACCCGGACGGTCTCGGCGACGATCCCGTCCATCCCGTCGCCGGCCGCGTCGAAGTCGATCGGGTAGATGTCCTGGTACTTCTTCGGCGGGTTCTCCGCGTAGGCGATCGAGCCGTCCGGGCGACGGGTGAACCACTCCGGGTGCTTCTCCACCCACGGGTGGTCGGGGGAGCACTGGAGCGCGAAGTCCAGCGCGATCTCCAGGCGCAGCTCGCGGGCCCGGGCGACGAAGGCGTCGAAGTCCTCGATCGTGCCGAGGTCCGGGTGGACCGCGTCGTGGCCGCCCTCCGGCGAGCCGATCGCCCACGGCACGCCCACGTCCTCCGGGCTCGCCGACAGCGAGTTGTTCGGGCCCTTGCGGTGGGTGACGCCGATCGGGTGGATCGGCGGCAGGTAGACCACGTCGAAGCCCATCGCGGCGATCGCCAGCAGGCGCTCGGCGGCCGTCCGGAAGGTGCCGGGCCGGGTCCGGCCGCGGACCTTGCGCACCCCCTCGGACCGCGGGAAGAACTCGTACCAGGAGCCGTACAGCGCCCGCTCCCGCTCCACCCGCAGCGGCAACGCGGGCGAGGCGGAGAGCAGTTCGCGCAGCGGGTGCCGCTCCAGGGCGTCCAGGACCCGCGGGGCGAGGGCCGCCGCGAGCCGGACCGCGGCCGGCCGGGACTCGTCGCGCAGCGTGTCCGCCACGGCGAGCACCGCCTCGCGGCCGCCGCCCTTCTTCGGCACGCCCTTGGCGGCCCGTTCGTGCAGCTCGGCCCCCTCGGCGAGGACCAGCTCGGAGTCGATCCCCGCCGGGATCTTGATCTTCGCGGTGTGCCGCCAGGTCGCCAGCGGATCGCTCCAGGCCTCGACCGTGTACGACCAGGAGCCCTCGGCGTCCGGGGTGACCTCGGCGCCCCACCGGTCGGTGCCGGGGGCCAGCTCGCGCATCGGGGTCCAGGGCCCCGGCCGGCCGGAGGGGCCGCGCAGCACCACGTTGGCGGCGACGACGTCATGGCCCTCGCGGAAGACCGTGGCCGAGACCTCGAAGGTCTCGCCCACCACCGCCTTCGCGGGGCGGCGGCCGCAGTCGACCAACGGGCGGACGTCCAGTACGGGAATGCGTCCCATGAGCGGATTCACAGCATCACCTGACGGTTTGCGGGGGTGCGGGTGGTGGTGCGCTCTTTCTAGCTCCGTCGACGGCCGGCGGGTTGCGGGCATGACCGCTCCTGTGCGCGTTCACTCGGATGGCGGGTCTGGAGGGAGTAAGAAGGGGTACGGGGAGGAGCCTTCCCATCGATTTCGGGTGGGCAATCCGGCGCTTTGTTAACTACTAGGGCGTAGCCGGACCGGCAAGAACACGTCCCGGACAAGAAACCGGTCCCGTCCTTGTCGGACGGCACCGGTTCCTCCCGGTCCCGGTCGTGCCACCGGCCCCGGGCGGCCACCGTGTGTGCTTCCGTTCACGAGGCGGCGGGCCGCCCCTCCGGGCCGCCCCCGCCCGCCCGCACCAGCCGGGGCCGCCCCGCCGCCCCGGCCGCCGCGACCCGTTCCGGCCGCCGCGCCGGGGACCGGTCGAACACCTTGTGCCGCAACGGCACATGACGCCCCGGCAGCCCCGGGGCACGGCCGAAAGCCGCCGCCGGGCCCGGGCCGGCCGGGCCCCGGGGCCCCCGGGGCGCCCGCCGTGCCCCGCGCGCGCCGTAGCGGCGCCCGGCTCCTTCGCCTAACCTCCGCGACGGAACCCCGGACGCACAGCGTGGTGCTTCCGCTCCGCTCCGTCACACCCTGCGAAGGTGGAACACGTGAAGGCAATCCGTCGATTCACCGTGCGCCCCGTCCTCCCCGACACCCTTCGACCCCTCGCCGACCTGGCGCGCAACCTGCGCTGGTCCTGGCACGACCCCACCCGCGAGCTCTTCGACTCCCTCGACCCGCTCGGGCACGGCGACGGCGACCCCGTCCGCGTGCTCGGCGCCATCGACGCCGGACGCCTCGCCGCGCTCGCCGCCGACCAGGACTTCCAGACCCGGCTGCGGGCCGCCGCCGAGGACCTCGACCACTACCTCCACGAGCCCCGCTGGTACCAGCGGCAGCCCGGCGAACCGCCCGCCTCGATCGCGTACTTCTCGCCCGAGTTCGGCGTCACCGCCGCCCTGCCCCAGTACTCCGGCGGCCTCGGCATCCTCGCCGGCGACCACCTCAAGGCCGCCAGCGACCTCGGCGTCCCGCTCATCGGCGTCGGACTGCTCTACCGCCACGGCTACTTCCGCCAGTCCCTCTCCCGCGACGGCTGGCAGCAGGAGCACTACCCCGTCCTCGACCCCGGCGAGCTGCCCGTCACCCTGCTGCGCGAGCCCGACGGCAACCCCGCCCGGATCACCCTCGCCCTGCCCGGCGGCCGCAGCCTGCACGCCCACCTGTGGGTGGCCCAGGTCGGCCGGGTCCCGCTGCTCATGCTCGACTCCGACGTCGAGGAGAACGCCCCCGGCGAACGCGAGGTCACCGACCGGCTCTACGGCGGCGGCAGCGAGCACCGGCTGCTCCAGGAGATGCTGCTCGGCATCGGCGGCGTCCGCGCCGTCCGCACCTGGTGCCGGCTCACCGGCACCCCCCGCCCCCGAGGTCTTCCACACCAACGAGGGCCACGCCGGCCTGCTCGGCCTCGAACGCATCCGCGAACTGGCCGGACAGGGACTCGACTTCGACGCCGCCCTGGAGACCGTCCGGGCCGGCACCGTCTTCACCACCCACACCCCCGTCCCGGCCGGCATCGACCGCTTCGACCGGGCCCTGGTCGCCCGCCACCTCGGCGAGGACGGCGAACTCGCCGGCGTCGACGTCGGCCGCGTCCTCGCGCTCGGCGACGAGACCCCCCTCGGCGGCGAGCCCGGCGTCTTCAACATGGCCGCCATGGGCCTCCGGCTCGCCCAGCGCGCCAACGGCGTCTCCACCCTCCACGGCGCCGTCAGCCGCGCCATGTTCGCCGGACTCTGGCCCGGCTTCGACGGCGACGAGATCCCCCTCACCTCCATCACCAACGGCGTCCACGCCCCCACCTGGACCGCCCCCGAGGTCGCCCGGCTCGCCCCCGACGCCGACGACCGCACCCTGTGGGAGCTCCGCCGCACCCTCCGCGAGCGGCTCGTCACCGACGTGCGCCGCCGGGTACGGGCCTCCTGGCGGCAGCGCGGCGCCGCGGCCGCCGAACTCGGCTGGACCGACACCGTCCTCGACCCCGAGGTCCTCACCATCGGCTTCGCCCGCCGGGTCCCCTCGTACAAGCGGCTCACCCTGATGCTGCGCGACAAGGACCGGCTCCGGGCCCTGCTGCTCCACCCCGAACGCCCCGTGCAGCTGGTCGTCGCCGGCAAGGCGCACCCCGCCGACGACGGCGGGAAGCGGCTCGTCCAGGAACTGGTCCGCTTCGCCGACGACCCGCGGGTGCGGCACCGGATCGTCTTCCTCCCCGACTACGGCATGGGCATGGCCCGCGGGCTCTACCCCGGCTGCGACGTCTGGCTCAACAACCCGCTGCGCCCCCTGGAGGCCTGTGGCACCAGTGGCATGAAGGCCGCGCTCAACGGCTGCCTCAACCTCTCCGTCCTGGACGGCTGGTGGGACGAGTGGTTCGAGCCCGACTTCGGCTGGGCGATCCCCACCGCCGACGGGGCCGCCGCCCTCGACGAGGACCGCCGCGACGACCTGGAGGCCGCCGCCCTCTACGAGCTGATCGAGCGCCGGGTCGCGCCCCGCTTCTACGACCGCGGCCCCGACGGGGTGCCGGCCGGCTGGACCACCATGGTCCGGCGCACCCTCGGCGACCTCGGCCCCCAAGGTGCTCGCCGACCGCATGGTCCAGGAGTACGTGACGCGGCTCTACGCCCCCGCGGCCGCCGCCCACCGGGCGCTGGGCCCCGCCGAGGCCCGCGCGCTCGCCGCCTGGAAGGCCCGGGTGCGCGGCGCCTGGCCGAAGGTGTCCGTCGACCACGTGGAGATCGGCGACGGCCTGGAGGACGCCGAACTGGGCGCCACCCCGGCCGTCCGCGTCCGGGTGTCCCTCGGCGAACTCACCCCCGACGACGTCGAGGTCCAGGCCGTCACGGGCCGGGTCGACCCCGACGACCGGCTCCTCGACCCCCGGACGACCGTCCTCAAACCCGCCGCCGGCCCGGACCTGGAGGGCAGGGTCCCCTACGGGGGCGCGCTCTCCCTGGACCGCACGGGCCCCTTCGGCTGCACGGTCCGCGTGCTGCCGGCCCACCCCCTCCTCGCCCACCCCGCCGAACCGGGCCTGCTCGCGCTCCCGGCGGAGACGAACGCCGAGAACGGGGGAGTGATCCTGCGCTAGACCGCCGGACCGGGGCGGGGGGCCGGCCTCACGGCACCTCCGCCCGGTCCGCGAGCCGCCCGCCGGCGAAGCAGAGCCGGTACACCGGGATCGCCGCCAGCATCGTCGCCCGGTAGTACAGGCACTCGTCCATCCCGGGCGGCTCCGCCGGCGCCCGCTGCGGGCGCCCGTCCAGCGGCCGGTCGGGCAGCCACTCGCCGACCTCCGAGCGGGTCTGCCCCAGCCGGATGCGGGCGTAGTCCTCCGGCTCCAGATACGACCGGTGCTGGGTGTAGAGGCCGACGCCCGCCATCAGCAGCCCCAGCGCCACGAGCAGGGCGAGCGGGATCCAGATCGCCCGCGCGAGCCCGCGCCGCACCTCGCGGCGGGCCCGGTCCAGCTCCCGCGCCGACCGGGGCGCGGCGGGGCGCGGCGCGGGCGGCCGCAGCGGCAGGGCGGCGGAGAGTTCGAAGCCGCCCTCGGCGGTGACCCGCTGGGCGAGCGTGCCGCCCGCGAGCCGCACCCGCTCGTCGAGACCGACCAGCCCGCTCCCACCGGAGGCGAGCCCGGACCGCCCCCGCCCCGGGGGCCCGCTGACGACCCGGACCCGGACGAGCTCGGCGGAGGGCGGGGCGCCGGCGCGCCCGGGAGCCCCGTCCAACTCCCGTCCGGCGTGCCGGTCCGGGGCCCGGCCCGTGTGCCTCCCGGTGTCCCGGCCCGTGCCGCGGTCCGGGCTCCGGTCGGCGGCCCGCCCGGTGCCGGGTCCGCCGTCCCGTGCGGGGTCCCGTCCGGCGTCCCGTTCCACGGACACCTCGACCCGCGCCCCCGGCGCGTGCTTGGCCGCGTTGGTGAGACCCTCCTGGACCACCCGGTGCACGGCCCGCGCCGTCATCTCCGCGAGCGGGGCCGCGCCCGCCGCGGCGTCCCCCGCCGACTGGACCAGCGCCACCTCCATCCCCGAGGCGCGGGCCCGGGCGACCAGTTCGGCGACGGACTCGTCCGCCGGGGCGACCGGCGCCGCCGTCGCCTCCTCGTCGCCCTCGCGCAGCACCCCGATGATGTCCCGCAGCCGCCCCGTCGCGTCGGCCGCCGCCCGGCGCAGCTCGCCCGCCGCCCGCTGCTGCTCGGCGCCGAGGGCCGGATCGACCTCCAGGGCACCCGCGCGGACCGCGATCAGGGCCAGGTCGTGCCCGAGCGAGTCGTGCATGTCGCCGGCGATCCGGGACCGCTCGCGCAGCCGCTCCCGGTCGGCGACGGCCGCCTGTTCGCGCTCCATCCGGTCGGCCAGCTCCCAGCCGCTGCGCACCAGCCGGTCGTACTGGCGCGCGTACCGCCCGATCAGCCAGGGCGCGACGACCGCGAGGGCCAGCGACAGGACCAGCGCGAACCAGATCACCAGCGGCCGGCCTGTCAGCCCGACCAGCACGAGGCCCACGACGGGCACCGTCCCGAACAGCCACAGCGCCGGCCGGGTCGCCGCCGCCCGGCGCCCGGCGAGATAGCCGAAGGCGACCAGGGCCAGCGTGTACGCGGGGGTGAACAGCTCCGGGCTGGTGGCCAGCGAGGCCGCCACCGCGAGCGCCAGCGACGCCGTGGGGCGGCGCCGGCCCACGGCCACGCACACCGCGAGCAGCGCCACGCCGATGCCGACCCGGGGCCACGAGCCGCCGTCGTTCGGGTCCGACTTCAGCAGCACGGGGACGCAGAGCAGCAGCCACAGCGCGAGGTCGAAGGCCCGCGCGC